>PKUY01000387.1 GCA_003131705.1 Acidobacteriota bacterium | reverse complement strand
GACTATAAAGGCAAAGTCGTGCTCGTGGTGAACGTCGCGAGCCGTTGCGGGTTCACGCCGCAATACACGGCGCTCGAGGCCATTTACGAAAAGTATAGGGACCAGGGATTTGTGATCATCGGATTCCCGGCGAATAATTTTGGCGGCCAAGAACCCGGCACGAACGAAGAGATCAAAGAGTTTTGCACCTCGAAATACAGCGTGAAGTTTCCCGTGTACGCCAAGGTCTCGGTGAAGGGTGATGACCAGACGCCTCTCTACAGCTACCTGACGAAGGAAGCGAATCCTGCGGTAGCCGGCGACATCAAGTGGAACTTCANNAGGCTGCTCGGCTCGGAGGCCATCAAGTGGAACTTCACCAAGTTCTTGGTGGACCGCGACGGAAAAGTGGTGCAGCGGTTCGAACCTGCCGTCACGCCCGATTCGCCCGAAGTGACGGCCGCGATCGAGAAGCTGCTAAAATAGCGAAGTTCGAAGTCCATGACTCGGGAGTCGTTGGCGCGCAGTCGGTGGGCGTCTCCCCTAGTTCCTTCGGCGAGTAAGTTGGTAATTTCCTTCGGCCGGCCCTTCGCTCCAATGGCTAAAAGCAAAATCGCTTGCTAACGATTTCTGGCTGCAGCAAGATAAGCTCCGTATGCTCGCACCGGGCCACAAACGTCATTTGAAATCCGGCTTCACTTGAGCGCCCTCCCTATAAGCGACCGTTGGCCGTTACCTAAATCAATTCAATCTTCTACTCAAGAATTTTAGGGAGGAGCTATCTCATGTTGCGAAAAAGGATTCAGTGGCGAATTGTGTTCTTGCTAACGATGTGTTGCTGCTTTGCGGTCTCCGCGAACGATTCTTCGAAGGTCGTGCAACCCGAACAAGCAGCATTTCGGATAAAAAACGTTCTGACCGTGAAAATTCCACCTGACGCCAAGACGGTGCGAATCTGGTTTGCCGTTCCGCAAGAGGACGCCTATTCCGTGATTGCCAATTTCAATGCGGCGACGGACCACCCCGTGCACTACGACTGGGATTCCTGGAGGAACCGAGTCGGCTATTTGGAGGTTCCCAGCGGGACGCAAGGACCTGTCACGATCACGGAAACGTTCGATCTGAAGCGCACCGAGATGCGCAACGTGATCGATCCGAAAGCGACTCGTCCCCTGACCGACAGCGAACGAACGGCCCTGTCGCGGTATTTGCAGCCTACGACCTACGTGGTTGTGAACGACCAGATTAAGACGTTCGCGAAGTCCATCGTCGGCGGCGAGACGAATCCTGTTCTGCAGGCTCGCAAGATTTACGATTGGACTCTGCAAAACATAGACTATTGGGTGAAGGACCCCGATCACCTGAAGGCCTCGCCGGTCGGCAGTACGGAGTATTGCTTGAGCAACAAGACGGGCAATTGCACGGACTTCCACTCTCTGTTTGCTTCACTCGCGATGGCTTCCGGGCTTCCCACTCGGATGATTTACGGTTCGCTGATGAAACCCACGCTCGACGGAATCCAAGTGGATGCGAGTTATCACTGCTGGCTTCAATTTTATGCCCCAAACCTCGGATGGCTTCCCTTGGACGTTTCCCTTGCCAATATTTATGGCAAGGAATTTCCTCTCACCGATAAGAACAAGGTGTTGGTCGAGCGGACTACTGCGACGGGTTACCACGGGATCGATATGAGCAAGGTGGACTACTACTTTGGGAACATCGACGACCGGCGTGTGGTCTGGTCCGTTGGTCGCGACCTGATGATGCAGCCACCGCAGGACGACGGACCCGTGAACTCGCTCCCCAAGGTGTACGTCGAGGTGAACGGCAAACAATACACCGACTGGACGCGCGAGTTTACTTACAAAGCGCTCACGCCATAGTTGGGAACAGTCCCGCAGATCGGGTGGACCATAGTCGCTGAACAATGGGATGCCGGGGAAATGGGATGCGGGGAGCTGCTAGTGAAGCTTGCCTGCCGGATGAGAAAGCTCCTCCCAGGACAGATTCTGGAGCTCCGCGCCCTGGACTCCGGTGCCGTGGAGGATATTCCGGCCTGGTGCGCGCTAACGACACACTCTCTGGTATCCGCGAGGCATCCCATTTACCTGATTCAACGAAGAGAAAAGTGATTCTATTTTTTTAAAGGAGGAAATATGCCAGGAAGTTTTTGTGTCAGCGTGACTCACTCGAAGGACAACGCCGATAAGGCGACGGTCGGCTTCGTGATCGCGAATGCCGCGGTTGCTTCCGACAAGGAGACGATGGTTTTTCTGAGCATCGAGGGCGTTCGCCTGTCCCAGAAGGGATTTGCGGACGACATTCACGAACCGGGCTTCGCCCCGCTGAAGGATTTGATCGTTTGCTTCGTCAAGGCGGGCGGGAAAATCTTCGTCTGCTCCCCTTGATTCAAGAAGCGCAGCCTCGCCGAGGACAAGCTGATTGCTGGAGCGGTGATCGTCGGTGGCGCAAAGCTCGTGGAATTCCTGAGCGCGGGCGCTCCCTCCATCAGCTACTGAACCTCCGTCACTGAGTTTTTGGGGAGCGAAGAATGCCGGAGCCTGAGCCCATACCGGATACGATGTGCGACGGCGGCGATCTCGATTGCGGCAGCGGATTATTGCTGATTATTCGGAACGCGATGGAGCCGCTGCCGTCGAGTGCCATCCTCGAAGTGCGCAGCCGTGAAATCAGCGTGAAGGAAGATCTGCCCGCGTGGTGCCGCCTTGTGGGGCACGATATGCTTGCGAACAGGCCCGGCGAAGCAGGCTCGACAAGTTTTTTTATTCGTAAGAAAGCGGCGGACACTGTTTTTCGGCAGGATCTCGAGCAGGCCCGCAATTACGTTTGGCGGGCGCGCGTCCGCGGACGCGGAAAGATGGAAGCGGAAGTCTTCGTTCGCAACCATTCGTTCGTCGCCGGCCAGCCGGCGAGCTTCGATACCGCCGATCAATCCATCAGCGCGATCGAATATCTACTTGGGTCGCTAGGTGCCTGCCTCGCAGTGGGTTTCCAGTGGCGCGCATCACAACGGCAGATTACCGTGCACAATCTTGAAGTGGCTCTGCAGGCCCGCGCGCAGGACATCTTGGTGTATCTCGGATTGCAGGACGAGGGAAATCCTGGGCTCGCGAACGTGCGAGCGGTGGTTTACGTCGATGCGGATGCTGATGCCGGCACGCTCGAGGAATTGTTGGCGGATACCGTGCGGCGCTCTCCCGTGACGCAGTCGTTTGTGAATACCGTGTCCTTTCACGCAGAAATCAGGAAAACCTAGCTATGAAACAGTATCCCGTAACGGTTGTGGGCAGCTGGCCGCGCCCCGCATGGCTGCTGGACGCCATGAAAAAGCGTTTGTCGTCCCTACCGGACCTACAAGATCAGGCCACGCTGCTGGCTATCAAGTATCAGGAGGATGCCGGAGTCGATGTGATCTCCGACGGAGAGCAGCGTCGCGATAATTTTTATTCGTTTATCGCCGATCGGCTGGAAGGCATTCGTCTGATGACGCTGGCCGAGCTGCTCGACTACGTGGAGGATAAGGCTGCGTTTGAGGATCTGCTCACCGCGCTTGATGTTCCGGCGTTTGCGATCAAGAACCCGGTGGTCGTCGGAAACGTAAAACGCCGCAAGCCGCTGGTCATGGACGATTACCGATTCCTTCGTCAACATACGCGGAAGGCGATCAAAGTTACGTTGCCGGGACCTTATTTATTGAGCCGGTCTACGTGGGTCAAAGGGCTTTCCGATTCCACCTATCCAAATGGAGATGGCCTCGGCGATGACATCGTGGCCGTGCTGCATGAAGAACTCCAGGAACTGGCGGATGCCGGTGCAGAGATGGTGCAGTTCGATGAGCCTGTATTGAGCGAGCTTTTGCTCGCGGGCCGCTCGAAGACACGAACGTTTATGTGCGCCGCACTCGCAGCAAGCTCCAGTCCTGAGGGGGAACTCGAACGCGCCGTCAGTTTGCTGAACCGCGTGGTCGAAGGTATTCGAGGGCCGGTTTTGTGCGTGCACGTTTGTCGCGGCAACTGGAGCCGCAACGAAGATGTGCTGCTCTCGGGTCCTTACGACGGCTTGGTGCCGTATCTGAACCGCATGAAGGTCGATCAATTCGTGCTGGAGTACGCCACATCGCGGGCTGGAACGCCGAAAGCGCTCGCTCGTTTGCGTTCGCAAGCGCAGATCGGATACGGAGTTGTGAATCCGCGGACTTCAGATGTGGAAGATCCGGATGAAATTGCGCAGCGCGTGAGGGACCTCACCGAATTCGTATCAGCGAATCGTATTTACTTAAATCCGGATTGCGGCTTTGGAACTTTTGCGGAGAGGCCGGTTGCCGACGCCCAAACCGCTTTCGCCAAGCTCAGCGTGCTCGCAGCGGCAGCGCGAAAACTGCGCGGAGAAGATTAGATTCCGAGGCCGGCAAATCTCGCCGGANNGTTTTTTCAGTCGAACACTAGAACGTGTAGATCACGTCGAATTGAAGCCGCTGAAGCCAAGGTTCCGGCGGTTTGGTATGGTCGAAATTGATCGGCCGGCCGATCAGGTCTGTAAACGACAACTGAACGTTGCGATGCGCCTGGTAGATCACCATGGCGCGATGCTCAGTTACGTTGCTGCCCTGACGAATATCGCTGTAGTCGAAATTCGAGAGAACCGCTTCCCGCTCGATAAAAATGCGGGTGTAATCAAACTGCCAGTCCCCTCGCTTCTGAGCGCGTCCGACTTGCGCTTCTGCCCAGTAACCGCGACGCTGGTGCGAATTGCAAGCGAAGTTGGTGGTCTGCGTAAACGTGAGCGCGGCGGTGTCCGCCGGCTTGGCCGCGATATTGTCGACATTGGCGCACGCTTCGGTGTTCTGAACGTAGTCGCCAACGAATGCGATGGGCCACTTTTCCCACGATGTTGTGACGTCGAAGCGAGCGAGCGAGTCAAATAGGCCAAACTTCGATGNNATTCGTAATCGTGGTGACGCCGGTTGGGAACGCGGTGCCGCCAATTGTGACGATGTTCGTTGATGTCGAAGTCACAATCGAGTTCTGCACAGTGTTGCCGGTGCCGAGAGGCAACGATCCCGTTAGGGGAGTCTGAGGATTTTTCGCGCTCGCCTTGGCTAAAGCCAGCGCGATCGGATCCGCGTTGTGGAAGTTATAGAAGCCGGTGAAAGCGCCGAACTTTAGCCAGTGAGCGAGCTGCCAGGTCGTCTGTATTTGGCCGCCGTACGTGACGCTTTGGACGATGCTCTTGTCGTTTAAGGAAACGCCGGCCACTTCGGCGAACGGCAATTCGAAGCCGACAAACGCGATTCTTTTCAGGACCGGTATATCCGGATTGAACACGAGGGTTTGCGCAAATCCCTCCGGGTTGAGGTCCTTATCCCAGGTGAGTTCCGTGTTGTACCAGGGATATCCGAATTTCCCGCCGATGAGCGTGAGGTTCTTAAATTCGTGAGGATTGTAGTTAACGTAGGCCTTGTCAATGGCGATGGTTTTTCGGGAATAGAAACCGGTAATTGTCTGGTTCGTAGTGGTCGGATCGTTGATATCGCCCGACGCCAGGGTGATTCCTCCGCTGATGTCGTCGTTAAGCTTGGCGACGATGTTGAACCGGACTCGATAGCGTGCGCGATCGCGGTCTTGCGAGCGGTCGGCGGGTCCTCCCAAGAAAGGTTCACCGCGCAACCGAATATCTCCGCTGAATTGAAATGGGCCGAAATTCTTCAGCCTGCTTTCAAGGTTGGCTATTCTGTTCGAACTGTCTTGGGGAGTTATTGTTTGTGTCGGACTGCCCTGGTTGGCGGCGTTCGGAGTAGACGCCGGATTCGCGATAGAAGCAGTGGCGTCCGGAGTGGAACTCGGATTCGGGACGATGCCCAACTTCGCTTCCAAGGCAGCGATGCCTTGGAGTTCGTCGCGAAGCGCTGCGCGTTCGTTGTCAAGTTCCTGCGTCTGTTCGGCGACCCTTTGGGCCTCCGCTTCCACGTTGGCCTTCAGCTCCTGGAGTTCGACAACCGGGTCCGGGTTAGGTGCAGGGGTGCTTGACTCGGACTTGCCTGAGTCGCCACCGTTGCTGGTTGAAGCTGCTTTAGCCGGGCTATCATTCGCAGCGCCTTCGGACTCACCGGGCCCTGCGGCCGCTGTTGTGACTACTGGGGCGGTCATTGTCGCGCTAAGAAAAATCGCTAGTGCTATTACGATTTTTTTCGACTGCAATCCGATCATCTGAGTTTCTCCTTGTGGTTGTCCCGCTGGTGCCGTCGGCACGAAATGTTGGGCCTAAAAACAAAAAACCCACCGGCCAGTTTCTGGCGGTGGGTCTAAGAAGTCCCGAATTAGGCTTCTAGATTAGATCTTCAGCACCCCTGCGCCAGAACACACCACTGCACGTGTTGCCGGACAGAGACAACAGAGAGTATTCAGTTGGAGGCGCAGCTGCACTGCAAAAATCCTATGTGAGAACCCGAAGAAATGCAAGCGTAAGAATTTGACGGCAGAATCATAGAGTCATCATCTCCTCCTAATTTCCACGAATTCCAATCCCTCGCGGTGAAGTAAAATGGAAAACACCAGCCTCGGCGGGCTTCCGTCAGGTGTAACGCACAATTCATATTTCCGTCACAGAGCATTCAACCTCAACGCTTAACGTTCATCGTCGGTAACGGTCGTCATACCTGCGGGCCCTTGTAGCGTAGCCGAACCCGATTGCTCCGTCGGGATGGGTGTCCTGGCGGTGAAATCTGCGCCGCTCCTGTGGGAGGAACGGGCAAGAGATCGGATGCTGAGGTCATATCCAAAAACCAGATTTCCATTGAGATTTTTCAAGGTCAGTTCAGCAGTTCATTTCAAGGAGGAAGGAATGCGAGCAATTGCAGCATGTTGTTTAGCCCTTGGCCTTATTGCATTACCGGCCCTGGCAAAAGCGGGCGGTGCAGGAGATGGTGACAAGGATAGTGCAGCGGCCGTAAATGCAAGAAACGCTGTCGGCGCAACGACTCAGCCCAGCAATTCGTCAACGACTGTTTCGACGAACGCTCCCGCGGCGAAAGCCGAAGTTTCGAGCATGGAGAGCGAGCTGCAGGAACTCCGCGAGCTCCTTGGCTCTCAGGCGAAGCAGCTTCAAGAACAGCAGCAGCAGATGCAGTTGCTCGAAGAAAAACTAGATGCGGCGAACTTGGCGCGTGAGAATCTCGCGTCGGCGCCCGCCGATCCAACGGCGGTCGGACCTACGCCCCCTGTGGCCAGCGGCAGCTTAGCGAACGCGCAGCCCAACCAGGACAAAGCCGGGCCTCCGACCAGCATCAATATCAAGGGCATTTCGCTGACCCCCGTCGGCTTCATGGCGGCTGAAACCGTGTGGCGTCAAAAGGCTCTTGCTTCCGACGTGAATACGCCTTTCAACGCGAACATTTTTCCCGGGAACTCGGCGGCGCATACGTCGGAATTCAACGCCAGCGGCCGTCAATCCCGTATCGGCATGCTCGTGGAAGGGAAATTGGACCACGTAAAGATCGGTGGGTTCTACGAGATGGACTTCCTCTCCGCCGGCGTAACGTCCAACAACAATCAGAGCAACAGCTACACGATGCGCCAGCGGCAATTCTGGGCGCAGGCGGCCTTTAACAATGGTTTTACCGTCACCGGTGGCCAGCAGTGGAGCTTGCTCACCGAGACGACCAAAGGTCTGGATAACCGCAGCGAAGCACTCCCTCAAACAATTGACGCGCAGTACATGGTGGGCTTTAGCTGGGCTCGGCAGTTCGGTTTCCGCGTAACCAAGAACTTCGGAAACAAAGTGTGGCTGGGTTTCGCAGTGGAAGAACCGCAAGCTACCCTCACCGTTCACGGCAACCCCACGGCGGTCTCTGGTGGCACTGCCGTCTGCACGACTCCTGCGTGCACCACAACCACTACCGTCAACGCGGTCACGAACAACAATTTCCTCCTCGGTGCTTTTGGCACCAGCGGCGGTCTTTACAATCCACTCGGCAACTACGCCTACAATCCCTCCCCCGACTTTGTCCTCAAGGCAGCCTTTGAGCCAGGTTTCGGTCACTACGAGATTTTCGGCGTCCTGAGTGATTTCCGCGATCGCGTTTTCCCGTGCGTTCCCTTGACCGGCACGACGCCTCCTCCCGGATGCTCGTCGATTACCTCGGCGGCGGGCGCTTTCAACGACAATCGAGCAGGCGGCGGCATTGGAGCGAACGCTCGTTGGGCTTTCCTGAACAAGCACGTCGATCTTGGCATCCACTTCTTCGGCGGTTCTGGTATCGGTCGCTATGGCTCGGCAGGGTTGTCCGATGCAACCGTTCGTCCCGACGGCACGATTGCTCTGATCCACAACTTCCAGTCCCTCGGTACGCTTCAATTTCACCCAATGCCGAAACTGGACATCAACCTCAACCTTGGCGGTGAATTCGAGGCACGCACGGCTTACATCAAGAGCGGCGCATCGCCGAACGAGGGATACGGATACCTGAGCCTCAACAACTCAGGATGCTGGACGGAAACTTTGCCCATCGCGGCTCCAGGCACGGGCAATAACCTCGGCGTTCCAACCGGCGTGGGCGGTTCGACCGGGTTCATTCCCGGCACGCTCGGCAGCTGCACGGCTGATACCCGTAACATCATCGAGGGTTCGATCGGATTCTGGTACCGCTTCTACAAGGGCCAGAAGGGCACCGTTCAGTGGGGCGCACAGTATGCGAACTATGTGCGCAACACTTGGCGCGGCGTCGGCGGCGCGAGCGGCACTGTGAGCGCGAGCGGCCAACCGCATTCCGACCAGAACATGATCTTCACCTCGTTCCGTTACGTCCTGCCGTAGATTGCAAGGTCACTCGGGCGCGGGGNNAAGGATGATCGACTCCCCGCGTCTTTTTTCATCTCCGATGTTTCAGAGGCAAGTTCTCTCTGTTGTGCGTGTCTGCTTGTGTTCGCCCTCCCAATTGTTTCCTCTCGCTTCGCGTTCCGTGAAGCTGTTCCCGGCGGCCGCACAGTAAAGCTCTTGCTAAAAGATTCCGAATTGTGCCTCAATATACCCTCGTATGAACGCCTCAAGTCACTCTCGGTGTTCGAGCTCTGGCTTTACTTGAAGCCCCCGCCTCTAAGCGACCGTCGGCCGTTTCCCATTTCTCTCAATTTGATTTCAATTTAGTTTCGCTACCGGAAACCCAGTTGTGGAAGTGCTTGCGGCGTTGCACGTCGTCTGCAGCGCACTACATGGGTGGGTGCCCTTCTACTTTCTGAGAAACGAAAATGTCCCAAGGAGATACAAGATGAAAGTTCTAGCAACGTGTTTATTGGCCCTCGGCCTCCTCGCGGGGACTACCGCGATGGCAGCCGAAGGAAAGGATAAGGGGGCTGCTGCCCCTGCAAACTCGCCGACGCTGGAAAATTCTGCGGCCAATTCCGCCGCAACTCCCGCCGCGCCTGCAACTCCCGCCGAAGAACGAATGGAAGAGGAACTCCAGGAGCTTCGAGACTTGCTCGTCACCCAGGGAAAACAGTTCCAGGAACAGAACAAGCAGCTCAAGGAACAGTTCAAAGAGCAGCAGCAGAAGGTGCAATCGCTCGAAGAAGAACTCAGCATAGCGAAGGCGGGCCGCGAGAATCTGGCGGCGCCGGAACCCGAGTCTGTGGCGGCGAACCCAGCGATTGGCCCGAGCCCGAATATCGGAACGACGACTGCCGGAAACCGCGGAAACGCCGCGTCTAATCAGGATGGAAGCGATGGGCCGGCCTCAATCCACGTGAAAGGGATCACTCTAACGCCCGGCGGTTTCATGGAAGGTGCTGCCGTGTGGCGCCAAAAGGCACTCAGTGCTGATGTGACCACCCCCTTCAACTCGGTTCCCTATCCCGGCAGCTCGCAGAGTCAGACGTCGGAATTCAATGTGAGCGGACGCCAGTCACGCATCAGCATGCTGGTCGAGGGCAAACTCAACAATGTGAAGATCGGCGGCTATTACGAGACTGACTTTCTGGGCACCGGTATCACCTCAAACTACACGGAGAGCAATAGCTACGTTCTCCGCCAGCGCCAATTCTGGGGACAAGCCGCGTTCGAGAACGGCTGGACCGTCACCGGCGGCCAGATGTGGACGATGGTTACGGAGACCAAGCATGGCCTCGACAACCGAACCGAAGCTCTGCCGATGGTCATAGACGGGAGCTACCACGTCGGTTTCAGCTGGGCTCGGCAGCCGGGTGTCCGCGTCACCAAGAACTTTGGGAACAAGGTTTGGCTGGGCTTCGCCGTTGAAAATGCCGCGACAACCTTGACTGCCCACGGTCAGAATAACAATTTCCTGATCGGCGCCTTTGGCACGAGTGGAGGCAGCTTGAATCCCGTCGCCAATTATGCTTTTTCCTCGGCCCCGGATTTTATTTTCAAGGCGGCCTTCGAACCGGGATGGGGACACTATGAAGTATTCGGCGTTGTCAGCTCTTTCCGCGACCGCGTCTTCCCGAACGAAACCGCAACGGTTCCCTTGTCGCTAGGTGCGTTTAACGACCACCGTGTGGGCGGCGGAATCGGAGCAAATGCCCGCGTTCCTCTGTTCCACAAGAAGCTTGACGCGGGATTACATTTTTTGGGCGGCGATGGAATCGGTCGGTATGGCGCGTCCACGCTGGCCGATGTCACCGTGCGGCCAAACGGCACGCTTGCGCCGATCCGTAGCTTTCAGTCGCTCGGTACTCTCGAATGGCATACCACTCCGAAGCTGGATGTTTACGCCTACGTCGGCGGTGAATACAATGCTCGCACGCAATTTGCCAAGACCGTAGGGAGCACGCCGAATGAAGGTTACGGCGCGATTGGGCTACCGAACTTCGGCTGCTTCACGGAGCCCGTTCCCGGAACCGCCACGTCCACTGCAACCGGCGTCGGCGGCGGTGCAGGCTTCGTTCCCGGCTCGCTCGCCGAGTGCACGGGTGACACGCGAAATATCGTTCAGGGCACCCTTGGATTCTGGTATCGGTTCTACAAGGGGTCGAAGGGAACAATTCAGTGGGGACCGCAATACTCATATGTCGTCCGCAACGCGTGGTCCGGCGCAGGTGCTACAGAGGACACCCTAGCTGCTCCACACGGAGTGGAGAACATGGTGTTGACGTCCTTCCGCTACGTCCTGCCGTAAAGAGCTGGCTCGCGGTGGCTCTGTGAACGTGAAGGTGCCGATCTTTCAGCGGCGCCTTCGCGTTTTTATGCCGGCTTGTTAACCCAAAATGTTGCTGTCGGACGATTCTCTCGTTCTTGCCTCACGCATTTCGGCAGGCCGAGACGAGTTTGGGGAAGGGCGGCCATTTGCCAGGCCGTTGACCCTGGAATCCGGGAAGCGTAAAAGTAATGTGCGAGGCCACAGGGCATGAAAAAGACAACGCTCCTTCTCCCGCGCGATGCCGCAAAAGTCCTCGGGATTAGCTATCCCACGTTGAAGCAGTGGATTTACAAGAAGAAGCTTCGCACGATTGTGACTGCAGGCGGCCATCATCGGATTCCGGAGTCCGAGCTGGACAAGTTTCTTCACCTTTCGTCAGGACGCCGCCCAGTGAGCGAGCGCCGCGACAATTATCGACGCATTAGTGGAAGGAATCAGCTCGTCGGGCGAGTTACGGAGATTCTGATCGACGGTCTGATGGCTCAAGTACGGCTCTCGATCGGAGGGCAAAACATCACTTCTATCGTGACCGCCGACGCGGTCCGGGAAATGCGATTGAAAGTGGGCGACAAGGCCGCAGCCCTCATCAAGTCCACCGAAGTAATGATCATTAAGATTTAACCCTTCTTACGTCGAACCGCACAATCGCTGGTCGGGGTGTCGGTATCCTTTCTGTTGGTCGCCTTAAAACGATTTGACATAACTATACTATACGTATTAAAACGTATATTCGGTTGGCGCGTGAGTTCGCGTGGGAATTATTTATAGCTGTCTCGGTTGTCACTCCAGGAGGTTTTAAGATGTGTGTTGACGCTACCGATTTGTCCTCTTCATTGCATGCGGCCCTGTCTCAATCGAATCTGCGTTTCCTCACCCGCAGAGTGTGTGCCACAGCACTGGTACTCTTCCTATTTGTTTTCCTCCTCGCCCCATTAGCGGTGGCCCAGGTTTCAGCGACTCTTTCCGGAACGATTATGGACCAGTCACGCGCCACGGTCGCGGGTGCTTCCGTCACGGTAAAAAACGTGGAAACCGGCGTCGCTCGCGCTACGGCGACAGGGGACGCAGGGCGATACCAGGTGTTTTCGCTCTCGATTGGCGAGTATGAGGTTCTTGCGAGCAAACAGGGCTTCGCGGTGGAGAGACGGACGGGAATTCACCTGGTGGTCGGCGAAGAAGCCCAGGTCGATTTGACTTTGCGATTGGGAGAAATCAATCAACATGTGACCGTGAATGACGATGCTCCACTCGTCAGTGTTACAACTACGGACATTTCGGGCTTGGTCGGCGAGCAACAAGTCAAAGATCTGCCTCTCAATGGTAGGAGCTACGACTTGCTGCTGCCGCTAAACCCGGGTGTAGTCAATTTCACGTGGGAGAAGACGGGCGGTACCGGTATATCGAATTCGACCACCGCAAACGACTTCTCCGTGTCGGGAAATCGGCCTCAGCAAAACTTGTTTCTGCTCAACGGCGTCGAGTTCACAGGCGCGGCAGAGAACAACATGCAACCAGGCGGGACAAGCGGCCAATTACTCGGGGTTGACGGGGTTCGCGAATTCAACGTCCTGCGGGATTCTTACGGCGCAGAATACGGCAAGCGGCCGGCGGCGCAAGTGATCATTGTGACGCAATCGGGAACGAACCAATGGCACGGATCGGCTTTTGAATTCCTCCGCAACAATGTCTTGGACGCACGTAATGTTTTTGACCTCGGCTCCTCAGCGCCGCCCTTCCAGCGCAATCAGTTCGGCGCGTCCTTGGGAGGGCCGATCGCGCAGGGCAAGACATTCATTTTCACGAATTACGAGGGGTTCCGGCAGAATCTGCACCAAGCGGCTGTGACGTTCGTGCCGGCTGACGATGCGCGGAATGGCACTCTCATGGCGTTTGGGTCGTCGTGTCCTGTGGCGCAACGGCCACAATGCGCAGTTGTGGTTCAACAGTTGCTGAACTTGTGGCCGGCCGCGAACGGTCCGGAACTTCTCCTGAATGGGCAGCCTAGCGGAGTCGCCACGTTTACGGGTAGTCCGATACAGACAGTCCGGGAGGATTTTGGTACGGCGCGGGTTGACCACATTTTCTCGAGCAAGGACACGGTCGGCGCGATCTACACTATCGACGACGGCGGCGACGTGACCGCCACGCCGTTTGATCCTTTCAGCACGGACATCATGAGTCTCCGAGAGCAAGTGCTGAGCTTGGAGGAAACGCACGTTTTTTCACCAGCGTTCGTGAATATGGCGTGGTTCGGGTTTTCGCGGGCGGGCTATTTCTTCGCGGGAGAACCCACGCCCGGCACACCTGCGGCAGGCGTGACGAGTTTTGTTGGAGGGCTTCCCGTCGGGGCGGTCGTGGTCGGTGGGAGCACAGCGTCAAATCCCGCAACCCAATTGGGCCTCGCCGGGAGCAACAACGGTAGCAACCTGCGGATCTTCCGAAACCTGTTCACCTACGAGGACGGCATCAAGCTAACTCATGGTCGCCACCAGCTCAGCTTGGGTGCTTGGTTCCAGCGTTTCCAGTCGAATGAAACGATCGCACTCAGCCAGTACGGGCAGGCATCTTTTGGCGGCGTCAAGGCTTTGCTCGGCGGCGTCGTCGGCACCTTCCTCTACGATCCCACACCAACGGAGATGAACTGGCGGTCATTGTTCGCGGCGTGGTACGCCGAGGACGTCATACGGCTGACCCCGAAGTTGACCCTCTCGCTAGGTTTTCGCGGGGAGTCCTCCACCGGATGGAACGAAGCTCATGGCCGGGCGGCGAATTACTTTTTCACGAACGGCGTGATCAACGCCCAACCTCACATGGGAAATTCTGCATTCAGCACCAACAATGCAAGGTTCCTTCCCGAGCCGCGTCTCGGTCTGGCATGGAGTCCCTTTGGGACGAAGACAGTTCTCCGAGCCGGGTTTGGCATTTACAACGACCTACAGGATGCGCTGGGATACAGGATGGATCAGAACGCGCCATTCAATCCGACCTATAGCATCGCCAATCTCGCAGTGTCGAGTTTTCCGGAGCCGATTACTCCAATACCTGCTAGCGCGAAGTTGGTGCCCGGCGGCGTCCAGCCGAATATGAAAACGCCGACTTTGATTTCCTATTCGCTCCGCCTCGAGCGACAGCTCTCCCCGAACACTTCTTTCATAGTCGGCTATGTGGGATCCCACGGCTATCACGAGATCATCGGTTTGGATGCGAACGAACCGATTCCTACTATTTGCCCCGCATCGCCATGTCCAACCACGTACCCGGGCGGTTTCGGCGCGCTAAGCGGAACGCCCGTCCCTGCCGGAAGCTATTACATCCCGGTCGGTGCGCCGTTGGCCAATCCGTCGCCCATCATTGCAAACACCTGGACATGGTTTTCGCTTGGAAAGAGTTCCTACAATGCGCTGCAAGTGGATCTTAATCACCGCTTCAGCCACGGCCTGTCCGTTCGAGGCGTATACACATGGTCAAAGGCGTTGGACGACGGAGACTCCCTGAACGGTACTGCGGCCGCAAACGCGCCCGGGCTGGTATCGAACCCCTTCAATCTTCGCGCCGATTGGGGACTCGCAACTTATGACGTGCGGAACGTGGGAGTGATTAACACTGTCTATGATCTGCCCTTCGGGCGTGGAAGGGAATTCGCGCCCGATCTGGGAGGTGTAGCGAACGCCTTCGTAAGCGGCTGGTCCGTCACGAGCATCGTGACTTTGCAGGACGGTTTTCCATTCACGCCGCAACTGAGCTACAACCCTTCCAATAACAAGGACAATCGAAATCCGGTCCGCCCATTTATAAATCCCGCTTTCACCGGACCTGTCGTTCTGGGCAAACCAGGCGAATGGTTTAACCCGAACGCTTTCATAGCGCCTCCGAACATTAGCGGGTTCTACGGCAATCTTGGCAGAAACACGGTGTCGGGTCCGGAACTCGCTACTTGGGACTTTTCGGTGCTGAAGGACACACCGATCGGGGAGAGGGTCAAATTACAGTTCCGAGCAGAAATCTTCAACATCCTGGACCGCGCAAATTTCAACACTCCCAATCTGATTGTGGCTATTTTGCCGTCATCGTCGAGTACGATACCCCAAGCGAATCCGGCCGCGGGGAGGATTACCAGCACCTCGACGTCAGCGCGCCAGGTGCAATTCGGATTGAAACTCCTCTGGTGAGGACGGTTGAGTCGTCTTCGATTACGCTGCTCCCTCGACTGCGATGCCTACTTGATGCCCAGCATCTTGCAGGCGTTCTTGTAGTAAAGCTTTTCGCGGTCTTCGTTCGAAATATCGAGAGCATCGATGCAGCGGATCGTTTCGCGGATATACATCGGTCCACCCTCGGGATCGAACGGGCAATCGGACGCGAACATCATGTGCTCGACCCCGTAAAAACTCAGCGCGCATTCCAGCGCCGCTTGCGACCCGAAAGTAGCAGTATCGGCGTAGAACATTTTGAAATAGTCGAGAGGCCGGTGCTTGAGCTGCTTGAGCAACGGCTTGTAATCCACAGAAGACGTCCGCGCGCCCAACTGGTCCATGCCGGGGCCCACGCGTCCCTCGAAGAATGGCGTCATCCCGCCCGCGTGATGGATGATGATTTTCATGCCCGGAATCTCGTCGAACATCTTCGAGAAAATAATCCGCGCTTGCGCGGCGCTGGATTCGTAAGGCCAGCCGAACGTCCACCAGATTTCGTAGAGCGAAAGCTCTTCCGTCTGATAATCGGGAAACTTCGCCGTGCGTGCGGGGTGAATCCATATCGGCTTCCCGAATCCCTCGACAGCTTTGAAAATATGGCGGAATTCGGCGGAGTCGAGGGGCTTGCCGTTCACGTTGGTGTAGATTTGAATTCCGCACGCGCCAAGATCCTTGATCGCGCGCCGCGCTTCCTCCACCGCTCCTTCCGCATCGATCATGGCGATCGAGGCGATGAAGCTCGGGAAACGTTCTGGATATTTCCGGCATAGTTCAGCCATGCCGTCGCTGCCGATCTTCGAAAGCTCGCGCGCGGTCTTCGGGTCGAGCAGGGAATCCGGACCTGGCGCAGCAAGAGACAGTATCTGCTGATACCCGTCGCCGAACGTATCCATCATTCTCAAGCGCATGTCGAGGTTCGTCATCATCGGGATCGCTTCGCTGCGGCGCAGAATGTCCTTCATCTGCCCCGCGCGTTTCAGGAGCACCTGATGAAAAGTTTCCGGCCAGATGTGGGTAAAAATATCGACTTTCCTCATGTTTATCTCCACTCCTCGGTTGTGTGATTTCGACCTATGTAGGTCCCGGTTAACGCGTCGTGACGTCCCGCGGCTAATTCCACGCAACGTTGAGCGCACTTCGCGAACATTGCTTCGGCAAGCGACGGCGGATCATTTTGCATCGAGCGCAGCCGAGCGACCATTTCCGGAACCCAGCGCTGCGCTTCTGGCGAATCCATGGTCTGGTCCGCCAATTGGGTCCTCGCACTGCCGGGATCGACTGCGAACGTTACGATTCCATGCTGCTTCACCTCGGCGCCGAGCAATTCCATAAGCCTCGCCTGCGACGATTTGCCGAAGCAGTAGGAAGACAAATTGGGCGACACCATTTTCGCCCTCGGAGACGCGATCGTGATGATGCAGCCTCCGTGGCGCTCGATCATTCCAGGCAGCACCGCCGTAATGAAAAGGAAGGGTGCGCGNNCCATTCATCCGGGTCCACCACGCCAATGGGACCGAAAGGCCCGGGTACTCCGGCGTTGTTGACCATAATCGTGACCGGGCCGAACTTTCGTTCGGTCTCTTGCACGATGCGTGTCACGTCCGCGCGATTGGTCGCGTCGCCGGTAACAGCGAAGCCTCGCCCGCCGGCTGATTCGATCAGAGCGACCGTCTCGTCGAGTTGAGTTTTTGTGCGCGAAGTCACTGCGACCGCTGCGCCTTCGGCGGCGAAACGTAGGGCGATGGCCCTGCCAAATCCGCCGCCACCGCCCGTGACAATCGCTACTCGATCTTTGAGTTTTCCCGGCATTGATTTAAAACGCGGCGGCGCCGGCCTCCGCGACTGCGTGGTCCTGATCTCCCGAACCACCGCTCACGCCAATTGCGCCCACGACCTTCCCATCCTTTTTCAGAGGAATCCCCCCCGCAAAAATCATGATTTTGCCACCATTCGACGCATGAATGCCGAAAAACTGACCGCCGGATTGCGAGTGTTGCGCCAGATCCTTGGTCGCGATATCAAACGCGCGCGAAGTGTAAGCTTTCTTGATCGAAATATCGATGCTGCCGAGCCATGCGCCGTCCATGCGAACGTGGGCCACAAGATTTCCGCCGGCATCGGCCACGGCGATATTCATCGGCTGGCCAATTTGCATGGCCTTCTTTTCCGCTGCGGTGATAATCCTGCGAGCATCTTCCAGCTTGACCATTGTCTCTCCCCTTATAGAAGTGCTAGTGATCATAATAAACTCGCGCGCCTCTCGATCGATCCCTAAATGGAACTTCGGAAGCGGCCGAAACGAAACTCAGCCCAAAGGGTGGATTGCTCTGTGCACTGGCGGCGTCGCCAACAGCAACAGAACCGCGGCGAGAAACGACAATCCCGAAACGCAATAGAAACCCGGCAAGTAGCTGCCAAAAGTGTCGAAGATGTATCCTGCGGCGGTTGCGCCCGCCGCGCCAGCGGTTGTCCCTACCGCGATGATTACTCCCACAACGGGTGCGTACGCGTGAACTCCGTAGTAGTTGGCGGGCAACGCCATCATCGCCGAAAATGAAATGCCGAAGCCCCCGCCCAGGCAAATCGCATAAAGATACAAGCCGGCCGCCCCGCTTGCATGCAGCGCCAGAATCATGCCCACGCCAAAAACCAACGAAGCCACCGCCCAGATGAATCGCGGTTCGATCCGGTCGGCGACTGCGGCGAAAAGCAAAGTTCCTGCAAGATTGGAAAGCAACATGACGGAAACAGAAAATGCAGCGGCAGCGGGCGTATAGCCCAAATCGCGAAGATGAACTACTCCGTGCGCGAGGAAGAGCGGAAAGCCCGTGCTAAATCCGAGAATGGAAATCAAAAGCAGCCATATTGCAGGCGTGCGAAAAACTTCGCCAAACGTCCATTCGTCCTTTGTTTTATATACGGAATGTTTCGCCCGAAAGGAATCCGATGCGTTGGTTTCCGGATGCCCATCCGGGAACTGAGCCATATCGGAAGGCTCCTCCTTGATAAAAAACGCGGCGAGCAAGCTCGCGGTGAAACTCAGCCCAGCAATCAACCACCATCCCGCGCGCCAATTTCCGTGAAAGTGCGCAATCACGCGATTGAGCACCGGCGCGGCGACAAAGCCGCCCATCCCGCTGCCGGTATGAACCAGCGTGATCGCCCGCGCCTTACCCTGCACAAACCATTTGCTGATCCCCGCCTGCGCCGCCAATATCCCGCCCGAGAGCGTTCCCAGGCCAATGATAAATCCAAAAACCAGGTTTACCTGCCAGGTCGTGCGGACGACGAATGCCATTAAGAGTGCCCCGGCGACCACGGTCAGGCACCCCAGCATCATCGCGAACCGCACACCCTTTTTATTGATGCAGATGGCGATCAGCGGCGCGGGCAAACCCACCATCCATTGAAATAATCCATACGCCAGACCCAGCGCCGCCCGGTCCATGTGCAGGTCCGCGGCCATGTACGTGTTGACGACGCTCGCGCCGTACAGAGGAAATGCGAAGTTGGTAAAGACGATCAGCCAGAATACGACGAGCAATTTCCAGCCGTAGAAATCCGATTGTCGCGTCATCGGTATTTTTGCCGCCCGTGTTTGCGGGCCCCCAGAATTTGCGCCGGACGATCTCCCGCCGATCGTAGGACGCTACAGCAATTCTTCCGCGGTGACCCAGTTGCCATGCACCTGATTGCGCAGGCGCAGAGGCAGCTTGATCGTTGCGATGGGTCCCTTATCGACGTGCTCCGCCTCGAAAAGCAGCATATCCGACAATTGCTTCTCGTGCAGGTCCGCTACCAGCGCCAGGTAACCTTCGTGGCCTGGCGTCTTCGACGGAATATGAACCTCTTCTTGAATCGTGACGGGCTTGTCCGAATGCCAGGACTTGAGGTTCCCGCTCTTTACCTCAAGTCGGCTCAGTGTGTTGAACCCGGCGCCTACCGGCCCTGCCGTCAGCGGCGGCCCGGCTGTAGGGTCGAACCGTTCGTAGTAGCCTACGGAGTAGTCCGACATGTGATCCTTCGTTGCGATACGGGGGAAGTCTCCTCCCGGAGCGAGCGGATACTCTTCGAACTTTTCGCCGGGCTTCGACATGTCAAAAGTCCACCGCACTACGCTGCCACCCATCATGTCCTCGGGCGTCGGGTGAATGTGCGATGCCTCTTGAATAAACGGGAAGGGATTCACCTTGCCCACGCCAAAATCCAAATGAACGTACTTGCTCTCGGTGTAGGCGTTCATGAAATGGTAGGCGGAAGAGGCGGGCCTGCGGAACCAGTGCATTTGATTCACGTGCCCGTCGCGCGGCATGATTCCGATGAACGTGTCTTTATTTGGCTCCCAAATCCAGTGCGCGCCGCCTGCCTTCAGGCGATCGAGGTCGGCCGTCGTCGGAAACACTGGGAAGATGACGTGCTCCTTGGTAACCGCGAAATCGTGCATCATCGAAACGTAGGGCACCTGAAACCACTCCTCGCTGACCAGTTGGCCTTTCTTGTCCGCCACGCAGTAAGACACGTCGCGTGTCGCCAGGCCGCCCGCTTCGTAGCCGAAGAAACAAAGTTCGCCGTTGTCCGGATCGAGCCGCGTGTGCGCGGTCATGGTCTGGCTCTTGAGTTTGCTTCGATAGTTCCAAATGCCAATCGTCTCGAGCGTTTGGGGATGAACTTCCATCGCCAGGCCGTCTTCCTTGAGCGCCAGCAGCCGTCCGCCATGAAAGATCGGAGTCGTATTGTTCACGCACCGATTGATTCCTCGCACGCTGGGATCGTCTGTATAGGGATTCCTGTAAAGGCCGAACAGTCCGCGCCGCGCCTTCCGATCGGCTTTCAGCCGATCGGTCATGATGTACTTCATCTTGAAATCGACGTGCCCGTTTTCAAACTGGAACGCGCTGATCATGCCGTCACCGCTGAGGTAGGTGTCGTGGCCGAGCATCGGCGGATATTGCGGGTCGGGGATCGTGCGATACCACGTGCCGTGGATTTCTTTCGGCAGATTTCCCTCCACGATCAGGTCGTAGATGTCGCACTCCACGCGCATCGGCGCGTTGACACCGCTGAAATCGAATGTGTCCGGAAAATTCGTCGTCATAACACGCCTCGCAATGATAATCGGGATCGGGCGGGGCCAATCTAGTCCCGCACAATCCCCGCTCACTTGGAAAATCGCTCTCGCGCAGCGCGCGGCAGGGAAGTCGTATCACCTCGGCGACGGACCTGTCAATGTGTGCGCGGCGGTTCTCTCGGCACAGTTGCGGAGCCTGCCTTCGGCGGCGGCTCCAGAAGCAACTTGTCGAAGTCGTCCTTTGGAAGCAAAAATCGTCCCGCGAGCGCGTCGTAACACCCGCTCGACAACTCCACGCACATCTCCGCGCATCTCGCCAAGCCCTTGGCGGGGTCGCCAGTGGCCTTGAGACTCTTCAAGTGTTGGACCATCTTCGGAACCCATCGCTGCGCGTCTGGCGAGGCCATCGTATTTTCGGCCATGTCTGTGATCACCGTGCCCGGCTCGATGGCAAAAACATGGACGCCATGCTCTTTGGCCTCCGCCGTCGCATGCTCCGAAAGACGTATCTGCCCGGCTTTGGCCACGCCGTAACAGCTGAGGTAAGGCGTGAACCATTGCCCGCCCAGGCTCGCCACATTAATAACGCGACCTTTGTGGCGTTCGACCATTCCCGGCATTACAGCGTTCATGAACAATAATGTCCCGCGAAGAATCACTGCTTGCGCTGCCCACCATTCGTCCGGATCCACCACCCACACAGGTCCGAAAGGGCCGGTCACGCCGGCATTGTTCACCAATATCGTAAGCGGGCCAAACTTTTTCTCTGCTGCTGCAACTACGCGCGCCACGTCTTCGCGGTTGGTCACGTCGCCGGTCACTGCCAGCGCCCGGCCTCCGCTGCCTTCGACTTCAGCTACCGTCGCGTCGAGCTGGTCCTTCGAGCGCGCGGTGACTGTCACCGCCGCGCCTTCTGCCGCGAGCCCTAAAGCGATGGCTTTGCCAAATCCTCGGCCGGCTCCGGTAACGAGCACAGTCTGTCCCGCTAATTTCCCTGCCATGAAATTCCTTTCGTGCGATTTCGTCAGCCCTTACTTGATTGGTTTTCCTGTCACCGGATGCGGATAGTGGAACGGGATCACGTCCGTCTCCGGCCAAAAGACTGCGCGCTTTGACGTGAGCTCGTCCGGCCCCAGCGGATCCTGCGGAAAAGTTACCGAAAATGCGGGAACGGCGTAGCCGGCCTTCACGCGGCCCCAGCCTTTGTCGTACGGCGCGTAGTAAAAAGCGTTGTAGTCGAGCACGCCGATCTTCCAGATGCCGTCTTCTTTCAAATACGTGTTTTCGTAAACTCCGCCTTCCCAGAACGCTTCGTTGATCTGCGGCACGCTTTCATGGCTTCCGCCCTGCATGAAGCAGCGAAAACGCCCCTTGGCGGACATGCGATCCAGCGCCACGTCGATCACATCTTGCAGCGTGAGATGGTCGAGCAGCAGGCCGCGCGCCGGGCCGTTTTTCCCCGGCGAGAATTTTTCGCGCAAGCGCCCGCAATAAAGCCGCCGCAAGCCGGCCTTGCCCTTGAAGACGCCGCCGAGAAAATACGTTTCGCCGCGATCTGAGAAGAGGTCCACAGCTTCGTCGTACAGGCATTTGTCGATGAAGTATGCGTAGGCGTGCTGAAGCTTTCGGATGGCGAGCTGGTCCTCCACCATTCCTAGCTTGTTCGTCAATTCGTCAACGCGCTTCTCGAGCGCCTGAATTCGTTCTTCGCCGGCCATCGCCCCCCCGGTTTCGATGATCCTAAGCTTCGCTGATGAACTTCGTCACGAGGCAGGCTTCGAGCCCTTCGATGCCTTCCTCGGAGCCGTGCCCGCTTTCCTTCACGCCCCCGAACGGCGATTCCGGCACCGAAATGGCATACGTATTCAGCCCCACCATTCCGGCTTCCAGCTGCTCGCCCAGCAGCTTTATCGTGCGTCCCGATTCTGCGAACGCGAACGCGGCAAGGCCGTAGGGCAGCCGGTTGGCCTGCTGCATTACGGAATCGAAATTCGAGAAGGGATTGATGACGGCGATCGGCCCGAACGGCTCCTCGTTCATGATTCGCGCGCTGTTCGGCACGTCCGAGATCACCGTAGGTGAATAGAAGTAGCCGGGACTGCGCAGCCGCGAGCCGCCCGCCTGGATTTTCGCGCCGGAATCGCGCGCATTCTGCACCATCGCTTCCACAGTGGCCAATCGCCGCGCATGAATGAGCGGCCCCATACGATTCTTGTCATCGAGACCATCGCCAACCGTAACCGCTTTTGCCCGCGATGCGAAACCCTCGACGAACCTGTTGTAAATCTTTTCGTGGACGTAAAAGCGCGTCGGCGAAACGCACACCTGTCCC
This sequence comes from Acidobacteriota bacterium, assembly GCA_003131705.1. GTDB lineage: Bacteria > Acidobacteriota > Terriglobia > Acidiferrales > UBA7541 > Palsa-295. The sequence continues at coordinate 29,146 of PKUY01000387.1, read as the reverse complement.
GCATTCCGGTACTTCGCTACCACCGACGCGTCGAGCACCTTGTCCACATTCACGTCGTCGAACACCAGCACCGGCGCGTGTCCTCCCAGTTCCATCGTCGTCCGCTTCATGCCGTCGGCTGCGAGTTTCATCAAATGCTTGCCGACCGGGATTGATCCCGTGAACGAAATCTTGCGGATGATCGGCGACGCGAGCAGGTAGGTCGAAATATCATTTGGCACGCCGTACACGATTGCCAGCACATTCCCGGGCAGCCCCGCATCCACAAGACAACGCGCCACCGCGAGCCCGGACGCAGGCGTCTCTTCCGCCGGCTTCAAAATGCACGAACATCCCGCACCCAGCGCCGCTCCGATCTTGCGCGCGGGATTTCCCAGAGGAAAATTCCACGGCGCGAACGCCGCAACCGGTCCCACGGGTTCTTTCACCACGGTCAGCCGCGTCCCCGGGGCGCGTTGCGGCAGCACTCGACCGTATGCGCGCCGCCCCTCTTCCGCGTACCATTCCAGAATGTTCGCGGACATCATGACTTCGATGCGCGTTTCCGCAAGCACCTTGCCGGACTCGATCGTCGCAATCCGCGCGATTTCCTCTTTGCGCTCCCGCATCAGATCGGCCGCGCGCTTCAGAATTCTTCCGCGCTCGTCCGGAAAAACCGCGCGCCACGTCTTGAAGCCTTCCGCGGCCGCAGCCAGCGCCCGGTCGAGGTCTGTCTTCGACGCGTGCGGCACGTGCCCAATCACTTCCTCGGTCGCGGGATTGATCACCGCCGAACTCTCTCGCCCACCCGATGAAACCCATTCGCCGCCTATAAAAAGGGACAAGTCCGCGTAAGCTGACGCCAATTGTGTTGCCATGTCGCACGCTCCTAATCGCATCTGTTCGTGGAGAGCCGGAATGATTCCACGTTCATCTGACGCCCGTCAAGATGTCCGTGGTGGAAGATGCCTTTGGCCTTTGATCTTGCGGGTGCCCCATCCTCGGTTTTGTGAGGGTGGAGCTTTTCTGGTCCGGCACCTCGCGCGTCCATAAGAAGACGATTTTCCCATGCCAGAGATCGCTGCTTCACTCCGCATCCGCCTGCCTTAGAATAGGCATCCTTGCTAACCGCTGCTCAACTCGACCGCCTCCGCGTCGTCCTCGTCGCCGCGCGCAATCCCCTCAACATCGGAGCGGCTGCCCGCGCCATGAGCAACTTCGGCATCAGACATCTGCGAGTCGTGAACCCCTACGAAGCTGCATTTCGCGAAGCGCGCTCCGCAGTCGGCGCCGCCGAGGTTCTCGCAAACGCGGAGCAGTTCCAAACCGTCGCAGAAGCCGTGGCCGATTGCACGCTCGTCGTTGGGACCACTGCCGTCCGCAATCGCGAGCTCCAACACCCTTTGCGCCGCCTGGAAGACGGCGCTCGCCTCATTCGGAAAGAACTCGGCTCGAATCGAGCCGCTCTGCTGTTCGGCTCAGAGAAGTTCGGCCTGACGAACGAAAGCCTCAGCCATTGTTACTGGATGATGCGCATCCCCACAGGCGAAGAAAACATTTCGATGAATCTCGGCCAGGCCGTAGCGGTCTGTCTCTACGAACTCATTCGCGACGGAAAGACCGCTCGCCTTCCAGAAAAGTTGAAGCCTGCGACCGCCGCCGAAGTCGAGCGATTCAACACCATGCTGCTCGAAGCTTTGCGCACCAGCGGCTACCTGGATCTGCGGCGTGTCGCGGACGCAGAAGAGCGGATTCGCCGCCTCGTGCGCCGCCTCAATCTGCCCGCGCGCGATTCCGTGATCTNNTCCTATGGAAAATGAATTCACGCCCCCCCGCGAGGCGCTAAGTAGGCCGAGTGAGCTGGAAACGCAACGCCAGAAGTTCTTGCCCGCAGCCGCGTAGCGCCGTTCGACGCTATCGGAATGCTTCGAGGAAGCCGCGAAGCGTTGAGACGCACTCCGCCGCCCGGTCGATGTATATCTCGTGCCCCGCGCCATCGATTTGCACGAGTTCGGATTGTGGCAGGGCCGCGGCAATACTCTCTTGCTCCCCAATCGACGTCGCGGCGCTCCGCGTCGGTGCCAGAATCAGCGTCGGAACTTTGACTTCTGGCAGCAGGCGCGTGATGTCGGTCGTGCAAATCACTGTGCTGTAGCCAGCAAGGGAAATCGCGGATGCTCTGCCGAATTGCCGGATCGCCCACTCGATTTGGGCAGGATCGGCGCTTGGAAATGTTCCGGGACGTGATAGCAGCTCCCGCGCCCAGCCCTCCGAGCCCATTTCCATCAGAGCGCTCTGCCACGAATCGCGGCCGAAGGAGAAAAGCTTTTGCGCGGCGGGACCAATCGTTTTCGGTGTCGCGCATAGCGTCAGCGATCGCAATCGCGCCGGATGCGTCGCCGCGAATCCGACCGCCAGCATCCCGCCCGTCGATTCGCCAAGCAGGTGGACGTCCTCGAGCGCAAGCGCATCGCAGAAGCCGCGAAGATCCCCGACGAGCGCATCGAACGACCACGGATCGCCGGGCCCCGGATCGCCCGAGCCGCCGTGACCGCGCAGATCGCGGCGGATCACGCGATAGTCACGCGCCAGTATGGGCACCCAGTGCCGCCAGAATTGCGAGTTGCGCCCGAACCCGTGCTGGATGACGACCGTCTGCCTCGGCCTCCACGGATCGGTGAAATCGTCGTCTTCGTAGTAAGTGACGTACCCGTTGATCCGAATTTCAGCCATCGCGTTCGCTTCCGTACGTACGCTGCATTCTGGTAAGCGTCTGTTTCTTCGGGTGCCCCAGGCTCGTTTTTTTGAGGGAGGGGTCTTTCTCTTCGTTTCTATCTCAGGGCTTCAGGCGGGCGTCTTTCCTTCCTCTCTCTTTCTCTGCGCTCTCTGCGTCTCTGCGGTGAGCTCTGGTCTTCACGGCTTCGGCGCGGATGGCGCTGCGGGCGCTGCAGCGGTCCGAGGCGGAAGCTCGTCGAAAATTTCGCGCTTGAAGAACATCCAGTGTCCATTCTCACGCTTCAGCACGTCCTCGTAGTGACCGGCGCCCGCCACCACGGACTTGCAGTCGCGCGTGGAAATGGTCTCCCAGTAAGCCTGGTCCGTAGCCGTGTCTCCGTCGATGTCCAACGTCAGGTTGTTCACCACGTGCATGGTTCTGTGCGTGCCCGCGGGAGCCGGGCACGCAGCCTCCGATGTCGCCGGTGCCGGAAGTTTTAGTGAGCTGAAAAATTCCTGGATCGCGGCGGGACCCGTGCGCTTCGTGCTTCCGCCGTTCATGATTAGCGTGCCGTCTTTCGCAAAGAGCGCCGAGTACGCCGCCCAATCATTGGCATCGAGCGCCCTCGGATAATCGCCCATCAGCAATTGCTCGATCGCCAGACGATCTTCCACCGCGCGCAACCGCGCCGCCGTCGAGTCCGTGCTCTTCGCCTGACCGAATGCGCTGCCAACCGCCGCCAATCCCAGAGCCGCCAGCGCAGCAAGCCCAACCGCTCGTCTTCTAGTCCATTGCCCGTTCATCGCGTCCCTCCGGTCGTGGATTCATTGGCCTGTTTCGACATTCCCCAAAGCGGACACAATATTCCAGAAACCTGTTCTTGCACATGGAATTTTGGAGCGATTACGCCTGGCCCTGACTGCTCTCACCCGCGTCTAGTCAATGCCCCCAAAAAGTCCACACCAACCCCACCCTTGCGCTCCCGCCCCCGTGTAACTAGGATGGACGCGCGAATAGCATGACCCAGATCGGCGCAAAACGCGGCCTTCGTAGCAGCTCACTGGACCTGCGCCTCGCTGTCCTCACACCGCCTCGCGCAGAAAACGGGTGCGGTCCAGAAATCGACGGCCCGGCGAGGGTCGTCCTCCCGAGCGACGAACGGGAGCCGAGGCGCGCTGTATGCGTCCCGGATGGTTTCGCGGGAGGTCCCTCCGTCCCGTCCAACTACGCCTCACTTCTACTCGACAATGGCTGCCGAGCAAAATGTGACGTAACCCACAGAAAACAAAGGACCGGGGTACACGCTAATCGACAATCCAGGATGGTGTACCAACATCCAGTCTCAATTTTCGAGCCCGACCGCCGCCAGCCCGCATCTACTACCGTTTCAGGAGGATTGACATGAAATTGAACGATTACACAACTTTAGGACGTACCGGGTTGCGCGTCAGCCCGCTCTGCCTTGGGGCAATGGGTTTCGGAAATGGTTGGGGCTGGGGCGCTGACGAAAAGCTCTCCTTCGAGATGATTAACCTTTTCCTAGAAAGCGGCGGCAACTTCATCGACGTCGCTGACGGCTACCAAATGGGCCAGAGCGAGGAGATCGTCGGAAAATATGTCGCCGAGCGAAAACTCCGCGACCGCGTCGCCATTGCCACCAAGTTTACGTTCGGAGCAGAACCTGGCAATCCCAACGCCGGCGGCAACGGCCGGAAAAATATCTACCGCGCCCTCGAAGGCTCCCTCGGCCGCCTCAAAACCGATTTCATCGACCTGTATTATTTGCACTCATGGGACATCGTCACTCCTGTCGAAGAAGTCATTTCGACGCTCACCGATCTCGTCCGCGAAGGAAAGATTCGCTACATCGGCCTCTCCGATACGCCTGCTTGGTACTTCACCCGCGCGCAAACCCTCGCCGAAGAGGGAGGTCTGGAGCGCGTCGCCACTTTGCAGCTCGAATACTCGCTCGCCGAACGCAATATCGAGCGCGAGCATATTCCCGCCGCGCAGGAGCTTGGCATCGGCCTCTGCCCCTGGAGCCCGCTTGCTGGCGGACTTTTGAGCGGCAAGTACAAAAGGGAAGGGAACACGGGCAAAGGCGAAGGGCGTTTGACTATGCCCAATCCCATCTTCAACAAATTCAACGAGCACAACTGGCGCGTCGTGGACGTTCTTCTCGAAGTGGCGAAACAGGTTGGAAAATCGCCCGCACAGGTCGCGCTCAACTGGCTTTCCACGCAGCCTGGCGTTACGTCCATCATTCTCGGCGCTACGAAAACCACTCAGCTCGCGGATAATCTCGGCTCGCTCGACTTCACGATTCCCGCAGAACTTCGCAATCGCCTCAACGAAGTCGGCGCGCCCGAGCCCGTCCACCCGTACAACTTCTACGAGTCCTCAATGCAGAGCCGGCTCAGCGGCGGCGTGACCGTGCAGCAGTGGAAACGAGGGTACGTGTACAAGGGTGCCATCGCTCCTCCGGCAGAAAAGAAAGCAACTGCCGGCGAAAAATAATTTCGCCGAAACCTAAGCGATATTTTTTCGCGAGAGAATTTTCGGTTAACTGTAGAAAACAGATGGATTTTTCCGGGGCGCGTGATTATTTCACGCGCCCCGGCTCGGCGATCTCGCCGCTTACGGATGTGAGCTGATCCGCATTTCTCAGCTCGGGAAACATCCGGGCCCAAACGGCCGTGACGGCAATCGCTCCCGCGCCGCCGATCACAACAGCGGCCACGGTTCCGAACCACGCCGCCGTCACGCCAGATTCGAACTGTCCGAACTCGTTCGACGCGCCGATAAAAATCATATCGACCGCGTTGACGCGCCCGCGCATTTCATCCGGTGTTGCGAGCTGAATCAAAATTCCGCGAACGACGACGCTGACCATGTCCGCCGCGCCCACCAGCGCCAGCGCAATCATGGACAGCACGATGCTGTGCGAAATACCGAAGAGAATCGTGAACACGCCGAAGCCGGCCACGCACCAAAGCATCTTCAAGCCCGCTCGGCTCCGTAGCGGCCGGTACGCGAGCACGAACGCCATCAACGCCGCGCCGATTCCCGGCGCGCATCGCAGCAGGCCGAGTCCCCACGGCCCCGTCTTTAAAATTTCGCGAGCGTACACCGGCAGCAGCGCAACCGCTCCACCGAGCAGCACCGCGAACAGGTCGAGCGAGATCGATCCGAGAACAAGTTTCTGCCGCCAGATGTAATGCAGGCCGGCGAGAATTGTCTTCCAGCTAAATTCTTCCCGTCGCCGCGGCTTGGGCCGGAGTTTCACCGTCATCATCGAAACAGCCGCGGCCGCTGCGGTGGTCATCGCCGCCGCGTACACTGCTGCTGGTCCTCTGAAAAACGCGTAGGTCAGCCCGCCAACCGCGGGACCAAGAATCGTCGCCGTCTGAAAAATAGTGGCGCCCCACGCGAATGCGCTGTGAAAGTGTTCGTCGGGAACCAACTGCGGCAGAATCGCGCGGCTCGCGGGCGCGTTGAATGACCGGACCAGTCCGACCAGCGCCATCACCACATATATCGGATAAACCGAGCGAGCTCCGCGCAGCGTGATGATCAGCAGCAGGCTCGAGCACGCTGCAAACCCGGCGTAGCCAGCCGTGAGCACGTTGCGGCGGTCGTAGCGATCCGCAGTGTGCCCGGAGACGAGAAAAAATAAAATACCCGGGAGGAATTGCGCGAGGCCGACCAATCCCAGATCCAGTGGCCGTTTCGTAATTTCGTAAACTTGCCATCCGACCGCGACCGATTGCATTTCCGTCGCGAGCACGATGAAAAATCGCGCCAACTGATACAGGCTAAAAGCGGGGTAGGTGAACGCAATACTTCCAGCGAGCCTAGGGGACCCGAAGGCGGCCATCATCCGCTACTGTGCCACAGAATCCAGATTCGCACGAGGGCCGGAGACGAATTTAAGTTCGAGCAATCGGACCTGTGATTGAAAGCGCGAAACTCAGAAACATTCGAACGTGACAAAGTTCATCGAGAGCTTTTGGTCCCGAGGACGGCGTCGAAAAACACTCCAAGCAGATGGCGAATATCCTGAGCTGTAATCGTGGTGGGATCGACGAGATGTTCAAGCAAAAGCAAATTGGATAGCGCGCCGAGGCCGGTTGCGGCGGCCGTGTAGGAAATCGGAAGCGTGTGTCCCGTCGTTTTCGCGATGCGGCGCACGACGTCGCCGCCGCAGGCACGAAAGCGCCGCTGGCGAGCGCGCAACCGCGCGTGCGCTTCCGGATGGCGGATGGCGAAAAGCTTGAACTCGAGGGACAGGAGCGCGAGCCGGCGGTCCTTTGCGATTTGCGCGTAATGCTCGCGCAAAGCACGCAAGCGTTTGGCGGGGGTTTCCTGTTGTGCGAGCAGCGCGTTTACTTCCGCGATGCGCTCACTTAGCCAGTGTTCCAGTAGCGCAAAAAAAATGTCTTCCTTGCTTTTGAAATTTGCGTAAAAGGCGCCGCGCGTATAACCCGCGAGAGCGGCGATGTCTTCCAGACGCGCGGCTTCGAATCCGTCGCGCGCAAAAGTCTTTTCGGCGGCAGCGAGGAGTTTTCGGCGAGTCGCTTCGGTGCGTGCGCGCTGCCGTGAAACCGCCGGAACTTTTCCATCTCGGAGGTCCTTTCCTCGAATTGTTTCAATGTGAAATGCGCGCGCTGAGCTCACACGCAACCGGCCTTTCGCACTTTACAGTATACATACATGCACGTATATTAGTTCGGATGTTCCGCGAATACAAGAGGGACGCATGGCTTCGGCTGCAACGACCATAGACCACGGAGCTTGGAGGCCGCGCTACAATCCGTGGCTCATCGCGTTCATCGTCACGCTCGCCACGTTCATGGAAGTGCTCGACACTTCCATCGCCAACATCGCCCTGCCCCACATTGCGGGAAGTTTTGGCGCGAGCACGAACGAATCTACCTGGGTGTTGACCAGTTACTTGGTGTCCAACGGGATCGTCCTGCCGATCAGCGCCTGGCTTGCGACACGAATCGGACGAAAGCGCTTCTACATGTCCTGCGTGGTGCTGTTTGCGGCGAGCAGTTTTTTATGCGGTCTGGCACCGACGCTGGGAATGCTGGTGTTCTTTCGCATCCTGCAGGGGATGGGCGGCGGTGGTTTGCAGCCGAGCGAACAGTCAATTCTCGCGGATACATTCACGCCTCAGCAGCGGGGCATGGCGTTTTCGATTTACGCAATGGCGGTAGTGCTCGCGCCGGCGATCGGACCAACGATCGGGGGATGGATCACGGACAACTACAGCTGGCGCTGGATTTTCTATATCAATGTGCCGATCAGCATTGTTTCGCTCTTTCTCACGTATCGTTTTGTCGAAGATCCGCCATACCTGCGCGAGGAGCGGATAAAAGCAAAAAAGGGCGGGATCGACTACATCGGCCTTGGACTGGTGGCTCTGGGCGTCGGTTGCCTGCAGATGGTGATGGACAAGGGACAAGAGTTGGACTGGTTCGGTTCGCACTGGATCACGGCGGGCGCCGTTGCGGCGGTTGTAATTTTGATTACCTGGGCCCGCTGGGAATGGCGGAACCCTCATCCGATTGTGGAACTCAAGCTTTTGAAGAAGCGCAATTTTGCGACGGCGATGCTCTCGATGGTCATACTGGGCGCGGTGCTCTACGGCACCACCGTGCTGCTTCCGGAGTTTTTGCAAAATCTTCTCGGCTACTCGGCGGCACAAGCGGGCATTTGCATGGCGGGCGGGGGGTTCCTGATGGTGATTACCATGCCGTTGTCCGGGTTTCTCTCTGGGAAAATGGATCCTCGGATTCTGATGGCATTCGGATTCGGCGCGACGTCACTCGGCCTGTATCACATGGCGACACACTTAAGTCTGGGAATGGATTTCGGCACGGCGGCGATGTTGCGCACCTACCAGGTGGCGGGACTGGCGTTCATTTTCATTCCGTCGAATGTGTTGTGTTACACGGGCATTCCGCGCGAGAAGAACAACCAAGTTTCGAGCATGATGAATTTCGTCCGCAACATCGGAGGCAGCGTCGGAATTGCCCTGGTCGGCACCATGGTCACGCGCAGCACGCAAAGACGCCAAAACTACATGGCGGCGCACATGCAAAACGGCAATCCGATGTTTCGCCAAATGGTGGAGGGGATGTCCGCGACACTGCGCCACCAGGGAATGAGCGCTGGGCAGGCAACTCGCCAAGCATACGGGCGCATTGCAATGCTGATGGGGCGGCAGGCGAATGCGCTCGCGTTCAAGGATGTGGTAGCGGTGCTGGCGGTCGTGGTGGCGTGCCTGATTCCACTCGCGTTTATAATGAAAAAGCCGCCAGGAGTGATCCCGGGCGATGCCCCACCGCCGCACTGATGTGTCCAAAGACAAGGGCGACTTGAGCCCAATTTGTTTCGCGCGCGTCGCCTGGCAGCGCGGGGCTTCGATTTCCGCACGGATCCTGCGTTTTTTCCTAGGCCGTCGCCCCAGTGAACTGCGACAAGATTCATTTGATGCGAAGTTTGGCACCGATACCGAACGCCCTGAAGTCCTCGTGCATCTCTCGATCCAGAGCCCCAATTACGTGCATGGGATGCGCTACGAAGCGTCGAGCAGCCGATACTTGCGAGCGCACGATCGCCTCGCTCGAAATCGAATTCCCGAGATTTACATTCGTGGATCTTGGATGCGGCAAGGGCCGGCCGCTGATCATTGCAGCCCAGCATGGATTCCTGAAAGTTGCGGGCGTCGAATTCGCGCGAGAACTCGTGGAGCGGTGCCACGAGAATATCGCCAAGACGCGGATCGGTAACGCCGAGGTGCTGCATCTCGATGTTTGCGATTATCGCTTTCCGCTAACTCCGCTTGTCGTTTATATGTTCAATCCCTTTGACGCAAAGATCATGGCGCGGGTACTCCAAAACTTGCGCGGGTCCTACGAACAATTCCCGCGCAGCATTCGCATCATCTACGTGCATACCGGAAACCCGGAAATATTTGCTCTATTTAGAAATGAGAGCTGGCTGAAGCCCGTGAGCGAAGAGAAGGGCGTCCGGCTTTATCGCAGCGTGACGGAGTAAAACCATCTCGCGAACCTCAGGAATCAAGTACGCGAGGACGGCTTAGTGCGGGGCGGTTTTAGGGAAGTGTCCCGTCCGGTGGCATCCCTTTGCTCTTGCTGGCGTGTGGCAGCTTGGTAGTATTTCCCGACGGCGCTGCCGCTGGTGCAGTCCAGAAAGAAATCTTGCCCGTCAGGACACGTCATACCTGTGCTCCTTTATTACTAGACGTTACTTACTCGAAAGGCAATGTATGACGTAGCGGATTGTCAAATGTCGAGGCTGAAGGCCGATTGGGGTCGAGAATTGTGCTTCTGCGGCGGAAGCGCTATCGGGGATAATAGAAACCCCTTCGTTCTTCGTGAGGGTGCCGCCGGAGACGTTTCCGCGTCACCGGCTAATTGTTGAGAGTGGGTGTGGAGAGGGCATGGCGAAAGTCAGCACACTGTTCTGGGACAACGGCGGCGTCATACTGACGAATGGGTGGGATCGCGGATCGCGTCAGAAGGCGGTGGACAAGTTTCATCTCGACTGGGCTGATTTCGAAGACCGCCACGAATTGATGCTGAACGCGTTCGAATGCGGCGAGGCGAGTCTGGACGAATATCTGCGGCGAACGGTTTTTTACCGCCCAAGGCTGTTCACACCTGAGGATTTCAAGCAGTTCATGTTCGGGGAGTCGCAGGCATTTGCTGAGCCACTCGCGTTTCTCGGCGAAATTGCGCGGACCAAGCGTTACATGAACGCGGCGCTGAACAACGAATCGCTCGAAATCAATGACTATCGCATTCGCAAATTCCGGCTGCGCGATTATTTTTGGGCGTTTTTCAGCTCCTGCTATCTGGGCGTGCGCAAGCCGGACCGCGAGATTTATACACTGGCGCTGAAGATCACGCAGTGCGACCCGGCGGAATGCGTCCTGATCGACGACCGCGGTTTGAATTTGGAGTGCGCGCGCGAGTTCGGCATGCAAACGATTCAATATATGAATGTTCCGCAGCTTCGGTCGGAGCTATCGGCGCTGGGTGTGACGGCCGACGAGAACTAGAAGCAAGTCGCTGCGGCCATTTGGCCTACGCGATGGCCTGCGGCAGCAAGGGATGCGCTTCGCGCAGACGGTTTTATGTCGGAGCTGAAGCTCCGACCCACAAAGATTTCGAAACATGGGCTTCGACCCATAAAGCTTCGGAGACATCAAGATCTGAAGGCGCAAGAAATCGCAGAGGAGGAAATCGATGGAACTGGGAATGATAGGACTGGGGAAGATGGGCGCGTTCATGACGGAGCGTCTGGTGCGCGGCGGGCACAAGGTTGTCGGACTCGATCGTGATGCGGGTGCGGTAGCGCGCGTAGTCGAGAAGGGCGCGACCGGCGCCGACTCGCTCGAAAAGCTGATCGCGCAGCTCAAGGCGCCGCGAGCCATCTGGCTGATGGTTCCGGCAGGCGCGCCGGTGGATGACACGATCGCGCAGCTCGTGCCGCACCTTGCGCCGGGCGACACGATTATCGACGGCGGAAACTCCAATTATAAGGACACGATGCGGCGCGCCGCAGCGCTCGCGGAGAAGAAGCTGAACTTCGTGGATTCAGGCACGAGCGGCGGCGTGTGGGGATTGAAGGAAGGCTACAGCATGATGATTGGCGGCGACGCGGAAGCGGTGAAGAGGCTCGCGCCGATTTTTCAAACGCTCGCGCCCGCACCTGACAAGGGGTGGGGACGCGTGGGGCCGGCCGGCTCGGGACATTTCGTGAAGATGGTTCACAACGGTATCGAGTACGGGATGATGCAGGCGTATTCCGAAGGACTCGATCTTCTTCGCCACAAGAAAGAGTTTGGACTCGACCTGCTGCAGATTTCAAAGATATGGCAAGTCGGCAGCGTGATCCGTTCCTGGCTGCTGGATTTGACGGTGGACGCGCTGTCGAAGAATCCGGGACTCGAGGGAATCGGAGCGTACGTCACGGATTCGGGCGAAGGGCGCTGGACCGTGATCGAGGGAGTCGAGCTAGGAGTTCCGCTGCCGGTGATTTCCGGCGCGCTAGATGCGCGATTCCGCTCGCAGGATACGGAGCCTTTTGCCAACAAGCTGCTCGCGATGATGCGCAATGAATTCGGCGGCCATGCGGTGCAAACCACCACCAAGAAATGACGGCTGGCGGGCTCGAATAGCGTTCGACCGTGCCAAGCATTTGTGCCGGGCACGGCATGCCGTACCCCCTACGGGAGCTGAAGCTGCCGGAACGAACTGTGAATATGGAAACGCGAATTTATTCTGATGTGGAAGTGCTGAGCAAGGCCGCGCTCGGCGAGCTATTGCAGGCGATGCGGGTTGCGGTGAAACAGCGCGGGCGGTTTGCCGTCGCGCTGGCCGGCGGCCACACGCCTGCAAGAATGTATAAACTCTGGGCGGATGCGGCGAATCATGGTGTGCGGACGCAGTGGGATCGCGTGCATCTGTTCTGGGGCGATGAACGCTACGTGCCGCAGGACGATCCGATGAGCAATTACGCGATGGCGCGTGAGAGTCTGATCGCGCACGTGCCGATTCCCACAGCCAACGTTCATCCGATGCCGACCGATCTTCCTCAGGCCCAGGCTGCCGCGGAGGCGTACGAATCCGATCTGCGGAAATTCTTCGGGACGGCTCCGCCCGCTTTCGATTTGCAACTCCTTGGGTTAGGAGTCGAAGGACACACAGCCTCTCTTTTTCCGGGCTCCCCGGCGCTCGAAGAGAAGGAGCGCTGGGTGGCGGCCGTGGAGGTGCCGGCCAAACCTCCGCAGCGTCTGACGTTGACACCGCCGGTTCTTAATCAGGGGCGGCACACGCTGTTCCTGGTTTCGGGCAAGGACAAGCGCGAGATTATCGGTGCTTTGCGAAGCGAGCGCGGGCCGAAACCCAGCCAGTATCCGGCGGGGAGGATTCGGCCAACGGGCCAGGTTCTATGGTTGCTGGATGAGGCTGCTGCGGGTTGAAATTCCAGCACTCGACCGAAACCTTAGGGCACCAGGGTGCGTCTATTAAGTTTAAGGCTCTTTGCTCTCTTTGCGTGTAGAGCCTGCCAAGTAAGCAGCCGATAGAAACCCATTAGGATCGCAAGACTGCGGTAAAATAGACTTGCGTGTCGTCAGGTCTGTTGGGTTGGAAGTTCCAACGGGCCCTTAGTACTAGACGGGGACACAACATTCATGAATAGTAATCATAGACGGGCGCTGATTCTTCTCAGTGTCGTCGCCATGCTTTTTATTGCGGGCGGCTGCACGACGAAAACTGTGCAAACCGCGCCGCTGATGGCCGCGCGAGTGGTCGTCGCCAAGGCGGAACAGAAGAACGTTCCCATTAATTTGACGGCGATTGGGTCGGCCGATGCGTTCACGTCTGTTTCCGTGAAGGCGCAGGTGAATGCGGTTCTCGAGCAGGTGCACATCAAGGAAGGGGAGTACGTCAAGAAGGGCGAACTGCTTTTCACGCTGGATGCGCGGCCATTTCAGGCTGCTCTCGCGCAGGCCCAGGCAACGCTCGCTCGTGATAAGGCGCAAGCGCAGCTGAATGGCGTGCAGGCAAACCGATACGCGGAGCTTTACAAAGCGGGAGTGGCCCCCAAGGAACAGCTCGACGAAATGCAGGCGAACGCCGAAGCGCAACAAGCAGCCGTCCACGCGGATGAAGCAGCGGTGCAAGCGGCGCAGCTCCAATTGGACTATTGCAAGATTTATGCGCCGACGGACGGACGTCTGGGCGCGCTGCAAGTTTTTCCCGGGAATATCGTGAAGCAGAATGACGTTCCCGTGCTCATCGTGATCAACCAGATCACGCCGATTTTTGTGAACTTCTCTATTCCCGAGCAATATTTTTCGGCTGTGGAACAATTCATGGGCAAGGGCGAGCTGCAAGTGGAAGCGACACCCTACGGAGACACTAAAACGGAAACGGGCACGCTCACGTTCGTTGACAATACAGTGGACAACACGACGGGGACGATCAAGCTGAAGGCGCGCTTCCCGAATACCGACAATCGTCTGTGGCCCGGGCAGTTCTCGACAGTGTTGCTGCGCCTGGCGCAGGACGAAGATGCGACGGTTGTTCCCTCGCAAGCGGTGCAGACCGGGTCGCGCGGAGATTTTATATACGTCGTGAAGTCCGATTCAACCGTCGAGCAGCGCGCAGTGAAGGTGGCGCGGACGATGGGCGGAGATTCTGTGATCTCGGCCGGCATCCAGCCGGGCGAAACCGTTGTGACCGATGGCCAGCTTCGATTAATTCCGGGCATGAAAGTACAGATCGTGAGCGGCGTTCCGGGGAGCTAGCAATCCTGCAATGAATATCGCTGAACCATTTATTCGCCGCCCGATCATGACCACGCTGATCATGTCGGCGATCCTCATTTTCGGGATCATCAGCTACCGTTCGCTGGCGGTCAGCGACCTCCCTACAATTGATTACCCGACAATCGACGTATCGGCAAATCTTCCGGGAGCGAATCCGGACACGATGGCTGCCGCCGTAGCAACGCCTCTCGAGAAGGAGTTCTCGACGATTGCCGGCATCGACTCCATGACTTCGACGAGCCGGCTCGGCAATTCGGATATCACGTTGCAATTCGATTTGAGCCGAAATATCGATGGCGCCGCGCAGGACGTGCAAGCGGCCATTTCGCGCGTGCAAGGGCAACTGCCGACGAATATGCCGAGCCCGCCTACGTTTAAAAAAGTGAATCCCGCGGACCAGGCGATCCTTTATCTCGCACTCGGCTCGGCGACGCTGCCGCCCCAGGTCGTTGACCAGTATGCCGAAACGCTCCTCGCCCAGCGTATTTCCATGGTGAAGGGCGTGGCGCAGGTGAGCGTTTTCGGTTCGCAGAAATATGCGGTGAGAATCAAGCTGGACCCGCAAGCTCTAGCGGCGCGGCAAATTGGAATAGATGAGGTGACGGCGGCGGTCCAAAGCGCCAACGTCAACCTGCCGACCGGAACGCTCTATGGCGCGCACAAAGCTTACACCGTACAGGCGAATGGTCAGCTTACGAGCGCGTCTCTTTATCGGCCGCTCGTGGTTGCGTACCGGAACGGGTCGCCAGTGCGGCTCGATGAGCTCGGAAGCGTTGAGGATGGACTGCAAAACGAGAAAATCACGAATTCCTACAACGATGAGCGTTCGATTATTCTCGCTGTCCAGCGCCAGCCGGGAACGAACACCGTAGAAATCGTGGACGCAGTAAAGCGGGTGCTGCCGCAGTTCCGGGCAATCCTTCCGCCATCGGTGAATCTCACCGAGGTTTACGATCGTTCCGCGACGATTCGCGAATCGGTCAACGACGTGAAGTTCACGCTGTTTCTGGCGGTGTGCCTTGTCGTGCTCGTAATTTTCCTCTTTTTGCGGAACCTTTCGGCCACGGTGATTCCTAGCATCGCTCTTCCGATGTCGCTGATCGGAACGTTTGCCGTAATGTACTTACTGGATTACACCGTCGACAACCTCTCGCTGATGGCGATGACGCTTTCGGTCGGTTTCGTGGTGGACGATGCGATCGTGATGCTTGAAAACATCGTTCGTCACATGGAGCTGGGTGAAGCGCCGATGGAGGCAGCGCTGAAAGGTTCTCGCGAAATCGGCTTCACGATTGTGTCGATGACCTTGTCGCTGGCGGCCGTTTTTATTCCAGTGCTATTCATGAGCGGAATCATCGGGCGGCTGCTGCACGAATTTGCGGTCGTCATCATGATGGCGGTGCTGGTTTCAGGGTTTGTCTCCCTGACGCTGACGCCCATGCTGTGCAGCCGCTTCCTCAGACCGCAACACGAACTGAAACACGGGCGGATTTATATGGCGCTCGAGGGGTTCTTCGATCGCTTGCTGAAAAAATACGACATCTCGCTGCAGTGGGCACTGCGTCACAGGGCTCTCGTAATGGTCGTTTCGGGAATTATTCTGATCATCACCATTTTTCAGTTCAAGTACATCAATTATGGATTTCTTCCGGAAACAGACGCGTCCACGCTTCAGGGTTACACGCGAGCCGTTCAGGGAATTTCGTTCGATGCGATGAAGGATCATCAAGAAGCTTTGAACAAGATTCTTGTCGACGATCCCAATCGTAAGGGGTTTTTCTCTACGATTGGCCTGGTGGGTGGTGGCGGGAATTCCGGATTCCTCTTTATCCATCTCAAGCTTCCTAACGAACGCCCGTTGATTCCCAGTACGAAAATGCTGGCTTTAGAGAGCAAGTACGGTGGCGTCCCCGTGGTGGGAGGCGTTTTGCGGGTTACAGCGCCCCTCTTCGCGCACCATCCCGACATTAACGAGGTCATGCAGGAACTGCGGGTAAAGCTCGGGAAGGTGCCTGGCATTGCAGTATTCCTGAGGAACCCACCACCGATTCAAATCGGCGGAGACGTGACCGAAAGCCCGTACCAACTGACTCTGCAGAGTCCCGATACTCAGGAACTCTATCGAGTGGCCACGAATTTTGAGCAGCAGATGGAAGGTCTCTCCACGATCCAGGATGTGACAAGCGACTTGGAGATTGCCAACCCGCAGGTTGACGTTAAAATCGACCGCGACAAAGCGTCTGCGCTCGGCGTAACCGCGGAGCAAGTGGAAAATGCGCTGTACACCGCCTACGGACAGCGCCAGGTTTCCACGATCTACGCTCCGAACGACGAATTCTGGGTCGTGATGGAACTGGAAGACGCATATCAGAGGGATCCGACAGCTCTCTCTCTGCTGTACGTTCGATCGAGCACCGGCAATTTGATTCCACTGAACACGGTGGCGAGTCTGGGGACGAGCCTCGGACCTCTCACCGTGAATCACCTGGGGCAGCTTCCTGCGGTGACGATTTCATTTAACCTGAAACCCAAAGTCGCAATCGGCGAAGCGGTGAACCAGATTGACGATCTGACCCGATCTCTTCCGCCGACGATCACGTCCCAGTTTCAAGGGACCGCTGAGGCTTTCGAATCTTCTTTGACGGGACTCGGTATCCTGCTGGCAATCGCCATTCTGGTGATCTATATCGTTCTGGGTATTCTGTATGAGAGCTTCATCCACCCGATAACAATTCTTTCCGGGTTGCCTTCCGCTGCTTTCGGCGCTCTGCTGACACTGCAAATTTTTGGCTTCAGCCTGGACCTTTACGGATTCGTCGGAGTGATCATGCTGATAGGCATCGTGAAGAAGAACGCCATCATGATGGTTGACTTCGCGATCGAGCGCGAACGCGAGGGACATACAACGGCTGCCGAGGCGGTTTACCAGGGCTGCCTGGTGCGTTTCCGGCCAATCATGATGACAACGATGGCCGCGCTCATGGGAACACTGCCAATCGCTCTGGGTAGTGGTTCCGGTGCGAGCTCGCGACGGCCGCTTGGCGTGGCTGTGGTTGGCGGCCTCCTTTTCTCCCAGCTCGTTACTCTCTATTTGACGCCAGTGTTTTACACATACATGGATACATTCCAAAGCTGGATGGAACGCCGCTTTGGGAAAATCGCCGGAATTGCAAAGCCTCGCCTCGCCGCCGGACCCGCGTCCGCGGACTAAGCACGCATTCAGTCTGCCGGGGAGTTTGAGTCCGTTTTGATTTGCTGTCTTCGCTTGTTCCTCAGGACAGCTCTGATTAACCTGTCCCTTCGTACCATTGCCCGGCTTTGTAGGCCCGCCTAGAATCAACATCGCGATCAGGAGAGCCCGATTCTGAAGGGCCCTTCGCTCCTTCATTTCGCTGCAACTCCGTGGAGACGTAATCAAGATGCGGTTCGGGGAAGACCTGCCGAGAGACATACGCATGAGAAGCAAGAGACGCGGCCCGCGCATGAATTCCCGCGTACTTGTCAGCATTGAGTGGAACGGCAGCGCGGGGCCGCTGCACTTCGAAGCGGGTTTCACGCGCGTCGTCAACGGCTACGGTTGCCTGCTGGTAAGTCCAACAGAAATCAATTTACGTGAACAAGTCCGCGTAACCAATCTTTCCACGCGGCAGATGGCGAACGGCGTGGTTGTGTGGAAGGGAACGAAACGGCCGGACGGCTGGGATTTGGGAGTGGAATTTGCACCGGCCGATCTTAATTTCTGGGGTATTGACCTTTGAAGATTTCTAGTTTGAACCTTCGTCCGATGAGGCCAGCGATGCCCGCGAAGCCCACTGCCATATCACACAACTCGATCCCGCAAAGTACCATCCCGATGCAAAAACCAAGCGCGCAACCAACATCGGTGAAGCGCTCGGTCGCCGATCCGGCGCGCCGCCGTGGCCAGCGCGTGCTGCTGCGCGTGCGTGCCAGCATTCATGTGGCCTTGCAGGGGAAGGCAACTACGTTCGACGTGGCCACACTGAGCGTAAATCCTCGAGGCGCGATTGTGATGATGAAGGATAGTCTGCCGGCCGAAACCCGCCTCGTGCTCGAGCACGGCGGCACGGGACAGCGTGTTGCATGCAAGGTCGCGCGCCCGCCGCGGCAGATGCCCGAAGGGTTTCACGTCCCTCTCGAATTCGATTCCCCCGCACCTGATTTTTGGAAAATTGATTTCCCCTCTGCCGATTGGCGCCCCGAAGATCTATAGGTTTCATTTCGCACTCTGTGCGGTGAGTGGCCCGCAAGGCCCTGTCAAGTTCGCTCCTAACGAACGCAGAGAATCTTGACGAACCCTGCAGTGAGTGCGATTCTCGAAGCCCCCTTTCCAGAAGTGATCCGCGCAAATGAAGCAAGGCCGGACAGGAGACCTCATGCCAGGCAACGAACGCCGCAACTCGCCCCGTAAGAATTGTATTGTCCCGCTTCGATTCCGCGTGCTGACCGATCCAGACCACCCGTGGGAAGAGCTTACCGCCAGCCATGAAAGCTCGGGCTTGAAAGGCTCGATCTATTCCGCAACGCTGCGAGGTGAAGCGGTCAATCTTTCCGAGCGCGGCGTCTATTTCACCTCGAAAGAGAAGCTGAGCGTGGGCGAGCTACTTGAAATGTACTTTACGCTTCCGCGGGAACTGACCGGCCGGGGCCCTGAGCAGGTTAGGTGCAGCGCGCGAGTGGTCCACGTGGAAGATCGCGCCGATTTGGGAGCATTAGGCATCGGTGCGATTGTCGAGCGCTTTGAGCCGATTGTGACGTCGCACAATTGGGCGAATTGACGCGCCAGGCGACCATCGCAGATGAATAGTCCACCGGTATTGTGGCTTCCTACTGCAACTGAGTTTGCAATTGGGCGTATTCGGCTTTGGCTTGTTTGAGGATGGGGATATCGGGATCAGCGTCTTTCCACGGCGCAAGAAAATCCTGATAGGCCGTGCGGGCCTTTGCATTGTCGCCCGCGAGCGTATAAGCGCGGCCCAGGCCAAGATGCTCCAGAGCGTGCCGACGGGGCTGTTGGCGACGAAGCTAGCGTGGTCGATGGGCCGCGCGACACACGTCTGCGGAGTTCGTCGCGTTCCTAGCGGACATCGTCCTCGTGGCTCAACCAGATCGAACTCTGGTTCGCCAAGATCGAGCGCGACATCATTGCGGGCGGCGTGTTCACGTCGTTGGCCGACTTGTGGAGAAAGCTCTTGAAGTACATCCGGCACTACAACAAGGTGCCAAAGACCGTAAAGTGGCGCTACTTCGATCCTACGCGTCGCATCACTCCCAGTTCAGCCGTTATAGCCCACTAGTTGGCGTGCGGCGGGATGGTGAATGTGAACTTTGCGGTGGTGGTGTTGTCGAAGCGGTCCGCGACCTGCACTGCGAGGGTGTGTTCGCCCACGGTAAGTCCGGGAAGCTCCATAAAATAACTTTCCTTCGGTGCGTCCGAGAGCAGGCCAGTGGGAAAGATGGTCTGCCAGTCTCCCGAATCGATGCTGAACTGCGCATGCGCGATCGGGCCAGAAGAGCTGATCGCGTCAAACGAAGCTTTCGTATTCAAAATTCCGGAGCCGGCGCGCAAATTTTCAACACGCGGGGGAGTGTTCGCAACCTCCCAGCGGTCGCTGGCCCGTTCAGCCCAGAGAGCCTGACTGGCGGGATTCGAGGGCGCATCCGACGCCACGATTTTCAGGTAGTATGCGCCGTCCGGNNCGCCAATTCTGCTCGCCTTCGCCACGATAGTAAATTGTGAAGAAGAGATCGTCGTCGTTGTCGTCGTGCGCGCTCCACAGAACGCCCTGGTAACCCTTCAGTTCAAATCCCTGCGGGAGAATATCGATTTTGGCACCGCTGCTGGAATCCGCATTCATCATTGGCGACAACGGATTTCCGACTGCACTGCGCGGGCTGCGGAGTGGAACTGGAATCGAGCTCCCGGGCCCGCTCGGATGCGACGGAGATCCGAGGACACGAATGCCCGGATCCTGCATGGCGATATCATCCACGATCGGCGCGACGTTCTTCGGCAAGTAGGCCAGGTTGACCCACGAAACGCTCGGCGCCGATCCCTGCTGTGTGTCGAGAAAAACCGCTTTCCACTGCACGAATCGAGCGGGCGGGCAGTCCACGGACTCACCGGCGGGATTGTTGTATGGACCCGCCCACGGGCTCCAGGTGTCGCCGGGATTGGATGTGTTGCCGGAGCGGACGTAGAATGCCACGTTGGCGTGTGGCGTGAACTCTTTTGCACCAGTGGTTGCAACAAGCATCGTTCCTTGCGCTGCGGCGTTTTCGCCAAACCAGGTCAACCGACCCCAGTGCGAAAAAATCTTGGCGTCGAATATATCGGACTCGAAGCTGCCACTGGGCTCGAATCCCGGACCGAGAGCGAAGATTTTGCCCGCGTTTGCCGTGGCAACGAAAACTTTTCCGTCCGGCCGNNCAACGAAAACTTTTCCGTCGGGTCCAGCGATGAGGCTGGTGACCTGAGCGGACGCCGTATTTGCGACGCTCGAATACACATCGTTTCCTTCGAGCTCGATGACGGTTCCGGTGTCACCGGTTCCCAGCAGAAGCTTTCCAGTGCGCGAAAATCCCAGGGAGAATACGAGGCCCTCGGGAGAGCTCCACAGCTTTTCCGGCGAACCATCCGGACCGATTTTCACGACTTCCGCACCACCGGCTGTTGAGGCGCCGGGAAACGGGTAAGTTCCCAGCTGCTGCACGGGTTGAGCTGGCGTCACGATGGCGCCTTGCGAGCTGATCACCGACATGGTTGTCTGTGGCCCCACGCCAATGCTCGGCAGCGCGAAGGGCGATACGGGTGCGCGCGATTTTTCGCCGATCGAAGCAGCGTACATATTCCCGTCCGCATCTGTGAGCAGCGAAGTTACTTCCGCCTTGCTGGTCTCATAAACGACAAACGACGCTCCCGCTTCGGGAATTCCCCGCGGAGTTTTCCTGGCGATTTCGACTCGCACAACGAGCCCGTCGGGATCGGTGCCGATCAACAGATTGCCCCTGGAGTCGAATGCGAGCGATCGCGCATGGCGCTCGCGACTCTGATAGAAAAGCTGGCCCTTGCCATCGGGCGTGACGGCGAAGACTTGCCCCCTGTCGCCCGTGGCCACAAAGAGGGCGCCCTTCGGATCAACTGCCAGCGCCCAGATATATTTTGTTTTCGGCTCGAAAAAGACGCTCTTCTTGCCGTCGGGTGTAACTTGATACACCTTGCCGTCCGGCGATGTGCCGACGTAAAGATTATCCGCCGCGTCGAGCGCAATCGTCTGAGCCGCAAGCTCGGTGGATTCGAACACCGTGGTCGGCTTGCCGGAATCATCGAAGCGCAGGACTTTCGCGTCTGAGCCGCCGGCTGCATAGAGACGTTTCTTGGAATCCATGCGCATCGACCAGACGTACGCGAGACTCGGATCAGCGAACAAGTCGAACTTTGGCGCAGAAACCAGCTTTCCGTCGCTGCGGATCGCCACTCCCTTTGCGGTGCCCTTCTCGAATTCGGAAAAATTCGTCTGGCGCCAGTAACGCGTATGCTCGGCAAGCGCCGCGGCGGGCCGCAGAAATGCGATTGTAAGCAGGCACACCAGGATTGCGCGCCGCGCCATCAGCCGGAAACTCCTTTGGGGTTGGACGTCACTTCACCGTAATCGTCAGTATGTGCTGGCCCGTAATCACCTGATGCATCGGCACGGACCATTCGCCCTCGGTTGACTGCCATAGAAGCCTCGCGTTCCCCGGATTCTGACGCTGGTTAAGAACATTGATTGCCGAGAGAGGAATGTTGGGCATTTCCTTGTCTTGGACCAGCACGGTCGGCGTCGGTTGCAGAAGCGTGGCGTAAAGCCGGTCGTTATGGCGCTCGCGATTAATCAACTCCACCAGTTCTTCGAGGCCTTGAAGTTGCCCCTGCGAGCTTGCCGCCAGCGATTGCACGTTTCGATTCAAGAATGCCGCATCGCTTATGACCAACTGGAGAGTTCCGCGCGTAGTCTGCGCTGGAACCGTCACAGGTATTTCCTGCACGAAGGTTGCGCCGCGATAAGGCCGCAGCAGAACTTTCACCGCAACCGTCTCGCCGGGGCGCACGGCGCTTCGGTCGAGCCAGGCGCTATCAATGGTGGCCCACTGCCGCTCTGGCAATGCCTTCACCCTCAACAATACGCGCTCGATCTGCGGAGGTTCGTAGGGGTTGGAGTAAATCTGCGAGAAGGCGGATTGAACTTCGAGCGCTGCGAACAGCGCGGCCGGAGTCGTCTGATCAGCAGGGGCAAAGAGATCGTCGAGATGCACGGGCGTGTGCCCCTTAATCTCGATAGCGCCTTCTAATTGCAGCGTTGGCCCTTCGCCATACGCGGGGCTGCCGATAATGCCGTTGTAGGCGACGGCTGCTACCAGGGTGGGCGTCAACTCCGGACTTTCAATCACTTCGAAATGGTATTTTTTTTCTTCCGCCGAGGTGTTGAGCGTCACATCAAGAGGAATCATCGACGGCCCCGCACCGAGTTTGCCCATGATCGCCGTTTGGCGGTCCTGCGTCAGCGTGCCGATTGTGGCACCTGTGGTGATAATTTTCGTGGACGATTGTGCAGAAGCGAGCGTCATCACGACGTGCGCGCGCGACATCGGCATGGCTACTTTTCCGAAACCAAACAGCGGATGGCCGCAGGCCAGGATGCTGTCGTCCTGGACCGTCGTTACAGTGCAGCCCGAGCTGATCGAAAGATCTCCGCGGACCAAATCGATTCCGACCATATCGCCCGGTTTAAGTTTTGCGTCGTCGGGCGACGGCGCAGCTGTGCCGCCGGCCATTACCGCCATGCCCCAGGACGAGAACTCCTTACCGAATCGCGCGAGCGTCTCCGGGTAGAGTCCTGCGGCGATGAGAGGCGTCTCGATGGGAACGAGGAATTGGCCCGATCCGCCGACTGAGGTGCGTTGTGCGAATTCTTGCGGCAGAGAAAGACCGGTTCGCGGTGTGGCATCCGACGCGGACGATGCGGGTATTGATGTTGGCGGTTGCTGAACTTCGAGCATGTCAGCAATCGGCGTGACGCCGCCGATGGCCTCCTTGGTGAAGGTGCCAAGTTTCAGCGCCAGCGCGCCGACAAGTTTTCCGTCGATGTACACCGGGCTGCCGCTCATCCCCGCAACGACGCCGGTTTGCTGCACCTTATCGCCGAGGAGGCGCACTAGAATGACATCGAGCTTCGGGCCAACGGCGTTGTGCAGAATGCCGATCACTTCGAGATCGACTTTTTCGATCTGATCGCCCTCGAAAATCGTATAGACCACACCCTTCATTCCGGGTTTGACGTCGCTCAGAGGAAAAATTGCAGAGTTGTCGTTCGCTCGAGCTGGCAAGGAGATGAGGAGCAGAAATATGGCCAGCACATACGGGAACAGCTTGCGCAGCGCACAATGCATAGGATAACCATGATACCCGCGGGGATAGCGGGAGGCAAACGGACGGCTCCCTTCGGAGCTGCTGTAGGGCCGCCCGATCATTTGTTGCCCAGCGGAACTTCGAAGAACATCAGCGGCTTACTCGATGGAATAGTTGTAACGTCCGGAACATAGAGACTCGCGCCCTCTGCGAGTGACAGGTCGTGGTTCAAGTCGAAAAACAGGAATCCGTGAATCGTCGCCGTGGGTGGGATGACATCTGCGTCGAGCGAAAGAGGCTTTAATATTTCCGCCAGCTTATCGGCCTTTTTGTCCACGCCGGACGGCACGCCGATAGGGAAGCGTCGCGCTTGCGGCGCCGAAGGGCCCCCGGGATGAGCTACTTCGTTGGCGACTTCCTGTACGGCGACCCAGTCGATGTCCTGATGTTTTCCGCTTTGAAAATGAACCTCGAGTTGGATCGTGCTCACGTTAACGCGGATTGGCTGGGCCGTCTCGTTGTGCAAGAATACTTCGACTGGCAAAATTCCAAGCGGCACGGGATTCGCTTTGCCGAATCTGTCCTTTGCTCGCGCCATATCGGTATAGGGATCGACCGAGACGCTCAAGCCTTCATGGCGGTCCTGCGGCAAGGATTGAGCGGCGGGCGGAGCGGCCTTGCCGGCGGAAGAGTTCGCCTGTCCGAAAGCGCCTCCGCACGCGAGAAGGCTAGCCGCGGCTAGTGCGATGATTTGGATCATTTGGCTAGTAATCGGATGCTCACCGAGAGCTGTACGTTGTGCGCGCTTCATGACTGCCACTATAGCGCCGATTTGTGATTTGAAAGCCGGTGCTGATTGCATCGGAACGTCCGATAGCGCGTGGACGTCCTCCTATAGGAATCAAATTCCGCTTGACAGTGCAATTCTTGCGTGACACCTTCCCCCTCGCCAGAGCCCTTTGGATGTATTGGACGCGGCTGTTTGACAGGAGATGATTCGATGGCAAGCCGAAGAGAATTTCTTCAAGCAGGGTTGGCTTCGTTGGCGTTGCCGATAACCGCGCGAGCGGCTCTTTCACCGGAGATTTTTTCCTTCGCTGGTGAGCCACCATCGATCCCGCTCTACAAAGTGGTGTTTGACGAAAGTTTCGCCGCCAGCCGCGCGTTTGCCTGCGAAGCGAAGAGTCTCGGGGCGACGGTACACGGAATCAAGGGCGACATCACCGATCTCTGGTTCAACGATCTGTACGCGCGCTGGAAGCAAGGCCCGGCGGCCATCGCGGGCTTGACGGCGCATGGCCCCCTCTTCTGCCTGGAGAGATTGGCCTGGGATCAGCGGATGCGCGTCGTGTTTCGCGCCGAGCATTCTTACCGATCCGACGGTCACATCGAGCACGCGCTTGCGATCCCCGCAAGCATGGCGCGACGCGCATCAGAATTGAGCGGTCGTGGGCAGGACTGGCCAAACTGGATGGCAGACATCGTGACCCGTTGCCCTGAAGGGCTGTCTCCATCTCAGGCGCAGTCGTCGAAGACGAAAATCGTCGCCCCCCTGGCAAACTCCGCGGATGATGCAGCCGAGCCTTTGATTTCGTGGGTGATTGCGCCCGTCGTCCGCGCGTAGAGCATTCGCGATCTTCTTGCAGGGTGCGATTCAGATAGGAGCATGGGATGAAAGTTCCGCCGGGTGTGAGCGCCAGCGATTTTGCCGAGGCGATAAAACAGTTTGAAGAAGCCGTCGGCAAAGAATGGGTTTTCACGAGCGACGAGGACGTCGCGTTATATCGCGATGCTTACTCGCCGTTCTGGGGCGAAAAGAATGAACTCATTGCGGCGGCGGCGGTTGCGCCGGAAAACGTGGAGCAAGTACAGAAAGTTGTNNGAGGTCAATGAAAGGAACGCCTTCGCGCTCGTGGAGCCGGGCGTCAGCTACTTTGATCTCTACCGGTACATACAGGAGAAAGGCATCAAGCTTTGGGTGGATGTTCCCGATCCCGGGTGGGGAAGCCCGGTAGGCAACTCCCTTGATCGCGGGGGTGGCTATTTGCTTCCGCAATATCGTAACCACTTCGATTCACACTGCGGGATGGAAGTCGTGCTGGCCAACGGCGAAATTATGCGCACTGGAATGGGCGCGCTTCCGGAAGCGAAAACCTGGCAGCAGTACAAGTCAGGGTTTGGTCCGTGGATCGACGNNAATTTCGGCGTGGTCACGAAAATGGGATTCTGGCTGCTTCCCGCGCCGGACTCCTACCTTGTAGGCACCGTTACCGTCCCGCGGTACAACGATCTGATTCCTCTCATCGACATACTAGGCTATCTCGAGAACACCGGCGCTACGAACGGAATGCCGTTCTTCGGAAGTCCTCTGCTCGCACGAGGTCCTCTCGGCGCGGCTGGCCCGGAACCCGATCCGGAGCTGACGGCTTTGCTTAACAAAACCGGAGGCGCGTCTCCAGAAGAGATGGATGCGTACGCTTTAAAGAAAGGTATCAGCCACTGGAGCTGTACGCTGAGCTTCTACGGAGCTCCCAAAGCGAATGCCGAGAATTGGGAATTCTCGAAAGAAAAATTTTCCGCGATTCCAGGAGCCAAGTTCACCGACGGCGGATCATACAAGCTTCCGTTGACTCCCGAGGAACAGGCGAAGTTCAACCTACCGCAGTTCGGCATACCCAGCTTGCAGATGTTTTCGATCGGCGCACGGTCAGACACGAATCCGACACCCGGAAACGGCCACGTATGGTTCTCACCGATCATTCCGAGGACGGGCGAAGCGGTATTCGAGGCAAATCGAGTATTTAGGGAGGCAGCCAAGGAGCTTGGCTTGCCCATTCCGCCATTCAGCCTGCCCACGTGCTACTGGGAGAGGGCTTTCATCTTTCTCTTTGGTTTTCCGATTACGCACGATATCGAAACCAATAAGAAAAATCGCGCGGCTTTCCAGCGGCTGGTTCAAATCGCGGCAGAACATGGCTGGGGGGAATACCGCACAGCGCCTGCGCACCAAGCCGCGGTGATGAACACCTATTCCTTCAACAATCACGCGCTGCTGCGTTTTCACGAAACGCTTAAGGATGCCGTTGATCCCAACGGAATTCTTTCCGCTGGCAGGTACGGTATTTGGCCCAAGCATCTTCGGGAGGCCAAGTCATGAAGAAAGTGGGAGTCCGTCTGGCTGTGGCGCTGGTTTTGCTTTTCGCGGCGCGAGTGGTCAGTGCCCAAGAGGCTTCGAGATCGTCGTCCTGGACGAAGTCCACCACGTCCGGCGAAGGCCAGCCGAGGGGTTACGTGCAATATCAAAATTACTGTTCGATGTGCCACGGCGAAGGACCGGGAAAGCCGGGCACGCTGGCGCTGCAGGCGAAATACAAGGGCGCCGAGCCGGCCCTGCTGGATAAGCGCACGGACCTTACTCCTCAGCTGGTGAAGACGTTCGTTCGCAACGGCGTCTCCATCATGCCATTTTTCCGCAAGACCGAAATCAGCGATGCCGACCTTGACGCGATCGCCGCGTACTTGACGCGTAACAACAAGCAGTAGCGACACAGGAGCTTGGGATGAGAGTTCCGCCAGGCGTGAAAGCCAGTGAATTTGCGAAAGCAATTGCACAATTCGAGGCTGCTGTCGGCAAAGAATGGGTGTTCACGAGCGATGAGGACGTGGCACTGTATCGCGACGCCTACTCTCCGTTGTGGGGTGAGAAGGACGAGCTCGTGGCGTCGGCGGCCGTGGCGCCGGAGAACGTGGAGCAAGTACAGAAAGTTGTGAAGATCGCTAACCAGTACAAGATTCCCATCTATCCGGTTTCGACAGGCAAGAATCTCGGATATGGAGGAGCGGCGCCCGTATATTCAGGCAGCGTAGTGCTCGACCTGAAGCGGATGAACCGGATATTGGAAGTCAACGAGCAAAGCGCGTACGCGCTCGTTGAACCCGGCGTGAGCTACTTCGATCTTTACAGGTATATTCAGGAAAAGGGACTGAAGCTTTGGATTGACGTGCCCGATCCCGGCTGGGGCAGTCCCATCGGCAATTCCCTCGATCGCGGCGGAGGCTATTTGCTTCCGCAATTTCGCAATCATTTCGATTCACATTGCGGAATGGAAATCGTTCTGGCAAATGGCGAGCTGATGCGCACGGGGATGGGCGCCCTTCCCGGAGCGCGAACGTGGCAGCAATACAAGTCCGGATTCGGTCCTTGGATCGACGGAATGTTCTCGCAGTCCAATTTCGGCGTGGTCACGAAAATGGGATTCTGGCTGATGCCGGAACCAGACGCCTACCTCTCAGGCACGGTTTACGTGCCGAGGCACGACGATTTGATCCCCCTCGTCGAAATCATGACCAACTTGGAGAACACGCGGGTCACGAACGGCATGCCGGACCTTGGCAGCCCACTGCTCTCGATACCGATGATTTCGGAAATCGCCACATGGAATGCGGGTGAGGGGCCACCTCCGCCGGACGCAGAGCTTTCGGTTTTGCTGGCAAAGTCGGAAGGCGGCGCGTCTCCGGAGCTCGAGCAATACGCGCTGCGAAAAGGCATCAGCTTCTGGAGCTGCAAGCTGAGCTTCTATGGAGCGGAGAAGGCCAATGCCGCTAACTGGGAGTTCGCAAAAGAGAAGTTCTCGGTGATCCCCGGAGTCAAGTTCGAAGAGAACGAATCGTACAAATTGCCGCTGACGCCGGAGCAGAGGGAGAAGGTGCACAAGCCGCAGTTCGGCATACCAAGCCTCGCAATGTTTTCGATCGGCGCGCGTTCGCCGGTGAACCCAGAACCGACTAGCGGGCACATGTGGTTTTCGCCGATCATTCCGAGGACGGGCGAGGCGATCTTCGAGGCGAATCGCGTGTTTTCGAAAGCCGCCAAGGACTACGGCCTGCCGGTCCTCGCGTTCAGCCTTCCTTCGTGCTACTGGGAGCGCGCTTTCATCTTCATTTTTGCTTTTCCGGTCACGCGGGACATCGAGACGAACAAGAAAAATCGGGCGGCTTTCATGAAGCTGATTCAGTTGGCGGCCGAACACGGGTGGGGAGAATATCGCACTGCGCCCGCGTATCAGGACGCGATCATGAACACGTACTCCTTCAACAATCATGCACTGCTGCGCTTCCACGAAACGCTCAAGGACGCAATCGATCCGAACGGCATCCTTTCCGCCGGCAGGTACGGCATATGGCCCAAGCATGTGAGGGAGGCCAAGTCATGAAAAAGGTGGGAGGCCGTTTTGTCGCGGCATTCGTTTGGATCCTTGTGGCGCAGCCCATGGTGGCGCAAGATACAGCGAGAACCTCCGCATGGACCGTGTCGACTACGCCGGCCAACGGTGAGCCGAGAGGCTACGCGCAATATCAAAATTACTGCTCGGTGTGCCACGGCGAAGGAGTCGGCAAGCCGGGCACGCTGGCGCTGCAGGCGAAGTACAAGGGCGCCGAACCGGCCCTGCTGGATAAGCGCANNGCAAGACCGAAATCAGCGATGCTGATCTCGACGCGATCGCTGCGTATCTGACGCGCAACAACAAACCGTAGCGCTGAAGAATCGCTGGATGGCACGCGTGATGTGTTCGACGTCTTTCGCGGTCTGAATCTCGATAGGAGCTTGGGATGAGGTTGCCGCCTGGGGTCAGGAGTAAGGATTTCTCCGAAGCGCTCAAACAATTTGGCG
>PKUY01000089.1 GCA_003131705.1 Acidobacteriota bacterium | reverse complement strand
GAGGTTTTTGGTAGGGACAGGCCTGGACTCGGCAACAGCAAATTCAAAAAGGCAGCAAAACTGAGAAAGTCCGTGCTTTTTCTTTCAGTTGAATGCTGGAGACTTTGGTACGCATTCGCCTACTTTCGTCTTTAGTCGAACGGAAGTATGCCAAAAACGGTAGCAGAATTCTGGCGCAGAGTAAGGACTCCAGAGCTGCAGTATCGGCTGAGGCGACAAAATTATGGAGCGTAAGACAGCGGTTGATGGTAGCCTTTGAAACTGTGGGAAGGCATTGGACGAAGTGCGCGAGACCCTGTGCCTGGAGCCGGCGACCCCGGGGAATTCGCTATTTAATGAAAGCCCACCAAGAACGTGACACGGGGACGGAAATAAATCCAGACCCGATTTCAATCCGCTGGATTCGCATTATTCCGGTCGCTCTCGTCATGTACACGATCGCATTTGTCGATCGCACGAACATTTCCCTTGCCCTGCCCCGCATCAGCAGGGACCTGCATCTAGATCCGCAGCAAGCTGGTACGGTGGCGGGCATTTTCTTTTGGGGTTACCTAGCGCTGCAAATTCCTGGCGGGCATCTGGCAAAATACTGGAGCCCCAAGAAGTTTGTCAGCGTGCTGTTGGTGGCCTGGGCCACGTTTGCAGTGGGCTGCGGTCTGGCGCGCACGTATCATGAACTGCTGTTACTGCGGTTGCTTCTCGGGGTGGCTGAAAGCGGAGTTTTTCCGGCTACCTTGATTCTATTGTCACACTGGTTCTCCCGCTCGGAACGTGCGCGTGCTAACGCTATTTGGCTGCTCTGTTTGCCGGGGGCCGTAATTCTCTCCTCGCCTTTCTCCGGATGGATATTGGACCATTGGAGCTGGCGCCTCATGCTGGTCGCTGAGGGATCGCTCCCGTTTTTATGGCTGGCAATCTGGCTCACGTTCATTCAGGACCATCCGCAGGAGGCATCCTGGCTACCCGAGGGTGAGCGTGGTTCTCTCGTGGAGACCTTGCGGCGGGAATCTGCGGAATTGGAAGGGTCCGAGAAAATCCCCTACCTGCGCGAGCTCTTGCGTCCGCAGGTTTTCCTCCTGGCGGCCGTCTATTTCTGCTTCGTGAGTGGGCAGATGGGCTTGCTGTTTTGGCTGCCCAGCGCGATGGAGAAGTTCAGAAAACTGAGCGGCCTTTCCACGGGACTCCTGTACACGTTGCCTTTCATCGCCGGTGCTGTATCACTGCTAATCGTCGCTCGGCACTCGGATAAAGTGCACGAACGCCGGCGCCACGCCGCCGGAGCCATGCTTTTCGGGGGGTGCTGCATTCTGCTAGCCGTGGCCACGATTCGTCACTCGCTTTTGGTTGCATTCGCTTTCATTGCCCTGAGCGGCGTGGGCGCTTACGGCCCGATGGGCGCTTTCTGGGCCATCCCGACAGAAACCATGCCGGCGAAAATCGTCGGCTCGGTCATGGGTTTCGTGAACGCTATCGGCAACTTGGGAGCTTACTTCGCTCCGCTCATCGTCGGATATCTCAACAAACGAACAGGAAATTTCCTGGCAGGATTTACGTATTTGGGCGCGATCACTTTGGTGGCAGCCGGACTCGCCATGCTGCTCAGGACGGCTCCCGCTTGTCCAGAGACTAGAACCTCGGAGGGCAATGATTCTACAAGTAAATCGGCTGCGGGAAAGATAACTTTGTATCGGAGCCCTGCTTCTTCTTGCTCTTTCCCTATGTCTTTGTTTCCTACTGGTGCAGGAGCCCCAGACGCCGCTTCCTCTGCCGAAAGCCCGAACAAATGAGCGAGTCTCTATTTCGCGCCGACACCTCTTCGACGGAGGGCCTCTGGAAACAATAGGTCATTCTCATCGAAGGGACGGCCCCTTTCCCCACGGTACACGGACAACAGAATTTCAATACATCATCAAGTTCGGGATGACGCCAGCGCAAGTCATACGTGCCGCCACCATCGTGGCTGCCCAACAGATGGGATGGGAGGCTGACGTCGACTCGATCGAGCGCGTGAACTTCGCGATGAAGGAGGTCAGATAGTCCGCAGTGATTTGAACTACCGGGGTGCGAATGGATGCAGCCAGAAGTAGATGCGAAGAATTTCAGGGTGAAAAATGCGAAGGCGTGAGTTTGGCAGGGCTTCTCTTGGCGTGATTGCTTCGACCGTGCTCGCTGATTCCGCAAGAGGTGCGGAAATCGAGCCTAGCACTGATTTCCCCAGAGTCCTGGGACNNGCAAATTTGTTTTACACACAATGTACGAGGATATTCCTGGAGAAGTAATCGAACTCGGAAAGAAGTCCATCCTCGACGGCTTGGGACTGGCGTTAGCCGGATCGATGGCGCAGACAGGAGCTTTGTGCCGTCGATATCTCGAAAATCTAGGTCTTTGCAATGGAAATGCTACTATCATAGGATCAGCACAGAAAACATCTCCGCGCTTCGCGGCCCTTGTGAACGGTGTTTCGATTCACGCGGATGATTTCGACGACACCCAGCTCGCCGCCGCCAAGGACCGAGTGTATGGACTGCTTGTGCACCCTACCGTGCCCGTTCTTCCCACTATCCTAGCGCTCGCTGAGCGGGGAAGTGTTTCGGGTAAGCAATTGATGTTGGCCTATCACTTGGGGGTCGAAGTAGAATGCAAGATTGCCGAAGCAATATCGCCTCGCCATTATCAGGATGGTTTTCATTCCACCGGAACGTGCGGACCGTTCGGTTCTGCAGTTGCCTGCGCAAAGCTGCTTCGATTCGACCTTTCGAAGATTTTATGCACGATTGGTTTGGCGGCCAGTCAGTCGGGCGGACTTAGAGAAAACTTTGGCACCGCGACCAAGTCGTTCCAGGCCGGACGCGCGGCAGAAAGCGGGCTTGTGTCCGCTGAGCTTGTCGCGTTGGGCTGGACCGCGGCGGAGCAAATTTTGGAAGCGGACCGAGGCTTCTTCCACGCTTTCGGAGGATCGTACGATCCCGCGGCGATGATGGATCGTCTGGGAAAACCTTGGACGTTCGTCTCGCCGGGGATCTCGTTAAAACCTTACCCCTCGGGCTCACTCTCTCATCCCGCGATGACCGAGCTAGCGCGATTGATCGAACACAACGACATTCAAGCAGCTCAAGTGGAAAAAGTCGATGTCGGCGCCAATCACAACATGACCACAACTCTTCTGCGTCACCGCCCGAAGAACGGACTAGAAGCTAAATTCAGCATGGAATTCTGTGTGGCAATTCTGCTCATGGAACGAAAGGCGGGGTTGGGCGAGTTCTCTGACAAAGTTGTTCAGAGAGCCGACGTTCAGGAGATGATTCGCCGGGGAAACTTTTATGTCGACCCGGAGGCCGAGNNATGACCTCCCTTTTGAAGATCCACCTTAAGGATGGAAGGGTCATCGCAGGCCGGGCTGATTTTGGCAAGGGCAGCCCAGCGAATCCCATGACTTTTGAAGAAGCGGCGACAAAATTCAAAGGATGTGCCGAATACGCTGATTGGCCTAAGGTCAAGATCGAGAAAATAATCGCTTTCGTCCGCGAATTGGATTCTGCCCTGGATCTGAGGGCGCTTTTTCCGTTGTTGTCAGCTGAGAAAGGATAAGGTCTGACGTACATGAAAACTTTCAACATTGCAGTCATCGCAGGGGACGGCATCGGCAAGGAAGTGG
>PKUY01000284.1:3305-12457 GCA_003131705.1 Acidobacteriota bacterium | reverse complement strand
CTGTCTTGGTGTTGAACGCCGCATACAGGGACACGGTGCCGTGCCGGAAGTACTCAAAGCCGTGCCGCTCGGCCCGCGTCGTCGGCACGCCCGCTGCGGCTCGCCGCTCGCTGGTTCAGTTCCATACGTTCCGCATCCGTCAGTACGATCGTGTTCTCCATGAACACGATCGTACTACCCCTTCTGTTGTTACAGGCCACTAGTAGCCGACGGTGAAGCGTTCGTTGTGATGCTTACGCTGCTCGAGTTCGTCGATCATGGCGACGGCGTAATCCTGCAGCGAGATTTTGCTCACGCCTGCAGCGTCATACAAGACCTGATCTTTGCCGAGGCGAAACTTGCCGGTCCTTTCGCCTTCGACGATCTGGACGGAAGGCGCGAGAAAAATCCAATCAAGGCTCGGCTCGGCCTTCAGCAGATAATACAGTTCGCGCGTGCCTCGGATTCCCGGCTTGAAAGCTTCAAACGCGGCAGGGAACTCGGGGGAATCGAGCAATTCCACGCCGGCGGGGGTTTTCAGGCTGGCAGCGCCGCCGACTCCGAGGAAACGCTTGACGCCCGCTTTCTTCGCTGCGGCGATGATGGCGCGGTGGCCGCGAACGAATTTTTCATAGGCGTCGGGATCGGGAGTCGCGCTGCGGCCCGGATTAAAAGAGCTGATCACGACATCTTGGCCGGCCAAGACTTTCGCGAGTGCGTCCACGTCATGCACGTCGACTTGCGCGACGGTAAGGTTCTTATGGGGCTGCAGCTTTTCGGGATGGCGGACGATGGCCGTCACCTGATGGCCGCGCTGCAATGCCTCCGCGAGAATCTTGGAGCCCACGAAACCCGACGCTCCGATCAGAGCAACCTTCATGGTAAACCTCCCAGCGAAGTGAGATGAGCCGCCATCGCGCGCGGCCAGTTCAGGGTACCGATGATGATTGACATCGCCAAGTATCGGCCGGATTGTAACACCTCGCACCGCGCTGAAACGATGGAGAGTTCCCATGACCGAAACCACGCCACCGCCATTTGGCTCCGCACGCTCACTGCTGCATGAACCGAAGCTCGAATTCGCCTTCGAAGTTCGTTTGCGCTTCACGCGCGTGCAGAACATTCCGAACATGCCGACCGGCGCAGGCCGCGGCGCGGTGTACGTCGATAGCGGAGAGTTCGAGGGACCACGGCTGCGCGGCAAAGCCGTCCCGAATAGTGGCGGCGACTATTCTCTGTTTCGCCCAGATGGCGTGCTGGCTTTCGATGCGCGGTACATGTTGCAGGAAGATGATGGCACGTTGATCATGCTGTACAACCGCGGATATCTCTGGGGCCACAACGCGGACACCATGCAGCGATTGCGCGACATGGCTTTCGCCGGCGGCCCGGCGGTGGATTCGTCCGAATATTATCTGCGCGCGTTTCCAACTTTTGAAGTTGCGAGGGGCAAGCATGACTGGCTGATGCGTTATGTCTTCGTCGGCGTGGGGGAGCGGAAACCGGATGGCAATCTGATTCGCTATTTCGCGCTGCTGTAGAGAATATGCTACGGCATTAGATTGCAGATGAGAGCGCGATGTCGGACAGCCGCTGGAAGCGTTCGATATTGTCGCCCTCGTCCATCACGCCGGATGTAAGAGCGACGAACGTCATATCCTTTTCGGGATCGACCCAGTAAAGCGTGCTGCCAAACCCGGTGCTGCCAAACGTGCCCGGCGAAGCCAGTGTCCCGAACTGGTGATGGCAGATGGCGTTGCCGCGCAAGAAAAATCCCAGGCCAATGTAAGCGGGGTAAGGCTCCCAACCACGCGCCGCGCCGATGGCTGTGTAAAGATCGTTTTGCACGTCGCCAGTGTGATTCACCATTGCTTTTTGCAGAATTGCGGGCGAGAGGATGCGCGCGCCATCGAGTTCGCCGCCACGCCGCAACATTTCAGCGAAGCGAAACATGTCCGCGACGGTGGATATGCCTCCGACCCACGGCATTTCGCCGTCCTCTTCCTCGAACGCGCCATTTTCTCCGTAGTTGCTGTGGCCCAGATGCTGCAGCGGCGGAACCGTTTCCAGGAAAAACGGCACGATATGCCNNCCGCACGCCTATGGACGAATCCTTCATGCGGAGAGGAGCAAAGATTTCGTCCGACACGATGTCGCGATAGCGGCGCTTGCGGTTGTCCACGCGCCGGACCATCTCGCCCAGCAGGGCGTGCGCGGCCATCGGAGAGTACGATACGGTGCCGCCCGGCGGCCCAATCGGGTGTACGTGGGCGCAGATCGCGGCGATCACTTCCTCGAGACGATCGATGCACATTCCCGGTACAGGCGCGAAGACGGGCGGGAGTCCCGTTGTATGCGTCAACAGATGCAGGACAGTGATTTTTTCGCGACTGCCGCCGAAGAACTCGGGGATGATCTCGGCAATTCTGGTCGTCAGCGCAAAATCTCCGCGCTCGATGCAGCGAAATACCAGCACGTTAGTGAACGCCTTCGTTACCGAAAACAGATTAAAAACATGATCTTTCTGCATCGGCTCACGGCTCGCGAATCGGGAGTGACCAACCGCTTCATGGAAACAGATCTGACCGTGCCGGGCGACGAGGACGACAGCCCCGTGATATTTTTCCCGCTGAATGTCCCGCTCGATTGTCGATTTGAGGTGATGAAGTTTCTCGGCAGCGAAACCGATCTTGGCGATGTTCTCGGGCATTTTCAAGCCCTCCTGGGTTCGAGCGCAGGCCCAATACGTTCAAATGCGACGGGATTATGCCCGATTTACGAATGTTTCTTGTAAAGAAATAAAGTGGGGGATAACCCGCCAGCTTGGTTGCCGGCAGGAAGCGGCAATCACCGGACCCTAAAGAGCGCCGTGCAGGAATATGGTAGGCTATTTGTTCGCGAGGCGTTTCGCCGGGAGGCCCCGATCTCTCCTCCCGCGCGAGAAACTTTCGCGAGCATTCCCAGAACCATCCCATGAGGAAGGCCCATGAGCAGCGGCACCACCAACGTCGCCGAAAGGTCCGAGTCAGACGCCTACTATTGCGAAATGCCGAATGCGCCATGCGCCATCGTAATGTTTGGCGCATCGGGTGATCTGGCGAAACGAAAGTTGTTGCCTGCGCTCTACGATCTCGCGGTTCATGCGTGCCTGGCTCCCCGTTTTCGCCTGCTGGGATTCGCGCGCACGGAGATGACCAGTGAGAAATTCCGCTCCAACACCGCGGAAGCCCTGCCGAAAAAGGATGGCCCGGGCGCCGATCAGGGCAGGCGGCAGGAGTTTCTAAAGCAGCTGGATTATTTTACGGGGAATTATGACGATCCCGAGTCCTACCGACGCCTCGCGCAGCGACTCGATGAACTGGACCGCGAAAGCCAGCTTGGGGGCAATCGGCTTTTCTATCTCGCCACGCCTCCAGACGTCTATCCGCAAGTCCTCGACCAGCTTGGACGCGCGGGACTCGCGAAGCCGAAGAGCAAAGACTCGTGGACGCGCATCATCGTCGAGANNTCGATCATTATCTGGGCAAGGAAACGGTGCAGAACTTGCTGGTCTTCCGGTTCGGAAACGGCATCTTTGAGCCGCTGTGGAACCGGAATTTCATCGACCACGTACAGATCACCGCAGCCGAATCGCTCGGCGTGGAACGCCGCGCTGCGTTTTACGAGTCGGCGGGAGCCATGCGCGACATGATTCAGAGTCACGTACTGCAGCTCACGTCACTTGTGGCGATGGAAGCGCCGGCGAGGTTCGATGCGACTTCTGTTCGCAACGAAAAGATCAAAATACTGCAATCGATACGGCCGTTTGAGCCGGATACGATTTGGAAATCGGTTGTGCGCGGACAGTACGGGCCCGGGACGGTAAACGGCGCGGGAGTTGCGGGATACCGCCAGGAGCCAGGCGTGAAGCCGAATTCGCCCACGGATACGTTCGTAGCGCTGAAGATTTTGGTGGATAACTGGCGTTGGAGCGGCGTGCCATTTTATCTGCGGTCCGGAAAACGGCTGGCCCGGCCCGGCACGGAAATCGCCATCCGGTTCAAGCGCGCTCCGCACATGGTTTTTCAGGGTGAAAACGTGGAGCCGAATTGGATGGTGCTGAACATACAGCCTGACGAAGGAATTTCCCTTTCGTTCGGCGCGAAATCGCCGGGCTCGCAAATGCATATCCTCCCGGTAACGATGGACTTCAAATACCGGCAGGCATTCGGCGGGGGCTCGCGCGAGGCGTACGCCACGCTCATCAACGATTGCATCCGTGGCGATGCAACGCTGTTTGATCGAGCAGACAGCGTGGAGGCCGCGTGGGGTCTCGTCGACCCGATTCTCGGCGCATGGGAAAATGCCGAAGCGCCCCCATTCCCGAACTACCCTGCGGGCAGCCAGGGACCAAAGGCGGCCGATGATTTAGTGGCATCCGAGGGTCGTCGCTGGCGTCCGCTGTAGCTGAAAGTGGAAGAAGAGAGATTCCTCGTTTCGCTCGGAATGACAAATCGTGATTTGCGGTTTTAGATGAGAGGAAAGCCTTTGTGACGGAATTGTGCGCTCGGAGGACCAGATGATACTGGCCGGCGACGTCGGGGGAACGAAGTCGAACCTCGGGATATTTGATATCCAGGGCGATGTCCCAAAGGGCAGCGCGCAGCCGGGCACTTTGGTTCGCGTCGCCGAGAAGCGCTATCCCAGCCGCGAGCACAAGGGCCTGGAAGAGATTGTGAAAGATTTTGTCAACGTAACCGAAGCAAAGGTCACGGCTGCTTCGTTTGGAATCGCCGGCCCCGTCGTCAACAATCGAGTGCAAACTGGAAATTTACCCTGGATCGTGGATGGCGCATCGATGGCGAGCCTGTTGGGTCTCGATCGCGTGCGGTTGATGAATGACCTGGAAGCCACGGCCTTTGGGATAGGCGTGATGCAGCCGAACGATCTGGAGGTTCTCTACGCGGGCATCCCCGCTCCTGAAACGCACCGCGCAGTAATTGCCGCGGGAACGGGATTGGGCGAGGCCATTCTGTTCTGGGACGGCGCGAAGCACATGCCCATGGCAACCGAGGGTGGGCACGCGGACTTTGCGCCGCACACGGATCAACAGGCGGATTTGTGGAAGTTCATAAAGTCCCGGGGCGAATTTGCGAGCGCGGAAATGGTGCTTTCGGGCAGGGGATTCCGAACGCTCCACGAATTCTTGGACAGGTCGGTGCGGCATCCGAGCTTCGATGATCCATCCGCCGATCCCGCTCGCGAAATCACGGCGCTGGGGTTAGCAGGGGAGTGTCCCGTGTGCGTGGCCGCACTCGATCTATGGGTCGAGATTTACGGTTCGGAAGCGGGAAATCTCGTCGTGCGAACCGTGGCCCGAGGAGGGATTTACGTTGCGGGAGGAATTGCCGTGAAAATTTTGGCCAAGCTGAAAGACGGAAAATTCGCATCGGCTTTCAGGGATAAAGAAAAAATGTCCTATTTTCTCGAGCAGGTTCCCATTCACGTCGTTCTCGATGAGGAATGTCCTCTTAAGGGCGCCGCATATGCAGTGTGGAAGGGGCTGTAACCGAGCGGCAGCCTGCGGCGATTCGCTCGGGCAAGAATTTTCGTCGCGCAGGATCGAAGCCGGCCTCGTTCCGGCAGTTCTGGTACCGTCCTCGATTCGCTACCCCACGGATTTGCACAAAAGTGCGCGTTCATTCCGCGTTTGACGTGAGCCTCACATGGTTCTGTGGGCCCTCCCGCGCTTAAACCATTACATTTCTTCGATGTCGTTAGCGCTCGTCTGTGGTACGGGAATTGCGATCTTTCCCTTCAACCGGCACCAACTGCCGGATGAGAGGCACAAAATCATGAAACGTTTTCCTGTTCTTGCGGTGTTCGCGTTGGGTTTGGCTCTGCCTGCCCATGCACAATTTGGGGGCCAGAGCATTGGAAGCGGTAGCCTCAGCAGCGGGGGCGGTATCAATGCAGGCGCTCCCCGTTTAGCCAGCGAGCCCCCAGCGCAGTTTGCGATGACGGGTGTCAGCGGCAACGAGGCTGAATTTACTCCTTCGGCATTTCTTGCGTACGACCAAGCGATTGCCGCTGGAAAAGAATCGCTCGCCGCGAAAGAAAAATCGGTGGCGAAAGTTGCCTCGGAGAACAGCACCGTGCAAAAGCCCCGAGCGAAATTCGCGATGGTCCAGGATTGCAACGGGAACCCAATTATCGTATCGCGATGATGTAAGAGACTCAGCAGGTCTAAGGCAAGGCCACCTGGGCTTGCTGAGTTGTTATTCGTTGAATTCACGACGACGCGACTTAGGGCCGGATCTGTTCTGGTCGGCAGCGCCGGCATGAAAAGTTTGAACGAGATCGTCCCCTTTGAGCCTCCATCACTCGTCCACCGTAGGCCGCTGTTGCATCGCCGGTCTGCGCCTGGGTGCTTGAATTGAGCCCAAACAAAAAAACCGCCCGGCGGGGGTAGTCGCCGGGCGGTGGTTTGTACGTTTACAGAATTCGACTCCGTCCGGGTGGAGACGGAGCCGAGGTTGGCTATTTCAGGTTCGCGCTGCTAAAGGAATAGACGAAGCTGACGGTTGCCGTGTTCTGTTCCTTCACGGACTTGAGAGGACCGTTCCGGAACATGGGCTCGCTTGCGAAGTCGTATCGGTATTCGCCGCGCACCAACAACGCGCTCGTCAAGTTGTAGCTGTACGTGCCCGTGACTTCCTGAGCGTGGCCCGGGAAGCCAGTGTCACCATCAAAGGGATCAACCAGCAAGCCCGTGTACCCGTCAGGATCCCCAAAGTACTCGTAGCGAACCGCGAAGTTCGTCTTGGGGCTCCAGGTGTACTTCGCGTAACCCGCTGCGCCCCACCACGAGACTGATGGGGAAACGCTGCTGCAGGTAAAGAAGCTCTGGGGGCGGACTTTGGAAGCGTCAGGAGTTACGCAGCCGCTATAAAACTTGGGACCGAAGCCGTAGTCGCCGTTGAGGATGAACGCCCACTTCGAGTTGGGCGTGTAGGAGATCACGGTATCGGATAGCTGTTTCCAGTCGTTAAAGGTTTGCGTGCCTGAAGAGAACGTGGCATCAACTACCGGGCCCGCGAAATAGTTGGTAATCANNTAATCACAGACCACTTCATGTTGGGCGTGTAGGCTAGGCTCGCACCGTATGTAAGGTTTGAGCCATTGCCTGTAGACGTGTGATCGATGACAGTGTTATTCCAGCCGTTGACTAGATAGCCAGTGAGAGCCCACTTGCTGTTAAACGCGTACTTTGCGCTGGCTCCAACATGGAAGTAGGGAATCGCATAGTAGAAGAGAAGGCTGCGCGAATAGTTCCAATTGGCGTTGGATTCAATCACTTCGGCGCCGTTCGGCGTGACGAATTTGCCGACCGTGATCGTTAATCCCTTTCCGATCGGAGCAAGATAGGAAAGGTACGCTTCCTTGACAAAAAAATTGCTCTTGTCCCCGAATACCGAGTCGGAGCCATTTACAATCTTTGCGGCTTGCCCGTATCCAGCGGAGACGTGATATCCGAGCCTGCCCTCCGCCGACGTCGCATCGGGTGCCTTGTCCAAGATCAGCTCGGCCATGTTGAAGCCAAATCCGTTCGTAGGCGCTTCGAAGAATCGGAGACCGGCCTGGTTGTTGCCCGGATGGTTATAGTCGTACCCGTAGTAGGCATCGCCGAACCCACTCAGTGTTACGGGGCCCAGCAAACCCGCCAGATTAATTTTCGGAGCATCATCAGGAGCGGCGCCCGGATTAAAGCTGCCCGCGCCCGATGTTGGCTGTGCATATGCCGCAGTCTTTACCCCGGCCGTGCTGTCGTCCTTGAGCGATGAGATCTCGCTCTGAAGAACGGCAATTTCCTTCTCCAACTCTTCTAGACGCTTCTGCGTGTCCGCCGCCGGTTGTGCTGGCGTGGCAGGCTGTGTTGCGGGCGCCGGTTGAGACCCAGCGTTGTCACCCGGCTGGTCCCCAGCTCGTGCCGTCGTCGCGCAAGTAACTGCAAAACACAATGCCAATATTGCCGTAGCCCATTTGGATAAACGATTTGTGGTTCTTTTCATGTGGATTTCCTCTCCCTCCCTGCCGCGCTCACATTTTCACCCCATGAGTTCGCGACCTTGTGAAAATAGAAAATAATTCGGTAAGACAAAATACCGATCATGCGTCGAATGGTCCAACTCATTAAATTTATGCAATGAATCCAAATATTGATGAAATTCTCTTACGGAATCCTTATGCCTGTTTTTGCCAAATGCAGCGACGAAAACTAATTTCATCGGTTCCATCAAGGCTAAGTTTTTGGACTAATATCCCTAATTTTTTCTAAAGAGGGCGTAAATGTTGCACAAAAGACCTGCGGAAGGGCACAAGGGACTGCTGACTACTGCGCCGTGCAAAATTCCGGCAGACGAGGACGCGAATCGACCAGAGCGGATAACGTCCGAAACCGAATTGCAGGTTCAGCGCTTGGCGAACAAGAGGAGCAGACCAAAAATGACAACGGGAATCAACGCCAGCATTATGTAGAAGAGGATTTTTCGAAGCCACGGCGTGCGCCGCTTTCTCCAATCGTGCAGCTCGGGACGCTCGGCCACACCGACTTTGTCCGGATGCTTAAGATCGACCGCCATGTCGTGGGCGTTGGCGTAGCGATTTTTGGGATCGCGCTCGAGGGCGCGATAGATGATCTCCTGCAACTCTTGAGAAATCGTGGGATCGACTTCGCGGGGTGGCACGGGATTATTTAGCAGGCGGTCATTCATGATGGCGAAGGGATTCGGACCCTGAAATGGCGTCTTACCCGCGAGCATCTCGTAGAGGATAACGCCCAGGGCGTAAACGTCGCTGCGCCCATCGCCCCGCTTGCCCTTCACCTGTTCGGGAGAGATATAATCGGGTGTCCCCATTACCTGGGAGAGCTTTGCAAACGTCAGCCGCCGGGCGCCCTGTTGCCCGGCAATGCCGAAATCGATCAGTTTGATGTTGTCATTGGCATCGACCATGATGTTTTCCGGCTTCAGGTCGCGGTGGATNNCGGCTTCAGATCGCGATGCACGACCCCCTTGCTGTGTATGTATGCAAGCGTCTCGCAGACACCGAGGGCAATTTTAACGGCACGCTCGGAAGGAAGCTTCTTCTGTTCGGCGAGGATTTGGCGGAGCAGCTTGCCGTCAACCCACTCC
>PKUY01000284.1:0-3300 GCA_003131705.1 Acidobacteriota bacterium | reverse complement strand
GTTTCCGATCTCTTCCTCGCGACGAAAGCGATCGAAAAACACGGGATCGCTTTCCATTTCAGGATGCGGAACCTTGATGGCGACCTGGCGGCCCGTCTTGAGATCGGTGCCGCGAAAAATAGAGGCCATGCCGCTGCGGGCAGCGAGGGCGTCGATGCGGTAGTGGTCGAGTTGGTCGCCTGGATGTACGGAAGTTCTCGCGAGTACGTTGTCAGAAAGCTGGCGGAGGACCCGGAACTAGGGAAGCCTGTAAGGTCGCCCGCGGTACATGCCGACCCGTTCGACACTGCGAACGCGGATCAAGTGCAGGCTGATATTATCACTACCGTCTCGCTGGTTGGCAATATCCACGAGTCTCTGCGCGGCTGTGGCCAAGTCGCCACCGTGGCTGGTGAGCGCGGCCATCTCGGATCCCCGCACTGACCCATGAAGGCCGTCGGAGCAAAGCACGAGAACATCCCCCACGAATACTTGGTGCTCGCTTACCTCAACATTAGCCATCAGCTGGCTACCCAGCGAGCGGCTGAGCATGTGGCGGTTCTCGGATTCAGCCGCTTCGTCGGCGGAGATGAGTCCGAGGCGTAGGTGGTCGCCGGCGACCGTATGATCGCGCGTGAGCAACAACGGCTGGCCGCGCCGGATCAAATAGCAGCGTGAATCGCCAACATGGGCCACCGTGGCGCGATCATACCGCAGCGCGCAAACCACGATGGTGGTGGCCATGGATGCTCCCCCGGGTCTCATTGCGTGTCCGGCGTCCAGCACGCGCGCGTTGGCAGTTTGCACCAGACGCGTAAGCAGAGCGGTGTGCGGCTCGCCTGGCTTCGATTCGCGAAAACCGGCCAACAGACTCTCGATGGCGGTACGCGAGGCGACTTCGCCGTGTTCGTGTCCGCCTACCCCATCGGCGAGGGCGAACAACCAACCGCGCGCGCGAACTTCCTCCGGGGTCGCAGGAAGAACGTGCCCGAGGTAATCCTCGTTTCCCGGGCGTATTTTCCCAAGATCAGAAACCTGCGCAAACTCAACATCCATGGAGATCGGGATCGGACGGGTTTCCGCGGCATCGCTCGCAGCGCGAGCCGCAACCTCCGACTGAAGGCCTCT
The DNA here is from genome assembly GCA_003131705.1 of Acidobacteriota bacterium. Lineage (GTDB taxonomy): Bacteria > Acidobacteriota > Terriglobia > Acidiferrales > UBA7541 > Palsa-295. The sequence goes on along the minus strand of PKUY01000284.1, from coordinate 2,193 downwards.
GTACATTAGAACATCCCTGTTCGCAAAAAGAAGGCGCGATCCAACGTCCGCGACTGATGCTTACTTGCGCACAACCTCGTTCGCCCGCGTAGCGGGGAAGTGACACAAGCGGATTATTCGCCAAGAATTCGTTCGGTGGGATGCAAGATTTGAATTGGTCGGATCGATGTTTCAGATAGATCAGTGCGTGGATGAGCAGGGCGGGCTTGGGAGCCCGCCCTGAATCTTCGCCCAATCCGATCAGTTAGGCGCGAGTGGTGACCAACGTCGTTCGGCCCTTCTTCTTGCTGGAGACGGCGAAGTAGATACCGCCGTAGATGGCCCAGACCGCCGCAATTCCCAAGGCCAGATACGGCTCTATCTTGGTGCCATATCCCAAGAACGGCCCGATCAGATAGAACGACATGCAGACCAGGTTCGCGACCACGCCGAACACAGGTACAAGCAGGTGACGAACGACCTTGAATTTCGGGTGCCCGTGGTAGCAGAAGATGCAGGTTACGCAGCTTAGCCCGTAGAGCAGGAACGTCCCAAAGTTCGAAGCCAGGGTAATTGTAAGCAACGTATTCGGCAGAGCTGCCATCTTGTCATGCGTCAGGTAACCGAAGCTCGACCAGAAGCCGTGTGGCAGCGCCTGGATCGTAGCGTCGGTGGGAGCGCTTCCGTCTCCGAACACCATCAGCAGCGTGATGCAGCCCGTGATTGCCGTGATGATGGCCAGAGCCCAGATCGCGCGGTGCGGGCTCAGGTTCTTGTCATGCAGCATGCCGAAGTTTTCCGGCACCTCGTTGTCCTTGCCCATGGCGTAGGTCACGCGGGCACCTGTGTTGATGCAGGAAAGAGTCGTGCCGATCAGCGCCAGGAACACTGTGACTGCTTCACAGAGCATGAAAATTCGGCCATGGCCGGAGCCGAAGAGGGCATCGCCGACCATTACCATCAGGTCGCCGATGGGCGCCGCCGAACCGGCAGCGCTCTGCATTGTGTAGCCGCTACTTAAGACGTAGTTTGCGGCGAAATACTCGAACAGGTAGCAGAACGCTCCCTGAACGAGCAGTGACGTGACAACGGCAATCGGCACGTCCCGCTTGGCGTTTCTTGCCTCGCCGCCGAGCGACGTAACCGATTCGAATCCCACGAGGATTAGGATGGCAACCGTGGCTTGAACGAACATCCAGCCGAATTTATGCAGTCCAATAACGGACTTCGCATTCGGATGGCTCAGGAAAGCGCCGGTTGAATCTGTCGCGGGATAGTCGATGCGAAAGGGCACGGGCTGTCCGGCGGCGTCGAGCTTTGGCTGAGGAACCATGTTCGTGTCGCGCGTGATCACGTCGGTAGCCGTACCGCCGACCATCTGACTCGTTGTGGCGAACTCGTAGTTATATGCTTCGTTTGTGGTTGAATCCCATTGGAAGGCGACGCTGCCTGGCGCGTGATTGACGCGGTAGCCAATCGCCATTACCGAGAAGACGATGAGAGCCGATATCTGGATCACGTTGATGGCGATGCTGACCGCTGTGGAGCCGGTCACGCCACGGTGGGCAATGTAGGCCACTCCGAATGTGAAAACAATCGCAACCGCCATCATGAACATTGTTCCGGGATTCGAGGCGCTCATGAAGTTCGGCCAGAGAGTGCCCACGACGTAACCGACGAAAACTCCCGTGACAGCGACCATCACTCCAGGATAAATCCAGTAGTAGAGATGCGAACCCCAACCGACGATGAACTTCATCAGGCGGGCGTAAGGCCACGCCTTGTCGTGGTTCAAAAACGCTTGCTCAGCAAAGTAATAGGAACTGCCGGTACCGGGGTACAGCTTCGCCATTTCCGCATAACAGACGGCGGTGGCCAGGCAGAGCAGAAGGGCGAAGATGATGCCAATCCACATCGATGGTGACGTCGCGCCCTCTGTTGCCTGAGCGAAAAAGGTGAGCCAAAGGAATGCGCCGGGTGCGATCAACGCCATCGCGTTCATCGTCAACCCGGTTAATCCTAAGGTAGCCTGCATCTCACCGGTCGTTTTCTCTGCCATGTAGACTCTCCTTTAAGAAGTTGAAACCTGAGGGCGGGAGGTTATACGTAAGTATCGTATTCAGTAAAATGCAACGTTTGGATAGCTGGGATAGATGTTTCAAATGGGCGCGCGGGGCCGCTATGCGATAGCCGGGAAGAGAGTAACGGACGCCT
>PKUY01000048.1 GCA_003131705.1 Acidobacteriota bacterium | reverse complement strand
ATGCTGCTGACCGACGTTAGATCCTGAACGGAGTAATTCCCGCGGAAACTATTCGAAATGCGAGGATTGAACACCATGGTCGCACCGATTGTGACAGTCCGCGTTCCCACAACTGACGTGTCTACCTCGCTCAGGCTTTGGGTACGTTGGGAGGTACTCGAGGGAGCTTCGTTGTAGCGCCCAAAGACCGAAAACTTATCGTTAAAAACATGATCGATTCGAATGCTTCCCGCATCAAGGGTCGCCGGATTGGAAAAATTTCCAGTGAAGCTCGCCGTGTAGACGCCGGTTGTTATGGTCCTGTCGTCCGGTTGAGGGTATCCGTCGATGAAGGGAGCAACTTCGCTGGGTGCGACGGTTCGAGCATATTCAGAAGGCACCGGGACGACAGCTGCTCTCGGCTCCCTCAGCCGTGCTCCCTCGTAAGACACAAAGAAGAACGTCTTCTTGCTCCTAATTGGTCCTCCCAAGTACCCGCCAAAGTCATTGTGACGCTCCGCCGCACGCGGCTCTCTTGCTTCTGCGGCGAACCAATCGTTCGCGTCGAGCACGTTGTTTCGAAAGTATTCGTAGCCGCCGCCGTGAAAATCGTCCGTTCCTGCACGGGTCGTCAAAATGACCTGCCCGCCTGCCGCACGGCCGAACTCCGGCGCGAAGGATGACGTCTCAACCCGGAATTCTTCGAGCGCTTCTACCGAAACCAGGCTGCTCGTACCCCCAAGCGCACTGAATGCTTGGGAGGATCCTGTCCCTGCCGTGCCGGCGCGGTTTTCCTGGACACCGCCGAAATTTGCCGATACGCCATCGACGAGAAAATTGTTCGAACTTGTTCGTTGGCCACCGATGCTGAACTGACCCTGGGCAGCCGTGCTTGTCTGCGCGATCACGACGCCGGGTGTAAGCTGCAACAGCGTATTAAAGCTGCGTCCATTGAGCGGCAAGTTCTCGACGAAGTTCCGGTCAATGACCGTGCTGACCGCGGCGGATTCCGTGTTTACGAGCGGTGCGCCGCCCTCAACCGTGACCGTTTCCGACACAGCGCCAATCGGCAGCGTGAAGTTGATGGCCAGTGCGTCTTGAACGCTCAGAATGATATCGGGTTTGATGAGCGTCTTGAATCCAATCTTGGAGACTTGCAGGCGATACGGTCCGGGAGGGAGATTCGTCACAACGTAGATGCCTTCGATGTTTGTTTTCCCGGCGTATTGCACAGCAGTTGCGTCGTTCACGATCGTAATGTCAGCCCCGACGATTACTCTGCCGGAAGGATCGAGCACCAGGCCATTGATCGTTCCATTGGGGGATTGGGCAACAACAGGCACGCTGAAAACCAGGTACACGACGACAAGGAAAAGAACTTCACGCAATCGCACCCGGTATCTCCTCTGACCGAAGAGTTCGCACACGCTCCCTCGGTCTACGTAGGAGACTCCGCAGTTGTACCACTCCGTTGTCATCGAAGAACAAATTGAAGACGCCGCGCGGCGGGAACTAGGGGTGGTTCGGGTCAATCTTCAAGTAAGCAAAGAGCAGCGGTTTCCCGCTCGGCTTGTGGCTTCCACCGCTGGGTTCCACGGTCACAAAAACGGCGTCAATCTGTTCGAGCGTCTTTGCGTCGTCAAACTTCAGAACCCACCGCTTCTTGGCCGCGTTATCTTCAAAAAAGATCCCAAGGTTTAAAGCCCCTTGCATGTCTACCCCACGCCGGCCCCACGCCTGAAACGTTTTTGCGTTCCTTACTACTCCGGGCTGCTGGTCCAAATCGTACGCGTAGAAGACTAGGGACTTTCCCTTCGTGTAGAAAACGCGCCCGCAAGGCTTTTGGGTAGCGCCGTCGCGCCCGACGTCATACACCTCCGCGATGTATAGGTCGCGTGCCCCCATTAAGTCGCGAATATCGCGATCGTGCGACAACAGGTCATCTTGCTTGTTGATCGTCTGCACCCGATCGCGAAGCTGCCCGTTGAGGTCCATGATTTGGGCTTGCAAACCGGCGTCCTGGACTTCGCCTTGTGACCGCTGCTGCCGCGCGGACTCAAGCTCTCCCTGAATCCTTTGGACCGAAGCTTCGGCTGCATCGAGCTTTTGCGCCAAACTACTCCGATCTTCGGCTACCCGCTGCTTCTCGGCTTCGTCGCTCTGAATCGACTGTTCCAGATTCGCCTGGGCCGCTTTCATTTGCCCGAGCGAGAATGATTGCTGCTCGATTTGGCGTCGCAGGTCACCGATAACCCTATCCCGCTCCACGAGCTGCGCTTTCAACACTTGCCGGTCGTGCCCGGCATCGCTCATCTGCTCCTCGATTGCTTCCGCGCGCGCGCCGGCATTGGTGGAAGAACCCACAGAAATGAGTTCGGGATGACGGCTTCTCCCAACTCTGTAGGTGTAGGTGGCTAAAGCAATGCTGAGCAGGACGCACGCCGCAAAAGGCAGCCACACATAGCTCCAATTGACCCGTGTTGGCCGGTGGCCATTTCGATGCGCGAAAGCGAGNNGCCCGGGTCGCTAGGAGTGCACGCTTCTCTCTGTCCTCCGTCCGAGGCTGGAATTTTTGACGACGCGGACTCCACCAGAGCCGAGTGACCCAATTCAGATTGTTCGGTCGGTGCTCCGGCCAGCTTCGCGGACAACAGAGGTACCCCTACATCTACCGCAGTCTCGAACTCTTTCAAAGCTTGGCGGCATTCCTTACATTCAGAAAGGTGAGCTTGTAGTTCCTTTTGTTCTTCCTCGGTCAGATCACCCGAAGTCGAAAGGGCACAAAGCTCAAGAAATTCATCATGCGGTTCCATTTCCGACCACTTTCCAGCTCCCCGATCTCTACCACTATTTCCCAAGTGGCTCAGTAACTCGAACAGTAGTCCCAAACATCTGTTTCCGCAACTTACCCAAACCCCTGTAGTAATGGTGCCTCACGTTTCCATGTGGCTGACCCAGTTTTGCGGCGACCTCCGCCAGTGTGTATCCCTCGAAGAAGTGTAGTCGCAGGGTCTCGCGCTGATCCTCAGACAGGGTTTCGAATACTTTCTCTAAACCATTACGCCCAAAGACGGCCTCTGCGGAATAATCGCTTTCATCGGTCGGTACTCCGACCGCTTTATTACGCTCCCCTTCTGCGTTCTCGCGCGAATAGAACTGCCGCGTAGTGAGATACCGGCGCCGCTCGATTGCTCGGTGGTAAGCCATCTGGATGATCCAGGAGCGCGCCGAACTCTTCGAACCATCGAAGATCGCGCACTTTCTCTGAATGAATATGAAGAGGTCCTGGACGAGATCTTCTGCCTCAGCTGGATCTCTGAGGATACGGACTGCAACTCCTCGGACAGNNAAACAAGCAACCTAAGGCTTCCTGATCGCCAGACTGCAACCGCGTCAGCAAGATTTCGTCCTGCATCCCCATTTGGGTGGCGCTTACAGGACCGCCCTCGTCTGTCTTCTCAGTCAGAGGAAACGTTGGAAATCGCGCTGTGAACGGTGCGCTCACACTTCCCCAGCTTTGCCGTGGACACATACAGATATTCTCATCTCCCACAAGACTGCCCTCGGTTCACGCTTCCACTCGCAGCGCGCAATGTCGGTAACCACCCGTTGGCTTATTACCGACAGCCACGCACGATATGTCACCCTATGGCCAAGCGTCGTAGACACATTCAGCCTCGCTCAGGTCCGGAGAGGGCGTTCGGACAGGCGATGAGGGAAATTCGCGAAGGAGTCCACATGTCCCAAATGGATCTCCACAAGAAAAGCGGATTGGACCGTACGTTTATTAGTGATCTTGAAAGAGGCATTCAGTGCCCCAGCCTGAGAACAATATTGCGAGTTGCAAAAGCGCTCGATATGGCTCCGTGGAATTTGATCCGGCGCACCGTTGAATCCTCACTTTTCACGTTCCCAACCTCCGACGAACACTAGTGGCCAAAATATAAGGCTATAAGCCACTTTTATCAATGGAAATATAGGCCTATAGCTTCTGTCCCCTGGCCTCGGTCGTCTGTACCGTGTTGGTCGAGAATCGAAATGGACGACCAAGTTCTGTTCGGGAAGAGACTTCGAGCCCTCCGCAAGGCTGCCAATCTCTCGAGAGAAAAGCTTGCCGAGCAGACGGACATAACCTCCAATTACCTTGGCGAGATTGAAAGAGGAGAAAAGTGGCCCTCGTTACAGATCCTCAGCGCACTGGCTAAGGCGCTGGATGTATCTCCAGCTCGGTTCTTTGAGTTTGATCCTCATTCGGCGGACCCGAGGGTCCTACGGAAACAGTTGGATCAATTTCTGGCACGGCGAGATGCTAAACAGCTTCAGCAAATCCAACGAGTGCTCGCCGCGTTCTTCGATTCATAGAAAGACACCCGCGGTCGTTTAATGCTACGGCGCGAGCAACATTCTGTTGATCATCACGCAGCGTCCGTAGGCGACGCGCGTCGCGGGGTACCAGACGTGGCGGAAGCTTCACCGCCACGTAACGCGAGGCGCGAAGGGCATTGCGATCTTTGCACCGCTCGTGCGGCGGACCGTGGATGCGAATGAATGCGGAATTGAGACGCACCGGGAGAGCCTGGTTGGCTATCGCGCGGCAGTCGTCTTTGACGTTGCAGACACCGAATGAAGTCCACTCCCGGCATTCTCGAAGTTCGAAGGAAATCCCGGCGAATATCTCGAACGCTTGAAGTCACTCGTCGCCGAATCGGGATGCTCCCTTGAATATTCGACGAGCATCTTTCCAGCGTAAGGACAGTGCTGGGCCGGAGAGATCATGTTGCTGCCCGACATGGCTCCCGCCGAGGACTTCCACGTTTGGACTCATGAGCTCGCGCATTCGCGGCTCCACTTTTCTTCGCGGCGAGCGGATACGACCAAGTGCATCCGGGAGGCGGAAGCCGAGGCGGTCGCCTTTGGCGATAAGGACACGCTGGCTCAGTCGCTCCAGCACATCGAACAGATGAGCGCGGACATCCTCTCGGGGATCACGCCTCCGTAGCGGGGCGGCCCAGGTTTCGCGTTTTCGGCTAAGCGAAGAGGTGGCCCCAGTTACTTCTTTTTCGGTTTGATTTCTTCGAGCTTAAATATCCCTTCCAAAACGACTCGCATTTGCTGAGCTAGCCTGCCAGATTCGACGACTTTGCCGAGCTGCTTGTAGATGTCCTGAGCGTCGCCCTGCTTTCGTGGTCCCACAGCGCAGACCACCACCAGCTTCCGGCCCTCGTAGATGCGATAAATCATGCAGTGACCTGCGAACTCGTGTTTGGAATAATTTACGAGTGCAGATCGTAAAGGTGTGCCGTAGCCGTTTGGATCAACGGACGGCTTTTTCTTGAATACCTGTTTCAGTTGTTTCTTGATGCTGCCGTCGAGAGAACGGACTTCTTCTCCGGCGTCCCCGGTGAATTTGATTTCGAAGGCGGGGATGGGTTCGCTCAAGCTCAGCCGAACACTTCATCCATCGAATACAGACGATTGTCTTGGACATCATCGTCTATCGTCTTAGAGAGTTCTATCAGCCGGTTGGTAAGCTTTCTGTCAGCGAGAACCTCTAGAGTCGCCAGAATGGATTCACGTTCACGCACCAAGTTGTCCAACCATTCTTTGTCAACGACATACTTTTCTTCTTGGCGGCGGTTCTGCACCAGGTACTCTGTTATTCTTGGCTTCCCTCAGCCGGTCCCGAAGACGATCGCGCAGGTCTGTTGCCGTCACTTTTCTTACGTTCATAACGGAGGTGGTAGCCATGTCAACTCCTAACGTACATTTAGACAGCCCAATCGTACGATTTAAGGGAGCGACTGTCAGGCCCAAAGCGCCCGCCCTTCTACGCCGACGGTGAGAAATTCGAGCGTGTCTATCTCGACCAGGAAAAGGCGCGTTCAACCCGCAATTCATCATAACGGCCACCGCCCCGAAGATCCGTTGTATGTGTCGTTAGCAAGTTAAAA
>PKUY01000200.1 GCA_003131705.1 Acidobacteriota bacterium | reverse complement strand
TCGAGAGACAGTGCGCCACCTCACCCCCGAATATATGGCCGGCTTGTTCTTGAAAGCAATTGCGATGGCAAACAGCACTCGGAAGGGCCCCGATGGCATTTCGTGTGATCCTCCATGCGCGGACGCTCTCGATTCATCGAGGCGGGAGCGATGAACGCCGACTCTGTTTTTGTCGCGACAACTGCGTTCTGGATTCTAGTCTTGCTGACTGTCTTCCTTTCTCCTCGTTACGGAGTAATCTCATACATTCTCCTCGCACAGTTCGATATGAGCGGAACGGGGTGGTACTCCATTGGTTCTCTGGGGATTGAGAATGCACTCAAGGCGGTCGTGGTTCCGACCATTCTCCTTTACCGCGTTTGGCCTGTCGAACGTTTTCCCGCCAGTACAAAAAAACTACGCACATATTGGCTGCTACTAACAGCTTATGCTGCTGTTGCGACACTTTGGAGTCCATATCGGTTGTCAGCGGTGAAAATGCTCGGATATATGTATGCCTATTCTGTACTGTTTCTTGTATTCNNCGATGGATTAATACACGCACTCTGACGTTTACAACCTGGTTATGCCTATTTTTTGCGGTCGTGCAGACCTATTTTCTGGGCAACGTGCATGGGAATCCTGAATACGAATTTCGATTTACTACTTTTTCCGGTGCAGCAACCTTCGGTCCATTCCTCCTTTCCTTGTTCATTCTCTTGCTATTTCGCGAGGGTTGGAACTTCCCGCTCATCGCGGCCTCCGTGACTGCTTCCATTGGACTGATCCTCACGGGTGGGCGCTCTATATTTGTGGGCTTCCTGTGGACCTTACTGCTAGGCAGCATAGTGGTTTCGGCGCGCAGCCGCAGGAAAATTAACCTCAAATTAATCGCAAAGAGAATTGCTTTTGGGCTTGCGGCGGTAGCCTGCGTAGCGGTGNNAAACGAGTTGTTATCTGCTACCGAGTCCCGTGACAGCACCCTTGAAGATGTGGGAACCCTTGCATGGCGACTAGTTGTGTACCAGAAGACCGCAGAAGAGTTGCTCAACCGAAGTCTTTCCAAACTCTTGGTTGGCACTGGGACAAGCAGTGGTGCGACTTTAGTCCTAGACGCTGGCATTTTTCAAGAGGACGTGATCGACCCAAATCGTTCGCTGCACGATGAGTTTCAACGATCGATCTACGAATGGGGCTTGCCTGGTTTCTTATTACTTCTTCTATTTTTGGTAGAAATAGTGAAAATTGGATTGAAGATGGCCTTGCAAAATGATTCAAAGGCGGGTTGGGCGTTCCTTGCCATTTGTGTGCCGCTGATGTTTAGTTTGACTGTCGAGAACATCCTTTCGGATGGGGCATCGCCGGGCGGGGTCGGATATAATCTAGTATTGACTTATATGATTGCGGCTTGCCCTATCATAACCATGAAGAAGAACAGCCATGTATTGAAACAAAATCCCATGGCGGTGCCGCGTCCCCACGGGTCGGTAGACACTCTCAGCGGATGATAAGGACACGCAGTGTCGGTGACGTCCATTAGACAGTTTTTTTCTTTATCTGGCGGAAAATCTTCGAGATCCGTCACTTCCGTTCTTGGGGTGCTGCTGCACGTGAAAGGGGGACGCCGACACGAAACTGTGTTCCAGGGGAGAGCGATTATGAAAGACGAGAACCAAAGCTCCACTCTATCTGCCGAGTCAGGTCAATATCAGGGTGCTGCTGGTGCGAAATATTTCGAGTGGCAGAATAGGATAGCTGAGGTCGCCGGAAATATAGAAGCCCAGAAGTTCCGAAACTATGTCAGCCGAGGGGATACTGTATTGGATTTTGGTTGCGGAGGGGGTCATGTTCTTCGGAATTTAGACTGCACGCGAAGGGTCGGTGTTGAGATCAATCCATATGCAAGGGCCGTTGCAGATGGATTAGGTATCGAATGCTACGAAACACCCCACAGTTTGGATGACAATTCGTTTGATGTCGTAATTTCCAACCATGCGCTTGAACATGTGCGATTTCCTATTGAAGTGCTCTATACGTTACGGAGAAAGCTCAGGCCGCAAGGCATTCTAGTATTGTGCGTCCCAATTGACGATTGGAGGGCGCAATTGAAGTATGACCCGGAAGATATAAACCATCATCTGCATACATGGACACCCCAGTTGCTTGGCAATTCCCTTTTTGAGGCTGGATTTCTACCGAATCAGTTCTCGATCAATATACTGACCCACGCGTGGTTCCGCCGTATCGCACTCATTCATGACCGATTACCTAAATCAGTTTTCGATTTCCTTTGTTACACATGCGCAGTCCTGATTAAGCGTCGTCAACTAATTGCAGTCGCCAAGAAGTAGCCACTTCTGGACCCTGCAAATGGGTATTGTTCGCGCAGCGACCATGAATCTGGCTGTTAGTTATAGGTGACACGAGGAACAATTCGCGTGGTTTCTAAATTAATCCAATTATTGTCGTTGTTGCCGCGGCAGCCGGGCGATTTCTGCGACCGCCTTTGGGCAATCGCTGAGGTCCGATGGGAAGCGGCAGCACGGAGCAGACGGACGATATATCGCAGCGTACCTACCGAAGAAGGTATTCACAGGTTGGGGGCCTCATTAGAGCTAGACCTAACGTTTTGGCTGAGGGAAACAGCTCTNNCCTAATAGAGACGCGAATTGGGGAGGGGCGGGCGAGTATGCCGGTGGACGCGCCTTTCGGCTCATTTCACAATGGCGATTCATTGCTGGGACGGATCTGTTATGCAACGGCACGCGCACTACGGCCCATGGTGATTGTGGAGACGGGCGTGTGCTACGGCGTCACTTCTTCATATTTGCTGCAGGCACTGGAGGTCAATCGACAAGGCGCACTTCACAGCATTGATCTTCCACCGCTTGGCAAAGATGCGGGCACCCATGTTGGCCGGCTCAT
>PKUY01000108.1:448-12983 GCA_003131705.1 Acidobacteriota bacterium | reverse complement strand
GGTACAGGACCCAAGGCATGGCGATCACGAGACCGAGATAGATGCTGAGGTTGATGACCAGGCTGATGTATCCGGCTGGATTTGTGTAATAAAGCTTGTCGTCAAGATGATTGGCGCGCAGTGCCTTCTGCATCGGCTCGATGATGAAGTTGATGAAGTGTTTCGCGACCACGAAGCCGAGGATCACTCCGACGCCGATGGCAGCCACGGCACTGATCAGGCGTTTGCGCAGCTCGACAAGGTGGTCGAAAAACGACATCGCCGCGCCGGTTTCCTCGGCGGCGACTTCGCGGGGGGTGCGCTCAGGCGGAGTGGTGGTCGCCATCGCTCACTTGCTCGGATTTTTTTTCGGGCTGGGAAGGCTCGGACGTGTTTGGTTCGCTCTGGCGCGGTGATTCCGGCGCGAACTCAGTGCCCATCAGATACGGATCGTGCCCAATATCCTTGGGTTTCATGTCTGGCGATTTCATGTCCGGATCGGCAGGCGGTTCCGGAAACAGCTCCCCGCTGGTACCTGCGATTGCGGCGGCATTGGGCGGATTCGACGGAATTGTCCCCGGGGACGAAGGCGCGGGCGGAGTCTCGAGGACGGTTGGCGGCGGTGGCGGAGTCCGAGGCGTGTCCGGGCTTGCGATGCGGCGGGTTTCGCCTTCGCGCTCAATATCGCGGAGGTGCCCTTCAAACGTCGTGCGCAGGTCGCCGGTGGCACGGCGAAATTCCGCCATTACTTTTCCGAGATTCCGCGCCAGCTCCGGCAGCTTCTCCGGCCCGAATACGACCAGAGCAACCACAAAGATGACGATCAGATGGGGAATACTCAGCATTTGTTCTCGAAGAAGTAAGGTGTTCTCGAAAAACGGAGCCTTTCGCGCCGTTTTTGCATCATAGAAGAGGGCCGTAGGCGTGTCAAACAGCCGAAAGCACTGTGCTATACTTAAGTTGACTCAGAGCGGGAAGAGGCGGCATGGAATCCTCTCAATCACAGTTTTCCAAAGACGCGAATCGGAAGCCGGAAGCCACCGGATCGTCCACGCGCGGCATCGTTTTGCTGGCGCTGATGTTGGTAGTCTCGGCGCTGCTGGGAGGCTTTGTTTATGGGCCTCAGGCAAGGGCGACGGCGGCAAGTTCGGACGACGTGCAGGATTCCGTGAAGAGCTTCACGCGCGTGCTCTCGGTGGTCGAGCGAAACTATGCCGACCCTGTGGACACGGACAAAGCGATCTACGACGGGGCGATCCCCGGAATGTTGCACGTGCTTGACCCCCACTCGAACTTTTTTGACCCCAAACAGTACGCTCTGTTTCGAGAAGAGCAAGAGGGCCGATACTACGGCGTCGGGATGGTTGTCGCGCAGCGCGATAACAACACCGTGGTGCAGGCTCCCTTCGTCAACTCCCCCGCTTATAAAGCCGGCATTCGCCCCGGCGACACGATTCTCAAGGTCGACGGAAAAACATGCACCGGGTTGACGACCACGCAAGTGGCCGAAATGCTCAAGGGCGCAAAAGGCACCAGCGTTCAAATATCGCTGGGACGCGAGGGTTGGGACAAGCCGATCGAAGTTACGGTGGTTCGCGATGAAATTCCGCGGCCCGGAGTTGAATTTTTTACGATGGTGCGGCCGGGAATCGGATACGTCCGCGTGTCCACATTTAACGAGACGACGGACAGCGATCTGACGGACGCGTTGAAGCAACTGGGCGTCTCGAACCTCGATGGACTCATCATCGATCTGCGGAACAACGGCGGCGGATTGCTAAACCAGGCCGTCGGCATGGCGGACATGTTCCTGGATAAGAATGAGATTGTGGTTTCGCATCGCGGGAGGGCGTCCACCGAGCGCCCGTATTATGCCATCCACGGCAATCAAGGCGTCGAAGTGCCGCTGATCGTTCTGGTGAACGGGCAGAGCGCTTCCGCTTCGGAGATTGTGTCCGGGGCGATTCAGGACCACGATCGCGGCCTGATCGTAGGCGAGACGAGTTTCGGAAAAGGGCTGGTGCAGACGCAGTTTCCGCTGAGCGAGAATACGGCGCTTTTGCTCACCACCGCACGCTACTACACGCCGAGCGGCCGGCTCATCCAGCGCAACTACAAGAACGAAACGCTCTACGATTATCACTACAATCCGAAACCGCCGCAGGCGCCTGAAGTGAAGCTGACCGATACAGGGCGGCAGGTGTTCGGACAGGGTGGCATTACTCCGGACGTGGCTGCTCCGGCACTGAAGCCCGATGACTTCGAGGACTTGCTGGAGCGCCGTAGCGTCTTCTATCCCCTGCCCCAAGGCGTAGGCGATTTCGCGCGATTCTACCTGGGCGAGAAGCCCACCATCACGCATGATTTTGTGGTGGACGACTCCGTGATTGCGCAATTCCGGAAATATCTCACCGACCAACACATTCAGTTCACCGATCAGCAGATTCAGCAAAACATCGCGTGGCTAAAGTGGGAAACCAAACGCGAAGTTTTCACCACCGTTTTCGGCTTGAACGACGGGTATCGAGTCGAGCTGGACAATGACCCTCAACTCGAAAAAGCGGTCAGCTCGATTCCGCAGGCGAAGGCGCTATATGCCAACGCGCGGAAAATTGTTGCCGAGCGGGAATCCGGACGTAACCCGTAAGCTTTACCTCCGCACGAGTTCCCCTCAATTCCAAGCTTTGATTCCGTATTGCTCGACAGGAAATTCGTGGAAGTGGATACTGCCTCTAAATAGCTGCGCGCAGATGGCGGCAAAGCCCAGACAGCGATCGGACTACTTCGCGGGCCGGACTTCGAGTTGTGCGAGCGTGTCTTTGGCGCCGCGCGCATCGGAAGAGTTGGGCGCCAGCTTCAGATACTGCTTCAGGCTCGTCATTTCGGACCGCACGTCGCCCTTTGCGGCATAGACCTGAGCCATGAGCAGATGGAGTTGCGGCAGATGGTGCCATGTATCCAGTNNAAGTGCAGCAGATGGACGCCGGCGTCGGCGGCATAGTACAGCGAATAGACGTTGTTGACTGGATCCAAAGCGAGCGCCCGCTGCGACAGCTTCGAAACCTCGTCCCAGTTGTTCTCCGTTGCCGCAAACTCCGCCAAACATAGATAGGGCGCGACGTAATTCGGATCGACGGCGGAGGCCTGCGAACAGGCCGTCCGGGCGTCATCTCGCTTATGCTGTGCGTCGAGGACCTGGCCCAGCACCACCCATGCTGCGACGTAGTTGGGATACACCGCGATTGCCTTGCGGACATGCTCTTCAGCCACGGGGAGTTTCTTATCCTTGTAAGCTCCGCAGGCTTTTTGATACTCGTTGCTGGCCTTGCCGGGAACTGCCAGCCGGGCGGTGCTGACGGTCGGGCTGTGTACGCCAGATTCCGTCCAGGAGTTGCAGGCCTCTGCATTGACCATTTCACTCGTGTCTATTGGCATCAAGGATGTCAAAGGCGACGCGTAAATCCTCGCAAAGGCGTCTGGCGGGTTGTCGATTGGAGGCATCTCCCCGGGGATCATCGGCGCGGATCCGGACGGTGGTCTGTTAGTAGGGGGTGGAGAAGACTTCTGAGCTAGTGACGGTGACGCACAGGCGGTAAATGTCAGGGCGAAAAGCAAAACCAAACGAACGCTCGGGAGAAACGTAGGCCTGGAGAGCCGCGGGCAAACTCTCGGAACGGCGCTCAATTCGCCAAAATCTCGAACCCGGGAGTTTATTCCGGTCGTTCCCACTGTGATTTGATGGTAATCCAGTTTCGCGTTGGCGGCGCAAGTTCTTTTTGGCCAGACACGCGGCCAACGCACGGCCGGGTGCCAGGGACCCGGAATGTATGTCGCTGGGCAGGCATGATCGTTTAGCGACAGCAGCCGTCCTCCGCCCGTCGGCGCGGGCGTTTTGGAGGCATACTCGTACTTGGTCAGGATATCCCTCGGGTCCTCGTTTTCGGGCCAGTGGACGAGGACAACGATGGAACCTACGCAACCGCAGGCCCCGAACCCAGCCGCAAGGGCAGCCGCGGCTCCGGAACCCGTCTCGACCCCAACCATTATTGCCTCCATGCTTCGGGGGCAGGCGAAGGTAAGCGACCTCATTTTCTCACCCGGCCGCGCCCCCCAAGTGGAAACCAACGGGCAGTTGGTGCAACTCAAGATTCCGGGCGTGGGCATCCTGAGTTCGGAGGACACGGCGCGAATTGCCGCAGACCTGATCGGAAGGAACGCACACGCCGTCGAAAAGCTGAAGCAGGAAGGTTCCTGCGACATTTCGTACAGTTTGCCGAAAGTATCGCGGTTTCGAGTCAATGTATTCACGCAACGTGGGAGCTGCGCGATCGTCATGCGGGTGATCGCGAGCAGCGTCCCCGATTTCGCGGCACTGAACCTTCCGCCACAACTTTCCGAGGCAGCCGATCTGCGGCCGGGAATCGTGCTGGTCACGGGTCCGACGGGCAGCGGCAAGTCCTCCACGCTGGCTGCGCTGGTAGACAAAATTAACCAGGAAAAAGCCTGCCACATCATCACCATTGAGGATCCCATCGAATTTCTGCATTCGCACAAGCGGTCAACCGTCCATCAGCGCGAGCTGCACTCCGACGCGCCCAGTTTTGCTCTGGCGTTGCGTGCGGCGCTGCGGCAGGCGCCGAAACTGATTCTGGTGGGCGAAATGCGCGACCGGGAGACGATCGAAGTAGCGCTCGAAGCCGCCGAGACGGGGCACCTCGTTTATTCGACGCTGCATACCATCGACGCGTCGAAGACCGTCGAGCGCATCATCGGCGCATTTGCGCTGGGCGACCAGAATGCGGTCCGCGCGCGATTATCCAAGACTTTCCGCTACATTATTTCGCAGCGATTAATTCCCCGCCAGGACGGTGCGGGACGCGTCGCCGCATTCGAGATCTTGAAAGCGACTCTGCGCACGCGCGAGTACGTACAAAAGGGCGAAGGCGAGGGCAAAACGCTGCTGGACGCGATGCGGGACGGATCGAACGACGGAATGCAGTGCTTCGACGATGAGATCGAAAAGCTGATTCGGAGCGGGCTCATTGACATCCAGACAGGCCTGTCCTATTCGACCAACGCCGGGAACCTGCGACTCTCGCTCGCGGACTTGATCGAACCGCAGGGCACGCGCATGGGGCAGGAGAGTCCGCGCGCGACCGAATCGCATGCAAGCCCAAAGAAGGAATCCAGACACGCGATGGACCCGGAATTCGAACACACCTAGCCTTTTACGGGTAGTCCTTCAGGATGGCAGCGAATTTGGTGGACGTGGCCGGGCTCGAACCGGCGGCCTCCTCGTTGCGAACGAGGCGCTCTCCCAACTGAGCTACACGCCCACTGCAATTTTCATCTTAGCAAACCAGGGCATTACAACCAATTGCGTTTCTGAGGGTTATAACGGAACGGGCGCGTTGCGATGCTGGAAAGAAGAAGGGGGGAGGGAGCCTTGCCACGAAACCTGATGCAACGGCGGTGAAGAAAGAAGATCCCGAGGGAGTGATCGTTCCGTCCGTTTTCCGCCCTACTGATTTGGCAAAGCTCCCAGTTGCAGTCTGGCTAATAAAATAGAGCCGAAGGCGAAAACCATCAATCCGGTGATTCCCTGATTTCCGGACGGGAATATCCTGACGCTCGTTCGGCTAATACCATGGTCGGCGGGTGTGGTCTGGGGTGGTCGATGCCTGTCATACTGAGTCTTGAAGACTGCTGAGAGGAACTTAAAGTTGGCGATAAAGCTCATCGCGATGGATATAGACGGCACGCTGCTCGATAGCCGCTCGCGGCTGCCCGAGGAAAACGCCCAGGCCATCGCGGAAGCGGCAGCGCAAGGCATCGAAATCGCAATCGTAACGGGACGTCGGTTTCACGCGGCGCGCTCCATTGCGGACACGCTTCCCTGCGATGTTTCGCTGATCGTCAGCAACGGGGCGCTCGTGAAATCCGTATCCGGCGAGTCTCGGATGCGGTTGATGTTGCCCGTCGACACGGCGCGGCTCGTGCTGGAAGCGACCAGCGAGTTCCGGCCCTATTCCGGTGTGATCTTCGACCGGCCATTCGAGAAGCAGGTGATTTTCGAGCGGATCGATTGGGAGGGAAAGTTCATCGGTCCCTACCTGAACCGCCACCGAGAACAGGTCGCCGAAGTCGCACCGCTGACGGCGTGCCTTGACGCCGAAGATCCGGTGGAGATCATGTTCATCGGCGACTGCAAAACGATTCGGAGCGCCATGCAGACTCTCGAAACGCATGAGCACAAGGATAAATACACGCTGTCCTTCACGGAATATCTCCATCTCGACTTTTCGATGCTCGACGTGCTGCGCCGCGGCGTGAACAAAGGCGCGGCGCTTTCCGAGTGGGCACGGCATCGGGGCATAGCGCGTGAGAACGTGATGGCCATCGGGGACAATTGGAACGACCGCGAGATGTTAGACTATGCAGGTGTGGGAGTCATTATGGGCAATAGCGTCCCGGAGTTGAAATCCCAGGGCTGGACGGTTACTCTCTCGAACGACGAATGCGGTGTGGCTGCCGCCATTCGAAAGCATGCGCTGAACGGCAGTACGTAGCGCGTTAAAAGCAAACCGGGGGGATTCGATGAAAGCTGCTATAGGAATGTGCGTCTTATCGTTCGCCTGTTTGATTAGCGGCACGACAGTTTCGGCACAACAGGGGCCTCCTATGGGACCCCCGCCAGGGATGTCACAAGCGCCTCCCACGATTACATCGGTCCTGGATACTCAGCTAACCATTATTGAGCGAGAGTTCGTAGGCGCCGCGCAGGCCATGCCCGAAGATAAATACGGATTCGCTCCCACGAACGGCGAATTCAAGGGGGTGCGCACGTTCGCCCAGGAAGTGAAGCACGTTGCGACAGCGAACAACCGCTTTTTTGGCGCAATTCTCGGAGAGACTGCCCCCGTCGCACCTGACGAAGGCATCGGGTCCAACGGACCGGACTCCATTCAGACCAAGGATCAGATACTACAATACCTGCACGATTCGTTCGCGCACGGCNNCACAAAGCGATTGCGACGATCACCGCGGACAACGCGGTCACCCCGCTCGCGAACCCAGCGGTTCCCTTCCTAAGAACGAGAGCCGCGCTCGCCATCTTCGCCTGCACTCATGCCATGGATCACTATGGCCAAATGGTCGAATACCTGCGCGACAACGGCATCGTTCCGCCGGCCAGCCAGCAGCGTCCGCCGGCAAATCCGCCGGCAAAATGAAGCTCAAGTCCAACTTGGTTCTCTTGGCCGCCGCGATTGCATTCACTGCAGCGGCTGGGAGCATCGCGGCCCCAGCGGCGCGCGCGGACTACGCCGTGCTGCGGTCGGGACTTCGGTTGCACGTCACAGGCTACGAGCGCGACGGAGAAAACGTGCGCCTCACAGTCGAAGGCGGCGTGGTTGAAATTGCGGCGGCAGAACTTGTGTCCGTCGAGCCCGAGGATCAGTTCCCCTCGCCGTCACCCGCGAATGTCGACTTCGGAGTGCGCTACGCCAACCTGATTCACGCCGCCGCGCAGAAGCATGGCGTGGACGAAAAGCTCATAGCACAGGTGATCGCGGCCGAGTCAAATTTCAATGCCAGCGCAGTGTCAAGGAAGCGCGCGCTGGGCCTGATGCAGCTCTTGCGCAAGACCGCCGCGCGCTATTCCGTGGTCAACGTGTTCGACCCCGCGCAAAACATCGACGGAGGCACGCACTACTTGAAGGACCTGCTCTCGCGGTACAACGGGAATCTGCGGTTCGCTCTTGCCGCATACAACGCCGGTCCCGAAATGGTCGACCGCTACGGCGGCGTCCCGCCTTTCGCCGAAACCCAGAACTACGTCCGCCAAATCACCTCGAAGCTTGCTTCGGACGCGCAAACCACGGCACGCAACTAACGCCCAGCCCGGCCGCTTCCCTTCCTCGCAAGCTACGTGAGACAGAGTCGGTGTGAGAACCAAGAAATCTTTGTGGGTCGCGGCGACCCCGTTTTGTATCATCCCCCAGCGCCGCAGGCGCACCAGACACGCAGCGCGACCAGAGGATTTGGAGATCGTTGATTATCACTAGAAGGTGTTGCACAACCCAGTTTCGCCCAAATGAAATCAAAAACTTAGCGGGTTATGCAATACGCTCTAGGAGAATCGCTGTGGCACTCACCGCTATCCATCCTGGCGAACACTTGGCCGAAGAACTGGAAGCGCAGGGCCGACCAGATCGCACCGAAGAGATTCTTCCACGGATAGGCGCCTGCTTGCGGGAGTTGAGTGCGTAGTTTCCGCGTCCTGGATAACCGGATTCTCGCCGGGAGAAAATGCGTCGGACGGCTCGCCGAAACGTCTTTACTGCGTGGCCGATTTTTCGCCGAGGCGGCGCATGCGCTCTTGCAGTTTCTTGCGGAGCGGAGCTGGGGCGTTGGGATTGAATGCGACGAGATACCAAAGCGGCTGCGTGCGATCGCGACTGAGCCGCGACAGCGTGCTGGCGTCGCTGTTGGGATGGCGCGCGATATTCTCGCGGATCGCGGAATAGGCATGGTGCGAGAGCCGGCCAAGCGTCTTCGCCGCGACTTTCGGATGCTCGCTGATCAAGCGCAGTAGGTAGTAGTCTTCCTTCGGCGCCTGGCGCGAAAGCTGGTCGAGCGCTTCGGGCTTCACCTCGGCGCTGAGCACAATGCCGACCTTTTCATCCCAGCCCGGATTAATGCGGTTGAGTTCCTGCGTGCGGGCGTGGATCAATTGCTCGATCACGCGACGCTCCTGATCCAGGCGCGTGGCAGGCAGGGCGCTGCGCTCGACAGAATCGAGCACGCGCAGAAGATGCTGCCTCTCGCCGAAAACGATTTGCGAAGTGCGTACGGCTTTATTCTTGCTAGGATTTCTCACTAAATCGGAACGTCTCATGTTTCGATCACCCCGCAAATCTCACGAGCCGCAAACGCGAACGGCAGTCGATCCTGGAAAATTTCGTTCTGGCGCGCCAACGAGCCTGGGAAAAAATCCTGTATCAATCCAACTTGCCGGAAGGCCTTTAGTATAGCCGAAAAGAGCAAGTTTCCCATTGCCAACTCTAATTCCGCAGACACGAACCCCGCGACCGAACGCTGCTTATTCTGGACGACCGCGAAGATTATCTGGCCCGGCGTGCTTGCGAGTAAAGCAGACTCGAAGGACCTGTTCCGTAGCTCGCAATAGATGGTTCTAGGACCACACCACCTGCTCTCCTCCAGGACAGTTCATTTCGCCACGGGCGGGTCGGCGTGAGGGATATCGTTCACCGCTACGCGACGCTGAAATTTCCACCAGCCGTCCTCGCGGACGAGTTCGTCCTCATAGTGGCCGCCATACATCATCGACGGCTTGTTGTCTGCCCCGGTCACGGTAAAGGTCCAACGGGACCACGCAGTGGCGGTGTCTCCATGCACGTCGATTTCAAAATTGGTGAGTAGGTGGTAAGTCGAGCCGGGCTTGCTTGCGGGATTGGGAAGAGGCAGGTTTTTTTGCATGAGTGCAAGGACTCCTGCGGGCCCTTTGCCGGTGCCAAAGCCGCCGACCCATTCGCCGTCTTTGGCAAACAGATTCGAGTAGGCTACCAAGTCGTGCGCGTCGAGGAAGCTGCCGTAATTTGTGAGCAGGTTCCGAATTTCCTCGATGTCCTCGAGGCGCTGGATTCGCGCTGCCATGGACTGGCTGCCATGCGAGGTCTGTTGAGCTTCCGCGGCGAGCGGGAACAGAAAAACCATCGCCAGAATTAACAACGCCACGCTCATTGCCCGCCCATGCTTTCTCATTCGCACAATTTGCATGTATCGCCTCCTTTAACCGGGCAGAAGATATCATGTTGATTGGCGATTCGTGAGCGGTGAATTACGAGGAAAGGGGCAACCGAAATTACGTGGAAACGCGAGCGCTAGCGCAGAAAGGGATTGTGGGCGCGTTCGGCGCCGATTGTGGTGATGTCACCGTGGCCGGGATAGACCACCAACTCATCGGGGAGCGTGAGGAGTTTTTCTTTAATCGAACTCATGATCTGCGGAAACGACCCGCCCGGCAGGTCGGTGCGGCCGATCGAGCCGGCAAACAGCACGTCGCCGCTGAACAGCATGCCGTGACCGTAGAATCCGACGTGGCCGGGAGCGTGTCCCGGCAGGTGCATCACGCCGAAGCGAAGCGCGCCGAGCGCGAGTTCATCGTCATCCGCGAGCTCGAAGTCGGGCGCCGGCGGCGACTCGAAGGGGATGCCGTACGCAGCGGCCTGCTGCGCGCCCCGATCGTAGAGCGGCCGGTCGAGCGGATGCAGGTACACCGGCACCTTCCACTCGCGGAGCACCGCCGCGATGCCGCCGATGTGATCGAGATGCGCGTGCGTGATCCAGATCGCCTGCAATTGCGCACCGGCCGCGTTCACCTCGCGCACGATCCGCGCGCCCTCGTCGCCGGGATCCACGAGCACCGCCAGGCGCGAACCTTCCTCCATCAGGAGATGGCAGTTCTCCGCGAAGGGGCCGACGGTGACCGACGAGACGATCATCCGGCCTTCCGCATCAGCATGGGCATCGGCGCGGGCGCCGCGTGGCCGTTCTTGCGCGCGGTCAGGTATTTCTCGACGGCGATGGCGGCCGTCGTCGCGTCACCAACGGCGGTGGTGACCTGCCGGGTGAGCTGCACGCGCACATCGCCGGCGGCAAACAGCCCGGGGATCGACGTCTGCATGTTCGAGTCGGTCAGCAGGTAGCCGGCCGCATCGTGCTCGACGTGCCCGTCGATCACGCCGGTGTTCGGCGNNCCGTCCGCGCCGGCGATCTTCTCGACCACGGTGTCCAGAATGACCTCGATCTTTGGGTTCGCGAACAGGCGCTGCTGCACGATCTTCGAGGCGCGGAACTCGTCGCGACGGTGAATGAGCCACACCTTGTCGGCATAGCGCGTGAGGAAGTCNNGCGATGGTATGTCCCTTGAAGAACGCGCCGTCGCAGATCGCGCAGTACGAGACGCCCCTCCCCGCGTACTCGATCTCGCCCGGCACGTCGAGCTTCACCGGCGTGCCGCCCGCGGTGACGATCACGGCCGGCGAGCGGAACGCGTCGCCGTTCTCGACCGTCGTCTCGAAGGATCCGTCCGCGAGTTTGCGCACCTTCCCGACGCGTACCGACGTGCGGATTTCCGCGCCGAATTTCATGGCGTGCGAGTTGAACTTCTCGGCGAGTTCCCAGCCGAGGATGTGTTCGAACCCGATGTAATCCTCGATGACTTCGGTGTTGAGCAGCTCACCGCCGGGAAGTCCCTGCTCCAGCACCACGGTCCTGAGCATCGAGCGTCCCGCGTACATCCCCGCGCACATTCCCGCGGGTCCGGCTCCGATGATCACGACGTCGTAGTCGAAAACGGCCACGGATAATTCCTCGCTTTAGTTACAGACAATTTCGCCTATCGAACGACTAACAGCAACAAACAAGGGCGGCGCTGTCACCTGACACCTATCAGACGACAGAGGTCAGACAAAGGGCCTCATTACCGATTGCCGCGCCGATCAGCGCGCATAGCGGTAATGAGGCCGTTGTCCGACAGCTCCGGGTCTGACAGGTGTCGTCTGACAGCGATGCAGTTCAGGAAACTCTCAGAACGCCTAGCGCCCCATGGCAGTGCGAAACCGTCCCAACCAGCAATCTCACGTCTCCCCGCTCCCCGCTCGCCTCCAGCAGTCGTTCCGCATCGAGCACATCAGCCACATCGATCATCCCCACGCCGTATACGCGATGGGTGCAATGAAATATCGCAGGCCCGTCAAGCTGCTCGCCGTTCGCGCGCGCGGCCTCCACATGCGCGGCCACCGACGGCGGCAGGCTCCATGAGCGCACCTCCCCCGTATGCGGGCAGATCCGCGGCTCGATGCAGTTCACGGGGCACATCCACTCGGCGAAGCTCACATAGCGCGTGGATTCACTGCCCTCCTTCTGCCACGGAACACCGGACAGGGCACCGGGCATCTCGATCGACACGCGCCGCGAGGGCCACCGCTCGCGCGCGCGCCGCTCGAGCCACTCGAAGAGGAGGTGCGGCATCAGCGGCGATGGCACGATCGCGTCCACGTCCCGCGCCGCGCCGCCGAGGAACTCCGCGAAGAACCCGGACCAGTCGGAGACGGCCAGCTCGAGATCGGCCGGGTGCTCGCGCGCGACCGCGCAATCTTCGTCGTGATCGACGACGATCAGGCGCTCCCACGTGAGCGCCTCGCGCTCGCGTGCGCGCCGGAGCTGGCGCACGTAGTAGCTGCCATAACAGCCGCCGCCGACGACGACGATCGTGCCGTAGCGCTGGGGCGCGGCGGGGGCTTCGCCGGGTCCGGTGTGGTCAGCGCGCGTCATGGCGGCCGCCGTCGACGAACAGCGTCACGCCCGTCACGTACGTCGCGCCGATCAGGTAGCGAATGGCGACGATCGCGTCGTCCGGCGTGCCGATCCGGGCGAGCGGCGTCTCCTTCTCGTATTGCTCCTGCGCCGCCGCCGGCCACCCCTCCGGCGCGAGCACGGCGCCCGGCGCGACGGCGTTCACGCGAACGCG
>PKUY01000108.1:0-403 GCA_003131705.1 Acidobacteriota bacterium | reverse complement strand
CGGGCGTCACCGTGTCGAGCGGCGTGCGCATCATCGTGGCGGCGGAGTTCACGAGCACGTCGAGACGCCCGCACGCACGGACGACGTCACCGGCGAGGCTCGAGGCTGCCCCGGCATCGCGAAGGTCGGCCCGAAAGACCGAGGCGGCGCCTCCGGCACTCTCGATCGCCTTCACCGTTGCGCGCGCCGCGCCCTCGGACCCGTGATAGTGCACCGCCACGTGGGCACCGTCCTCTCCGAGTGCGAGNNCGTCCTGGCGATCGAGCCACTCTTCCGGCACCTGCATTCCGCCGAGCACACGCGGTCCGCTCGTCGCACCGTGCCAGTCGGATCCGCCGCTCTTCACGAGCCCGAAGAAATCCGCGAGTGCGGCGATGCGGAGCGTGTCCTCGCCCGAGTGCCC
>PKUY01000302.1 GCA_003131705.1 Acidobacteriota bacterium | reverse complement strand
TGCCCTCTTCATTCTGCCGGTTCTTTGTATCGGCGGGGGCATGTCCACGCACATGCAGCGTTCCGAACAGACTCGATTCTGCATTTCCTGTCACAGCATGGAAAACTACGGAAAAAGTCTGTACGTGGACGATCCGAATTACCTCGCTGCGCAGCATTTTCAGAACCACCGCGTGCCGGCGGACATGGCCTGTTATGCCTGCCACACCGATTACACAATCTACGGCCCTCTGAAGGACAAGTTCCAGGGCATAACGCGCATTTACATGCAGTACGTGAGTACGCCACCCAAAACAATCCATATACGCGGTGGGTACAACAACCTGCAGTGCCTGCACTGCCATGCGGACGCCCGCAGCTTTGAGGAAAATCCCGTCCACACCGCGATCATGGATTCACTGAAATCGAATCAGATGTCGTGCATTTCGAGCGGGTGCCACGACACGGTTCACAACGTGGCGCACCTTGGTCACGTGAAATTGTGGAGGACTGGCCAATGAGACTCCGAGCGATCGGAATGCGGCGGTTTCTGCAAGTTTCGAGCGGCTTGATTATTCTGGGCCTGCTCGTGGAAATTGTGAGCCTCCTGTGGTTTCATCCACTCGCGTTTGTGCTCTTTGCCTTCGTTGGCGCATCCTTAATAGGAGTGGGCATTTTGGCCTATCTAGCTTCGCTGGTCGCNNGTATGGCGCCATTCCTCGACCCCTACCAGTTACCCGAAGTCGCTTTCGTTCTGTACGAACACTGTCAGTTGCTTGAAGTTCCCGCTTTTCCAGTCGCCCAGGTCGGCTTCTAGGATCAGGTGGGCGGTCTGGAGTACCCAACACATCTCGGTCTTGTCCGTAAAACGAACGCGAACATAGAGCATTCCTTCCTCAAAAACGTGTTCAGCCCAGTCCACAATCTTGCCTCTCACGCCGGGGTATTGTTTGCCTGGCGCGGGTCGCGGAACGTCCGGCTTCATGGGTAATTTACGCTTAGTCATGACTTGATCTTCCTCTCTGGCGCCCGAGCGACGCCGGTTTTGGCTTGCCTTGCTGCCTTCGCAGACTTTGGTTTGTGCTTCCCGGCGGCCTTCCTCCGTTTGATTGCAGCCCGCTTTTGGGCCTGTTCCTCGTCGTAGCGTTGCTCATCGTCCTTGTCCCAATCGGGAAGCAGCACGACGCGGGGAGGCAGTCCCTTCTTCCTGCGGGCTTCCTCGCGTTGCTTGATTTCAAGGTAGAAATCGAACGGGTCTTTGGTCTTTTGATCGTACGCCTGGCAGAATTCGTAGGCCCACTCAGCGTCCTCCTCGACGATCTCCTCGAACTTGTCGAAGAACTCGCGGTTGGCGTCCACGCGAGCGCTTTCAACCTCGGCTCGCGTGTAGCGGACCTGTTCTTTATCGAATAGCCCTACCTTTTCCAGGCGTTCGAGTCCGCGGATCACGTTCTCGAACGCCTGATTCAGATCCATGAGTTCTTGCAAGAGGTGGAGGTTCACGGCTGTCTCTCTGTAACAAGGTGCCCTTCGCCGCCAACATCCTCGTGCGATCTCCGGTACTGCCGCTCCCATTCCTGCTGCTCCTCCTCGGTGAAGAACCGCACCTTGGGTGGTTTGCCCTCAATCCGTCGACGCTCCTCAACGGCACGTAGGTCTTGATAGACTTGTATCTCGTCCAACGTATTCTTCTCGTATTCGCGGTGCTTCCTCTCGAATCGGGCCGCGTCCCGGTGCTCACTCCTCTCGACGTTGTTGCAAAAATAGCCGTTGAGCGAAGCGCGATGTATCTCAAACAGCGTCATTTTTTCGTCGAAGCACGCGGGGTCTAAGCCTGAATCCTTGGCACGCTTGAGCCGTTCCAACCCTCGAACCACCTCGTCGATTCCCCGGTTCACCAAGAGAATTGCTTCGTACAGATGAGCCTTTTGCATTCGAGCCTTCCTTTCCTCCCGCGACAAGCGCGGGGAGGCATGACGGTTGGTGAGACACCAGGGCACACGTATCCTGGAGAAATGGGAGGACGGATCAAACAGAGAAAGCGATTGAGCGAGCTACAAGACCGGTGGGGAATGCTCGAATAGAAAAGATGGTTTCAGGGTAGATGAACGCACGCGGTGCACTGCTTGCGTGCAGAAACGGAAACGGATAACTTCCTTTGCAGCCATCGTTGCACCTCAATCGTGCGACTTGGTCAGGGGCGTGTCGGTGCTGATAACACCGGCGCGTCCCGCTTGGCTATTTTTTCTTCTGCTTAGCCTTCTTGCCTGTCCTTCGATCTATGCCCGCGCCCCAGTATCGTGTGGCCTTATGCTCTCTCAGCTTTACCATCTCCTCTTCGGTCCAGGACTTCGCGAGAGCGCCTGCCACTATTCTTGCCGTCGGAGCGGGTATCTGGTGATTCTTAACCCAACGTTGTAAAGTCCGCCGATCAACTCCAAGAACTCTAGCCGCTTCAGAGACGGAATAAGTCTTCATATTTAATATGCCGCACCGCGGCATTTGTCAAGAGCAAACTCGCCGGCGTTTAAGACCGCATCCAAACTCCGCGCGCTGATCACGACCGAGAGTATCTCACGTAGGGGCCGATGTGGTCATCGGCGAGCGGAGGCTGCGGGCGCGCGCGCGTCTTCGTAGGACGGATCGATGAGGGAATACGATTCTGCGCGAATCGACGCGAGCATGAGTTCGAAGCAATCGCCGTGCAGGACCGAGTTCAGTCGAGATGCGTGGGGCGAATAAAACACGAATAATGAAAAGTCCCAGAAGAGGCCGGCGGAGATTAGGCCTCCTTTTCGCCGCATGAGCTGCGTTGATTAGGGCTTGCCGATGCGGAGATTAGGGCCCACAATGTCCGCATAGTATGCGG
Organism: Acidobacteriota bacterium; assembly: GCA_003131705.1. Lineage (GTDB taxonomy): Bacteria > Acidobacteriota > Terriglobia > Acidiferrales > UBA7541 > Palsa-295. The sequence continues at coordinate 13,598 of PKUY01000302.1, read as the reverse complement.
AGAATGGGCATGTACATACATGAGCGGCCCGAATGGCCAAAACTCCACTGGAACAGCGAGACGCTCACGCGCCTGCTGGCGGACGTGCGTCATCGGCAGGGCCGTTTGCTGGGACAAATGGATGGACTGGGATTCAGGCTGCGCGAAGAGGCCGTGCTGCGGACACTGACTGAGGACGTTGTCAAATCGAGCGAGATTGAAGGGCAGGAACTCGACCCGACGGCAGTCCGCTCTTCGATTGCGCGTCGCCTTGGAATGGATATCGGACGTCTGGTGCATGCCGACCACAATGTGGAAGGTGTGGTCGAGATGATGCTCGATGCGACGCGGAATTACGACCAGGGTCTAACGGAAGAGCGGCTGTTCGGCTGGCATGCAAGCCTGTTTCCGACAGGGCCCAGCGGAATGCGGCGGATCAGAGTCGGCGCGTGGCGAGATGGTAGCCACGGTCCTATGCAGGTGGCGTCCGGTCCGTTCGGCCGCGAGCGCGTTCATTTCGAAGCGCCGACGGACGAGCGGGTTGAGCGGGAAATGAAGGACTTTCTGGACTGGTTTGACGGCGGGCCTGAGGTCGATCCTGTTCTTAAGGCGGGCATCGCGCATCTTTGGTTCGTGACAATTCATCCGTTCGATGACGGCAACGGGCGCATCGCGCGCGCGATTGCCGATCTGTGCCTGGCACGCTCGGAGCGGAGTTCGCAGCGCTTCTACAGTATGTCGGCGCAGATTCGGCAGGAGCGCGGTGGCTACTACGACATGCTGGAACGGACGCAAAAGGCCGAGACCGACATTACGCAATGGCTGACCTGGTTTCTGGAGTGTCTGGGCCGCGCGATCGATGGCGCGGAAACGCTCTTAGCCGGCGTGCTGGCGAAGGCTCGATTCTGGGAGGGCCTCGGCGCGTCGCCGGTAAACGAGCGGCAACGGCTGATCCTCAACAAGCTACTCGACAGCTTCGAGNNGTTAACCTCGTCGAAATGGGCGAAGCTGACAAAGTCGTCGCAGGACACGGCACAGCGCGACATCACGGACCTCGTTCAACGCGGGATTCTTGTGCGCAGCACAGAAGGCGGTAGCAGCACGTCCTACGATCTGGCGCCGCGGCCGATCAGTTCGAGCAACAGGTGAAAGGCGAATCTTTGGCAGTCAAATATCAGGAGGACACATGTCGAAATACGGAAAAGCAGCAGGTAAAAGCGTCAAGAGTGCCCTGCATCGAGAAAAGCGGGGAACACTCCGCTCGGGTAAGGGTGGAAAGGGTGGAGTCGTGACGAACCGGAAGCAAGCCATCGCGATCGGCCTCTCAGAAGCTCGAAAAAAGGGCGCTCGGGTCCCGAAGAAGAAATCGGCCTGATCAGAGCTTTTCTCGTCCTGTAATTTAGTCCTCCGCGAGCCTGCTCCGCAAATGTGCACCATGGCCGAATACCCGGCGACGGAGCACGCGGGTGAAATTGACGCGCTGATTCCCGCAGCGATGCGAAACGGGCAGACAGCCAAAGTGAAGGACGATCTGCAATGGAGTGATTTGCTCAAGACGGAGCATAACGGGCGCGTTCGCGCCGGTTTGACCGACGGTTCCATCCTCAGCGTGGGATCGAACAGCGAGCTTCGCGTCGTGCAACACGACGGGTCGTCCCAGCAGACGTCGCTCGAGATGAATTTCGGCAAAGTGCGAAGCCAAGTCACCAAGATCACCAAGCCGGGCGGCAAATTTGAAATGAAAACGCCCAATGCCGTTATCGGCGTGATTGGCACCGATTTTTATGTAGGGTTCGAGTCAAATAGGACCACGGTGATTTGTTACCAGGGGCAAGTTTCCGTGACACCGATTGGAAGGGTGCAAGTGGCCCAGAACTCGGGACAGGCGAACCCTACCAGCAATGCCATTTTGGTGGGAACCGGGCAAATGGTGGTCATTACCACCGAAATTCCTCCAGCGGGATTTCACACCTCGGACACTCCAAAACTTTTCAACACGCTTGACAATACCTCCGCTGAAAACCTAAAATCACTAAGGCGAAGAAAAAGCGAAATCTATAACTCTTCATTCTTTGCCCTCAACCATGAGTTCAAAAACGAATGCTTTGCGTTTGCAGGTTGAATCGGTGCTGGCTGCGCGTGTCTCAAATCCTTTTCAATATCGCGACCGTCAGATCGTGGAAGCTGTTCCTGCGGGCATTCCTTCTCTCGATCTTCTTACGGGAGGGCTTCCCCGCGGCAGCTTGACGGAAATTTATGGGCCTCCGTGTTCCGGGAGGACCAGTTTGTTGATTTCCGCACTTGCCTCCCGAACCGCAGCGTCTGAAGTCTGCGCACTGGTAGACGCACGAGATAGTTTCGATCCTCATTCCGCGGAAGCAGCCGGTGTGAGTTTGAAACAATTACTCTGGGTGCGCTGCCGGAACGTGGACCAGGCGCTTCGTGCCACCGATTTGCTGATCCAGGGTGGCGGCTTCAGTTTAATTGCCCTCGATTTGAGCGACACTCCGCCGAAAGTTGTCCGCTATGTTCCTCTGCAGGTGTGGTTTCGATTTCGCAGGGCCGTGGAACATACGCCGACGATCCTCGTCGTCCTGGAGCAGGAATCGAACGCGAAAACATGCGCTTCTCTGGTTCTGCGACTCCGAACGGAAGAAACATACTGGTCGCAAACTTCCGAAAAATCCGAGGAGTTCTCTTTACCTCATTCACCTGGATGTCTGCTCGATGGCTGGAAAAGCCATGCGGAAATGATTCGCTCTCGCGCAAAGGGCGAAAACCGGCAATGTATTCAGCAAGAGGAAGATTCCACAAACGCACGCGGCATGGGCGCGGAATTCGAAACGGAAACCCTGAGCAGTTATTCCCGCGCAGTATCCGGCAAGCACGCTTNNGCTTCAGGAGGAGGTCCCAGGCAAAGGTGAAGAACTTTTCTAATCCTTTTGTCTTTTCGCCGAACGCGTATGGCATTCGCTTCTATTTTCGTCCCCAATTTCATGCTGCAGGCGGTTGTGCGCGCCGAACCTGTGCTGCGCGAACGCGCTTTGGTCTTGGTCGAGGGGACTCCGCCCCTTTGCAGCGTAATTGCAATCAACGAAAGAGCCGCGCAAATGGGAATGAAAGCAGGGATGGCGAAAACAGACGCGGCGCAATTTGCCGGTTTGGAAATTCGACCGCGTTCTCGATCTCAGGAAAAAACGGCCCACGCAACACTGCTCGATATTGGCTGGTCGGTCTCTCCGCGAATGGAAGACGCCGCACAGGATTCGATCGTTCTGGATCTCTCCGGCCTGACCAGCTTATTCGGCTCGGAAAAAGACATCGCCGCGCACCTTGCGCAGCGTTCGTCGGAATGCGGCTTGCTGGCGAACGTCGCTATTGCCTCGAATATCGAAACCGCCCAGATCGCTGCGCGAGGTTTTCCCGAAATCACCGTGATTCCTTCCGGGCAAGAATCTGAATATCTCGGCCGGTTACACGTCAGCGTTCTTTCTCCATCGATCGAAACTGCAGAAACATTGAGCCGCTGGGGCATCCACACGTGCGCGGATTTCGCTGAGCTTCCGGTTTTACAGCTTTCGGAGCGTCTAGGGCAGGAAGGAGTCCGCCTGCACGCACTGGCGCGCGGCGAAAGCGTGCGCTCGCTCGTGATTGCAGAGCCAGCATATTCGTTCGAAGAAGAAATGGAGCTGGACGACGCCGTCGAGGAACTCGATCCGCTCTCGTTTCTTCTGGGCCGGTTGCTCGATCAAATCTGTGCGCGTTTGGCGGCGCGCTCCCTGGCAATCGCCGCTATTCGAATTCGTTTTGAACTACAACCGTCCTTTGAAAATGCAGTAGATCTTCGTAAGGAACTGTTTCGGGAAAAGAATCCGCCCGGACTATATGAAACGGATATACAGCTTCCTGTTCCGACGCGCGATTCTAAAATTCTTTTTAAATTACTTCGGTTGCGTTTGCAATCGAAGCCTCCCGGTGCATCCATCCAAAAAATCGTGATGAGAGCGGACTCCGCACGGCCGCGCGCTACGCAAGGCGGTCTGTTTCTCCCCAGCTTTCCTGATCCGGAAAAGCTGGAGGTTACGATTGCACGCATTGTCCATGTGGTTGGGGAAGGGAATGTCGGTTCGCCGCTTCTGGTGGATACATACCGTCCGGGAGAGTTTCAGATGCAGCGGTTTCTGAGCCCTGTAGGCGTAGCGGAAACCAACCGCAATCGTGACGCTATTCTCCATCCAGAAAAACGGGACAAAAGTTTCAAAGCTCCGACGAATTGTCGAAGTTTTCGCCCGCCCATTCCTGCAAAACTTGAACTGCATGCGGGCCGCCCGACCCACATTATTTTTCAGGGCTTGCGCGGAGAAGTGCTTGCCGCTTCCGGTCCCTGGCGCACCTCCGGCGACTGGTGGCGGGAAGATCCGTGGCAGCAGGATGAATGGGACCTGGAAATTGATTTCAATCTGCCTTCGGAACGCCGCGATACATCCGCAAAAGTTAATGCGGATTGCGCGCTCTATCGTGTGTATTACGACTCGCTGCGCCAAAGCTGGCTGGTGCGGGGAATCTACGACTGATGTACATCGAACTTCACGCGCGATCCGCGTTCAGCTTTCTAGAAGGCGCTTCCGTGCCCGAAGAATTGGTCAGCGTTTGTGCTGCAAGCAACATGTCCGCGATGGGGTTGCTCGATCGCGACGGCGTGTATGGCTCGCCTCGTTTCCATCTGGCGGCGAAGAAGGTTTCCATGCGAGCGCATGTCGGCGCGGAAGTCACATCGGCCGCGGGCTGGCGCTATGTGCTGCTGGTTGAATCGCGCGAGGGCTACCAGAATTTGTGCCGCCTCATCACGCGAATGAAGCTTCGCGCCCGAAAAAGTGAAGGCTGCGTTCAGCCTGAGGAAATAGCAGCGATGAGCAGTGGCCTGATCTGCTTGACGGGAGGCGACGAGGGGCCATTGGCGCACGCTCTGGCCGGTGGCATTGCGGCCGCGACGGAACGCGTGCAGGAACTGTGTCGCGCGTTCGGCCGGCAAAATGTTTACGTCGAACTCCAGCGCCATTTATGCCGAGAGGAGGAAGCGCGCAATCAGGCCGCCGTTGCCATTGCGCGAAAGCTGAAGCTCCCCTTGCTCGCGACCAATGGCGTTTCCTACGCGCGACAGGTGCAACGCCAAGTCCTGGATGTTTTTACATGTATTCGCCACCATCGAGTGCTCGCCAACGCCGGCCGGCTGCTCAGCCGCAATTCTGAGCGCCATTTCAAAACGCACTCGGAAATGGCGATTCTGTTTTACGATCTTCCCGAGGCCATTGCGAATACGGAGATCCTCTCCTCGCGCTTGCAATTCAGCCTGAGCGATCTCGGGTACAAATTTCCTGTTTATCCGGTTCCCGACGGCGAATCCGAGATGCAGTTTCTCAAGCGGCGCACGCTCGAAGGCGTGATCGGCCGCTACGGCTCAGAAAATGAGAAGGCGCGGTGGCAAATCGATCGCGAACTCGCCATGATCGGAAAACTCAAGCTGGCCGGCTATTTTCTGATCGTCTGGGACATCGTTCGCTTTTGTCGCGAAAAAAATATTCTGGTGCAGGGGCGCGGTTCCGCGGCCAATAGCGCCGTTTGCTACGCACTCGGCATCACGGCCGTCGACCCGGTGGGCATGGATCTTCTCTTCGAACGATTTTTGTCCGAGGAGCGTGGCGAGTGGCCGGATATCGACCTCGATCTTCCGAGCGGCGATCAGCGGGAACGGGCAATTCAATATGTGTATGAACGCTATGGAAAATTGGGCGCTGCGATGACTGCAAATGTCATCACCTACCGCGGACGTTCGGCAGCGCGTGAAATCGGCAAGGCCTTGTCGTTCGATTCGGAAACGCTCGGGCGCCTCTCGAGCCTTGTGGGGGCGTGGGAATACAAAGATCCCGGCGACAAGCTCGATCGGCAGTTCCGCGACGCCGGTCTTGATTTGAAGCATCGGCGAATTCGTAAGTTTTTTGAGCTTTGCCAGGCCGTGCAGGATTTACCGCGTCATCTCGGGCAGCATTCCGGCGGAATGGTGGTCTGCCAGGGGCAATTGGATTCCGTGGTTCCTCTGGAACCAGCCACAATGCCGGGCCGCATGGTCGTGCAATGGGACAAAGAAGATTGCGCCGACATGGGCATCGTGAAAGTGGATCTTCTCGGCCTGGGAATGATGGCCGTGCTCGAAGACTCGCTTCAAATCATTCGGCATGAGTATGGAGAGGAAGTCGATCTCGGCAAGTTGCCCGAGAATGACCCTGCCGTCTACGCCGCATTGCAAAAAGCGGACACGGTGGGAATGTTTCAAGTCGAAAGCCGGGCTCAAATGTCATGCCTGCCTCGCCTGCGTCCGGCACGTTTCTACGACATTGTGGTTCAGGTCGCGATTATTCGTCCCGGGCCCATCGTGGGGAAAATGGTTCATCCATATCTGAAACGCCGGCAGGGATTGGAGTCGCCGGAGTATTTTCATTCGTCTCTCGAGCCCGTTCTGGCGCGCACGCTCGGCGTGCCACTCTTTCAGGAGCAATTGCTGCGCATGGCAATGATCGCGGCGGGATTCACGGGCGGTGAGGCCGAGGAATTGCGGCGGGCGCTGGGATTCAAGCGCTCCAAGCAGCGGATGGTGGAAATCGAAATCAAGCTGCGGCGCGGAATGGTGGCGAAAGGCATTTCCGCAGAGGCACAGGACAAAATCGTTCAGTCGATCACTTCCTTCGCGCTTTATGGATTTCCCGAATCGCACGCGGCGAGTTTTGCGCTGATCGCCTACGCCAGCGCCTACTTGAAATGCCATTATCTGGCGGCATTCACCGCTGCGATGCTGAATAACCAGCCGATGGGCTTTTATCAGCCGGCAACGCTCGTAAAAGACGCTCAGCTTCACGGACTGCGATGCAAGCCCATCGATATCACGCGCTCCGATTGGAACTGCACGCTGGAAACAATTTCTCCGGGGTTCGCCGTGCGCCTGGGCATGCGTTACGTGAAAGGCGTGCGCAAAGAGATTGGGCTCGAAATCATGCGCCAGCGCGGCATTCGCAGATTCACATCCATCGATGATTTAAAGCAGCGCATTCCTGAAATACAAAAATCCGAGCTGACGGCCCTCGCCGAAGTCGGCGCCTTGAATTTTATTTCCGCGAAACAGGGCTTCCACCGCCGCGACGCTCTCTGGCAGGTAGAGCGCGCCGCGCGTCGGCCCGGACCTCTTCTTGAGGCGCAAGAGCCCACGTCAAAACTCGATGACTCCGAACGATCGCAAGCAATTCCGGAAGCAAGTGCCGATGCGAACGCGACACTGAGCGAGCCTTGCGTCACGTTGGATTCACCGCTGCTACCCATGACCGCCGAAGAAAGATTGGTGGCCGATTTCCGCGGCACGGGAATGACCGTGGGGCCCCATCCCATGACCTATCGCCGCGCGGAAATGAGGGCACACGGAGTTCGGGCGGCCATCGAGCTTGCGAAACTTCCTGACGGCATGCATGTGCGAGTTGCTGGGGCAGTGATTGTCCGCCAGCGTCCCGGCACCGCCAAAGGTTTCGTTTTTCTCAGCATGGAAGATGAAACAGGAATTGCGAACGTAATCATCACGCCGCAACTATTCGAAAAGGACCACACGGTGGTGGTTCATCATCCCTTTTTGCTGATCGAAGGCACGCTGCAAAATCAGGACAATGTGGTTTCGGTGAAGGCCGAAAACATCCAGCCTCTGACGATCACGCATGCAGCAACTACATCGCACGATTTCCATTGAAGATTGAAGAAACGAAGAAATCTATCGCCTGCCTTCTGGCAAGTCGTCCTTCCATCCGAGGATCGCCGCAGAGGTATCACTTGTAGCTCCCAAGCGGTCGCGGGCCACAGCCCAGCGTTCTCGAATCAGACGCGACACCGGCGCATCCAGCCGCACGGCCTCGCCTAGATCCGCGGCGATCCTCACGTCCTTCGCCATCAAGCCTAGCGCGAAGCCAGTTCCATACTTGCCCTCCAGCACATGCTCTTTCATCATCACTTCGGTTGTGAAGTTGCGGCCCGTGGAGACGTTCAAAATATCGACCATCACTCCTTGATCGAGACCGAATCGCTCGCCGATCAGCAGCGCTTCCGCGACCGCCGTGTAACCTGCCGCGGCAATGTAGTTGTTTAACGCTTTCNNCCTTCCTTATCATCCCCGCCGATCATGATGGCGAGCGTGCCGGTCTTGGCCCGCGGGACAGCTCCTGAAACCGGCGCATCAATCAGGACAGCTCCGTACTTTGCGAGCGCAGCCCCCAGCTCGCGCGTACCCATGGGTTCGGAGGAGCTCATATCAATCACGAGCGCGCCCGCACGCAGATTTTTCACGAATGCCCCGTCGTCAGCCTCAACCAGCACTTGGCGAACGATGGGCCCAGTCGGCAACATCGTCACCGTAACTTCGTTCGCCGCGATTTCGCGCAAGCTAGGCGCGACCTTGCAATTGTGTTCCCGAGCAAAGCGAGCGCTGTGCTCGGCGTCCAGGTCGAACACCGTAAGCTCGTGGCCTGCCTTGGCAATATTGGCGGCCATGGGCCAGCCCATGTTTCCGATACCGATGAAACCGACGCGCATGGTTGTTATAGCTCCTCTAGTCGAGTCCCAATTCTTTCAGCACTTCGGTTGCGTGGCTAAAACTGTCGACCCCGGCGGGCACTCCGCAGTAGATCATGCTGTGCAGCAGGACTTCGCGAATCTCGTCCTTGGTGACGCCGTTCTTGATTGCGCCGCGGACGTGTCCCTTGAGCTGCGTCGGCTTGCCCAGGGCCACCAACAGCGCCATGGTCAGCATGCTGCGCGTTCGGCGGTCGAGCTGCGGCCGCGTCCATACTTCGCCGAAGCAATAGCGGGTCACGAGTTCCTGCAGAGTGCGGTTGAAGTCCGTCGCGGTCTCAAGCACCTTGTCCGAAAGCGCGGGGCCGAACATATCCCGCCGGACACTCATCCCGGCCTCGAACGTTTCTGCTTTTCCTGCGGCTCCGTCCTGTTTGGCTGCGGCCTGAGGCGCCTGCGCTTCAAAATGGAGAATCGTTGCGCCGCCAGTCGCGTAATTCGCGACATCCGCTGCAACCTTCTGCCCGATCGGAGATTGCATCGCTGCTCCCATCGCTGCCTCGTCGGCGAACATGCCTTCCCATATGCAGAAGTACGGCGAAGCGCTTCCGACGCCCTCCGGTGAAAAGCTGTAATGGCTCGAGATCAGCCCTGGAAGCTGCATCGCGAGAGGCAGGTGCGTCGCCTCGTAGTATTTTNNCGGGATCCTTCGGTGGCGGATACAGAGCGAGAACCTTGTGCATAGCGATTGTTTCTCCCTTGAGCCTGACTTCAAGTTCGAGACCGGAATCAGGATACGTACGGGTTGCAAGTTCCAGACTAAAAACGAAACAACTTTCGCGCCGTCTCGCCCAAGATGTTTCGCTTTGCTTGCTCGGTCAGGAATGGCAACCCAGCGATGCGCGAGGGCACATCGAAATCCCAGTGAGGCCAGTCGGAGGAATACATCAACTGAGTCTCGGCGTGCACGGCCTTGCACGTCGCTTCGAGCATATGCGGAATCGTCACTTCGAGCGGCTGCGACGTGAAGTACATCTCCTGAATGTACTCGCTCGGGAGGCGCTTCAGTAGCGGAGCGTCGGACTGGCGCATCAAGTACTCGTGATCCAGCCGCTGCATCATGAACGGAACCCTCGCCAGCCCGCTCTCGATCCATATCACTTTCAGTTTCGGGAAGCGTTCGGGCAAACCGTTCACAATCCAGTTGGTCATGTGCGTCATATTGCAGGTGACGAATGACATCGAGTGCACGGAGAGAAACCGATTCATCGTGGTCGTCATCGTATCGCCCCAGCTCGGACCGGCATGGAACGCCAGCGGCAAGCCGCGCTCTTCGAGTTCGCGATAGATGCGCATGTACATGTTCTTATGTACGCCTGCGTGGCGCTGGCTCGTAATCATGAATCCGACGACTCCGGGCGTTTCACCAAATTCTTGGATCATCTTGATGGACGCATCTGGATCGTGGAATGGCAAGCAGAGCAGCGTCTTCACACGCGTCTCGTGCGGCAGTATGGTCTTGGTGAACCAGCGGTTGTAGGCGAACGTCATCGCCGTAACGATGTCCGGGTCGGGATGCAGGCCCATCTCGAGCATGGGCTGGGGAAACACAACCTGCATCTTGATCCCCATCGAATCCATCGCGCGCCGCACAAGAGTCAGATCGCGGTGCTCGTTTGTCTTCTCCACATGCTCCGCGAGTTCGGCCTGGTGCGGGATTCGCCCAAACACGTCTTGAAAAGTCAGCCCGACAGGGTGGTTGCTGAAGGCCAACTGTTTTGCGTTCGGCCAGTTCTTGGTCATCTCCTTGGCGTTGTGGCGAAGGACCGGATTTTCGAGATGGTCCAGGATTTCGGCCCAGGAGTCGAATTCGACGTGATGCGCGTCGACATCTACGATGAAATAATCATCGAGGTGGTAGAGAGCGATGTCGCGATGCGCGTTTGCGAGTATTTCGCGCGAATCCGTGCGCGTGGTGATCTGCTGGACTTTATGTTCAGTTGCAGTGCTCACACCGTTGACGAACTCTATTTTGCTCATCGTTCATTCCTCCGGCGTTCAGCGTCGCCGCCAGACTGAATTGCAACTTGTGCGAATCTCATGGGGCGTTTGGCGCGGTGCGTGAAAACCACAGCGCCAGATCAAATGGATTCAAGTGGTGCGCGCGAAGCAGTGCGCATGCAACCACCATCGCTTCCGTCGTTGAAACCGTGCCATCAATCACGGGCACATCGATTTCCGTTTCCTCGACGGCAGTCGCGTAGGGTTTCACCGCGCCGCTCACGAGATTTGTCACATCCGCAGGAATCACGCCCGCGACTTCACCCGCTCGAATGGTCCGCTCGATCTGACCGCGCAGTTCGACGAGCAGCGCGGACAACTTCGGGGATTCCTCAGACGGTGACATAGATTCCGTCGCTGGCTTCTTCCACCGTCACGCGAATCAATTGAGCCGACGGCCGTCCTGGGTGCATGCCCGTCTTGATGTCATATTCGAAGCCGTGCCAGGGGCAGACGATGTGCAGGTTCGACTCGTCGAAAGCGAATCCGTGACTTTCGCCGCGCTCGTCGATCACTTCAGTTACACGGGGAACAATTTTCCCCTGGCAGACGGGTCCGCCTTGATGCGCGCATCTGTTCAGGTAGGCGTAGAGCTTGCCTTCGACGCGGAAAATGCCGATTGTCGTGTCGGCCACGTCGACGACCAGACGAGTACCTTCCGGCACTCGGTCGCTCGCACCGACGAAGACCTTTTGCGATGTCGTTGGCATATTTCTCCAGAGCGCGGTCACCGCAATCAGGTCGCGGTTCATCCGCTTTGAAGAGCTCGCCGCGCTCAACCGAACGCGGCAGGCTGGCAAAGCGGCGCTATTGTATGTTGAGAACTATTGCTTATCAACTTACTAGCGGGCCCACTATGTGGTATACTGCTTTTGCGCTTGATACTGCGGTTGTGTGGTGTGGTTCCTCATATTTGAGTACCTGCTGAGAAAAACCCCGCCTTCGTTCTCTTCCGATGTCTTCGGCGTAATTTAAAAAAGGACTGGAAATGCCGGCTATTGTGCCCGCTCGTAAACCATCGAGCGCACCTTGGCCCTCATCTACCAGAAAAGAAAACACTTAGACCCATGCAGAATTTTTCAGAATTACCGATTTCGACTTACAGGAAGGAGCGGCTCTCGTCCGCTAATTTTACGATTCCGACTCCCGTGCAGGTTGCGGCGATCCCGCACGCGCTTGCTGGTAAAGACGTGCTCGCGACCGCTCAGACGGGTACCGGCAAGACGCTCGCGTTCTTGATTCCAGTGATCGAAAGAATGCTTCAGCAGAACACGCCCGGAATTGCGGCTCTCGCGCTTGTTCCCACGCGCGAACTCGCCATGCAGGTTGTGGAGCAGTACAACGCTTTGAGGGGCAAGCTTCTCCCTCCCGCGGCGCTCGTCGTGGGAGGCTTGGCCGAGGGAGCGCAACTCACCGCGATACGCCGCGGAGCTCGCCTGGTCGTCGCCACGCCCGGCCGGCTGGAAGACTTCCTCGATCGCAGACTCGTCACCTTCAACAATTTGAACACGCTCATCCTGGATGAGGCCGATCGCATGCTGGATATGGGATTTCTTCCAGCGATTCGCAGAATTGTCGGCATCCTTCCTAAAGATCGCCAGACGCTCTGTTTTTCAGCGACGCTCGAAGCCTCCGTCGCGCATCTCGTGCATGACTACATGAGGAGCCCGGTGCGTGTTGCGCTCGGTTCCACGCTGAAGCCTTGCGAGAATGTGCGCATGCAGGCGTACGAAGTTTCCGCCGATCGCAAACAGGAACTCCTGCAGCGATTACTCGCGAGAGACAACGGACGGTGCCTCATCTTCGCGCGCACCAAGCGAGGAGCCGAACGTCTGGCATTGAGCCTGAGTCGCGATGGCTTTGCTGCCGCCATGATTCATGGCGACCGCTCGCAGTCGCAACGAACTGCAGCGCTCACCGGATTCCAGCAGGGGCGCTATCGAGTGCTCGTCGCAACCGACCTCGCTTCCCGCGGCATTCACGTCCAGGACATCGCCCACGTGGTTAACTACGATCTCCCAGAGATTGCCGAGAATTTCATCCACCGCGTCGGACGAACGGCGCGCGCCGGAACCAGCGGCATTGCCTCGACTCTCTTCGCAGCCGATCAACGAAGAGAAATTCTGGCACTGGAACGCACGCTAGGTATCAAAATGGAAAGGATGCAAGCGGCGGACGTGCCGGAAAGAAAAGACCGCAAGCCGGTCGCTCATCGCGTTCTTTCTCCTTCCACCTCCAGAATCAGCCGTTTGCCGGGAGAAATCCTCCAGGCGCAAGCGTAGATTCAAGCCTGCTTTCGTAAACGCAGCGATTGCAAACAAGGGGCCAGAGCATGAGCACCGAAAAACAAAAGAGCCGTGGCCGGCTGGTGCCGACGCAAGCGACAGGCGTCGAGTATCAAGTCGATTACGCCATCCAGTTTGCCGTCGAAGTCCGGCAACATGGAAAGGCCCCGATGCCACCGGCGCGGATTCAATGGACCCGGTGCTCGGTGCGTTCGACGCGTGCCCATCTCATCCCGGCAGGGAACTACTTCCTGCACGCGGACGACGGGAAGGATCATCAGCTGAAATTTACCGCCGGTGAATGGCACTACCTCGAACGTCCCTGATCTCGATCGGCGGGCTTAAGCTCGAACATTCACCGAAGGGCTCGAAGTTTATGCTTCGAGCCCTTTTCGTTTTCAGGCGTCCTCTTTTTCACTTTCCATCGCCGAATTGAGTTATAAGTATCCGCTCTGCCATCCCTGTGATGAGGTGCCAAGCTCGTTTCGGCTTCCACGACCCCCATGTTTGAGCAAATTCTCAATCCCACGGGCCATCTCTGGTTGACCGTCGTGATGTCCTTGATCCCGCTAGTTGCCCTGATTCTGATGCTTGCCGTTTTTCGAATCACCGCATGGATCGCTACGATCATCGCTGGCGTCATAACCATTCCGCTGGGTGTCTTGGTGTGGCACG
>PKUY01000181.1 GCA_003131705.1 Acidobacteriota bacterium | reverse complement strand
TGAACATGGCGTGAGCAAGCTATCGCGAGAGCCGTTCAAATTCAACCTGCTCAATGAGAACCGAGTTTTTAGTAGGGACAGGCCGAGCCGAAGAAGGGTTATTGGGCACGCCGCCCATTTGAGAGTCGGAGCGCCCCATCGCGATCATGTGGGCCACTGAACTGCAAGGTACGGAGGACGCGTCGCGGCAAGCGGGAGTGACACATATCACGACAGCGGGTGACGCGACTCACGGAAGGGGGGCGTCAAAAAGGCCAAGGTGCGAGTTGACTGACCGGTCAGTTAGATGAGACGAATCGAACAAACTAAGGATAGGCAAGTGACTGCGGTCAAGCAACCCGTTCGAAGGCGAAGAGAGAAAACACAGCGAAAGGAACAGATCTTGGCGGCTGCATTTGAAGAGTTTGCTATCCACGGGTATGCGGCCACCCGCCTCGACGATGTGGCGAGACGAGCGAACATTGCCAAGGGAACGATCTTTCTGCATTTCAATAACAAGCGAGTCCTCTTCCGAGCAGTTTTGCGCGGATTCATTCAACCTGTTTTTTCGGGCTTCCAGACGTTTATCGAGGGTTTCTCTGGCACGGCCGAGGCCCTCCTCCGCGATCTGCTGTCGCGCCAGTACGTGGAGATTGTCAGAAATAAGAGCGCGCGCGCACTGCTCAGGCTGTTGATTGCCGAAAGCGGAAAATTTCCAGAACTTGCGCAAATGTATTATCGGGAAGTCATTGATCCTAGCACGTCGGCTCTTGGTCTCGTGGTTGATAGAGGCATCACCTCGGGAGAATTTCAGGCGACCGGAATCCGCAATTTTCCTCAAATGCTGGCTGCACCGACGATGCTTGCCGTGCTGTGGATCCTGGTGCTTGGCGAGCGTCACGGCCTCGATTTCGATGCGTACCGGCAGGCTCATCTCGACTTCGTTCTCCGTGGCCTCCGCGGTGTCGATTCGACGAGTACACCCAAGGATATAAGGTCCCTCGGTGTGGGAGAAGCATCATGAGACGGACCTTGCGACCCACGGTATTGTCCTTTCTCGTGCTGGCAATGTTGGTAGCATGTGCCAGCGCACAAGAAACTCCACGGCAGTTGACGCTGAAAGATGCGATCGACCTGGCGCTGAAGCAGAACGTGAATGTACAGGTTTCCGCGACCCAAATTGATGAAGCGGAAGGGACACGCACAAGACGCCTGGCTGCCTTGCTTCCGCACGCAAGCGCAGACTCGCTTGCGAACCTTCTGAAAAACAACCTCAGTATTGAAGGGATTTCCGTTCCCGGAATCCCTACTGCCGTCGGCCCTTTTGCATACTATGACTTTCGCGTATTCGCATCGCAGGCGGTGATCGATCGCCAGGCGCTTCACAACTGGAAATCCAGCACCAGGCAGGAAGAAGCCGCAAAGCTGAGCTATCAGGATACTCGCGACTTTGCAGTTCGGGAGGCCGCTGCCTTCTATCTGCAATCCGAAACGGCCGAGGCGGAAGTCGAGGCGGCGCAATCGCGAATGGACACTTCCCGGGTTCTCGAAAAGCTGGCCACGGATGAACACGATCAAGGCCTCGCGACCGCCATCGACGTGGTTCGGTCGCAAGTGCAGCTTGCTCGCGATCAACAGGCTCTGCTCNNTGCTCGCGAGATTTCTTGGACTGAGTCCCGGAAGCCCTCTCGAACCTGCCGAGAAGCTCGAATTCCGGCATATCGACGCACCCGACATCAACCAGGTCCTGCCGGCGGCGCTGGGAGCCCGGGGCGACTACCGTTCGCTTCTCAGCCAGCAGGAATCACTGGTGGAGCAAGAAAAGGCTTCGCACGCGCGCTATTTGCCCACGCTGGGTGTGAACGGAAACTATGGTGCGGCCGGCCGCAATTTTGGTGCGATGCCCGCGACGGGTGGGATCGAAGCAATCCTCTCCGTGACCATCTTCGATCGCGACCGCAACGGAGAGAAACAGGAACTCGAAAGCCGCGCCGACCGTTTGAAGGCGCAAACGGACGATCTCGCACGAGGTATCGAGCAGGATCTCCGAAAGGCGATCTTGGATATCCACTCGACGGAGCAACAAGTAAGCGTGACCCAAGCCGGCCTTGATCTGGCTAAGCGCGAATTGACGCTGGCAGAGGACCGATTCCGCAATGGAGTGACGGACAACATCGAGGTTGTAACCGCTCAGGATGCCGTGGCGAGTGCGCAGGACGACCGAATTGCAGCGATTGCGCAGAATGCCGACGCGCGGGCCGCCCTCGCGCGCGCCCTCGGCGCCACTGAGAAAAACTATCAAACGTATCTCGGCCAAGTCGATCCAAGGAGCGGCTCTGGCAGCTCAACAGAGGTGAAAACGCCATGAAACGCGCGCTTCTAATCGTATTTCTGGGCATTCTTGCTGCATTTGCCGGGATACGGCTCTATCACATGTGGCTCGCAGGACGATCCTCTGCCAACGAGCTGAAACTCTCCGGCAACATCGAGGCGCATGAGAGCCTGGTTAGTTTCAAGGTGATGGGCCGCGTCATCGAGCTGCCCGTGGAAGAAGGTATGGCGATGAAGACCGGAGAGCTCCTGGCCCAACTCGATAGCGCCGATTACCGCCAGCAAGTTGCCGTCGACGCATCGACGCGGCGCGTGCGCGATCGCCAGTTCTTCCTGGGCCTTGCAGGCAGCCGCGCGCAGGACGTTGAAGCCGCGAAGCAAACCGTTATCGATTCAAAGGCCGACCTCGACCAAAAGAAAAAGGACTATGGCCGCTACGAAGCTCTGTACGACAAGGATGAGATTTCCGGGCAGACGCGCGATCAAGCTGCGACGAACGTGACCCGCGCACAGGCGAGCTATGATCGGGCACAGCAAATTCTGAACGAACTTGTCGAGGGCACACGGAAGGAAGAATTGGACGTCGACCGCGCTAACGTCCATCAAGCAAAGGCTAATCTCGATATGTCTCAGATTCGACTGAGCTACACCGTGCTGCGGGCGCCGTTCGACGGCATCGTTTTGGTTCGGCAGGCCGAACTGGGTGAGGTTGTGTCCCCCGGAACGCCCATCGTGACGCTCGCCGACCTGGACCATATATGGCTGCGCGTGTATTTACCCGAGACCGACCTTGGAAAAATCCATTGGGGCCAGGCGGTCAACGTGCGGACCGACACGTATCCGGGCAAGACCTATGGGGGACGTGTTTCCGTAATCGCGTCGGACGCGGAATTCACTCCGAAGAGCGTGCAAACAGAGAAAGAACGCGTGACGCTTGTCTACCGCATCAAGATCGACGTCGAGAATCCAAATCACGAACTCAAGCCTGGCATGCCGGCCGATGCCTATATCGATGTGAAATGACCGGCGCCGCCATGAACTCCAATTCTGCAATCACTGTTTCCGGTCTCGGCAAGCAGTTCGGCAACGTCAAGGCCGTCGACCAGCTTTCGTTTGACGTTCAGCCAGGAGAGATTTTCGGTCTCGTTGGACCTGACGGCGCCGGCAAGACAACCACAATGCGAATGCTTGCGGGGGTCCTTACTCCGGACTCCGGATCAGCGACGGTTGCGGGACATGACGTTCGGCTTGACCCGGAAGGTGCGAAGCGAGATCTGAGCTACATGCCCCAGCGCTTTGGCCTCTACGAAGATCTCACCGTCGACGAGAACATTCGCTTCTATGCCGACTTATTCGGGGTCCGCCGGAAAGAGCGCGAGGAACGGTCAGCCGAACTACTGGCCGCCGCCGGCTTCGCTGAGTTTCGCAGTCGTTTGGCTGGAAACCTATCGGGAGGGATGAAGCAGAAATTAGGGCTTGTCTGCGCGCTCATCCATACGCCGCGCGTTATTCTGCTCGACGAGCCGACGAACGGAGTGGATCCAGTCTCGCGCCGGGATTTCTGGCAAATTCTTTATTCTCTTCTGGCCCGAGGCGTTGCCATTCTCACCTCGACTTCTTACCTCGATGAAGCCGAACGCTGCCATCGGGTTGGGCTGCTGTACCAAGGCCGAATGCTCTTCTGCGATCTTCCCGAAGCTCTGAAAAAACAGTTCCCGGGAGGAGTCGTCGTTGTCCATTCATCTGATCCCGAGCGAGTCCGAGCTGCACTCTCCGGTGCCGCTGTGGCCCGAGAAGTTCTGCTCGTGGGCGATCGCGTGCACATCTTCGTGGACGATGCGACGCGGCGCCTTCCGGAACTTCGCGCGCGCTTGGATGCAGACAAGATTTCTTATGACTCGATCGAGCAAGTCACGGCGAGCATCGAGGATATTTTTGTGTCGGCCGTCGAAAGACACTCGGCGAAGCAGTCGCCGGCAAAGTCCTGATGAACCAGAACGAGCCATCTGTCGTGGTCCAGAATCTCACCAAGCGATTTGGAAAATTCGTTGCGGTGGACAATGTGAGCTTCGAGGCTCGCCACGGCGAGATCTTCGGCTTCCTCGGCCCCAATGGTTCCGGCAAATCCACAACGATCCGCATTCTCTGCGGGCTGTTGCGGCCATCCTCGGGGCGCGCGTCAGTCGCGGGAATCGACGTAGGGCGCAATCCTGAGGCCGTGCGCCAGCACATCGGGTATATGTCGCAAAAGTTTTCGCTCTACNNGCCGGCATGTACAGCGTGCCGAAAAAAGAAATTCCAGAGCGCATCGCATGGGCGCTGAAGATGGCGGGGCTCGAAGGACGCGGGCAGAATCCCACGAGCGCGCTGGCCGTCGGCTGGAAACAGCGGTTGGCCCTCGGGTGCGCCGTATTGCATCGTCCACCAGTCGTTTTCCTCGATGAGCCCACGTCCGGAGTAGATCCCGTTTCGCGCCGACAATTCTGGGATTTGATTCACAACATGGTCGGAGAAGGGGTCACAGTGTTCGTCACGACGCACTACAT
>PKUY01000158.1 GCA_003131705.1 Acidobacteriota bacterium | reverse complement strand
GCCTAATTTCTTAGCTTTTCAGCCGAGGAATAATCTCGCGCGCGATGATCTCGATCTGCTCCATCTCGTACCGGTAAGGCACAAAGATCAACTTTTGCACGCCGACTGCGATGTGTTCCCTCAATTGTTCGACGCATTCATCGATCGTGCCGAGGATCGCGCTGTCCTTTGTCGAATCGCTCCAAGATGCAAAATCCCACTCCTTGCCGAGCCATTCCATCATTCCACTCTCGACCGCAGCGCGCGATTTTCCGATGCGAATCGGAAGCTGCGAAGCATTGAGCAGCGTGTCCGGATTTTTCCCGCCTTCCTTGGCAAAATCGCGAATCTTGGCCCAGGACTTTGCAAAGCTTTCAGCTCGATAAAAATAAGTCAGCCATCCGTCGCCGTTGACGGCGGCGCGCTTGAGAACGCGATCAACATAGCCTCCGATCAGGATTGGCGGACGCGGTTTCTGAACCGGCTTCGGATACATCACGCCCGCAGGAATCTTGTGGAACATGAATTCACCCTTGACCATGTCCTCGGTCCAGAACCGCGTCATGATCTCGAGGTTCTCATCCATGATCTTGCCGCGCTTTTCGAACGGCACACCGACAGCGTCAAACTCGCGCCGGTACCAACCGGAAGCCATGCCCATGATCAGGCGGCCGTTCGACAGCTGATCCATACTGGACAATTGCTTGGCGAGTACTACGGGATTGCGCATCGGAAGGACAAGGATGCCAGTGCCGAGCTTGATCTTCGTGGTGCGCGCGGCGATGGCGGTGAGCAGTGTGAGCGATTCGATAATGGGAAAGTTCGGCTCCACGCCGAGCAGAATGTGATCCCAAACCCACAGCGAATCGAAACCGAGCTGCTCCATTTTCACGCCGTATTCGACCAGGGCCCGCGCGTCCGGCATTTCCGGATAAGCCGTAAAATTGCGGGCGGCGATGCCGAATGTTCCGCTCAACGAAGTCATGTCGAATCTCTCCTTGATGATTCTGCTGCGTCGCTATGCGATAAAGAGCCGCTCCGGATCGAGTGTGCGGAGCAAGGACAATTCATGTTCGGTTGGCGGCTCGGTCACGCCGGTGTCGTGCGTGAATTCGAGCTTGAATCCGGTGTTGTCCTGCACTTGGTCGCGGGTGGTGCCCGGATTGAGCGCGAGCGGCTTCATCCGTCGCGTCTCCTCGTCGAAGCCGAAGACCGCAAGGTCGGTAACGATACGGAACATCCCGCCGGCCAGCAGCCCGCTCTCGCGGCGCGTGTCGCGTCCGCGCAGCCAGATGGGGCTGGTGACAAAATCGACGTGCTCCACGAACCGCTGCTTTTCGTGCTGCATCGCCACGATCATGTTGGTGAGGCTGGAGATATCGTTGCCGCCGCCGGTGCCCGGCAGCCGCGTCTTCGGCTTCTTCGGGTCTCCGATAAATGAGCTGTTGAGATTCCCATACTGATCGATCTGCGCCCCGCCCATGAAGCCGACATCGACGTAGCCGCGCTGCAGCAGCAGCAAGACTTCGGCGCTCCCGAGCACCATATTGGCGCGTTGGGTGCAGCGCTGGTCGTTGGTCGAGGGCGGCAGCTTGCCGGGTTCGATGAGCGCGCCGATGACGCCACCTTCGAAAAGGATCGTAAGGCCGGGACAGTGCAAGCGCTGCGCCAGCGTCGCCGCGAGCAGCGGAATGCCGACGCCGGCGAACACCACCTGCCCGTCCTTGAGCTGACGCGCACTCAGAATGGCGAGCAGCTCGCGTGCCGTATAGGCTGATTTNNCGTGCGGCCACGAGCAGATCGTCGAGTCCGATGAGGTCGAGGAACTCGGTCCACGACTTCGGACCGTATATGAACCGCTCCAGATATTCCTGCATGCCTTTGACAGGATCCTTATTCACCAAACCGACGTAGTATTCCATGTGCTGCATCATCGGCTCATAGACGCCGTAGCACTCATGAGGGGCACAGCCGAACGGAAGCTCGACAACCGCGTCGACGGTAAAGAACGGAATCTTAGTGTGGTCGGGCGCACGCCGAATCTGGTCATTGGAGACGATGCGTTCGGTGGTCAGAATGACTTTATTAGCCGCCATCGCCAAGTCGATATCCATAAATTGCAGGCCGTCGATCTGCGCGTTGCCGTAGGGGTCGCAGCGCTGCACGTGGATCAGCGCCACGTCCGGATTGAGCGCTGGAACGAGCAGCAGCTTCTCGTTCGTAAATGGGCAGTCCATTTCCTTGGCTTCGGGCCGCTGCTGCAAGACATCGGAACCGAGCATTGAGCGTATCGGCATGAATGGTACGCCCATGGCACCGGCGCGAAAGCGCATGCCGAGCGCCATATGGCTCCATTCGTCGTAGCGCGCTTTACCCGTCTCTACGTAGAGGCGCATCACCTTGGAGACGCCCCACAGAATCCCCTGGCTGAACCAGCTTGTCGTCATGTGTTCGCATGCGCCCGAGCCAAACAGCAGATCGCCATCGCTGGATACGATACAACGGGAAACCGAAAGCTTTTGGCGCTTTGCGCGAATGAGCGCCCAGATCAGTCCCATCGGCGTGCGCGACATGGTGCTGCCGCCGATACCGACCGAGTCTCCATCGTGCACGAAGGATGCCGCTTCCTCGAGCGAAACGACCTTCTCGCGGAGGCTCCGGTCGCGCTGCGCGAGGTTCTTTCGCAGCTTGCTGTAGGGAGTCACCACGCTCATGTCGATGTCCCGTCGCCAACTTCAGCGTTGAATTCCTGAATGAGACGGTCCCACGCTGGAATGCTGTCGACGAGCGAGTCNNTGACGAAGCTCCATCACATGATCGTCTGCGATGCCCTCCATATGTCGTCCGAAAATCTCGCCAGCATTCACGTCATCGAATCCGTCAGGATACCGTCGCGCGAGATAAGCCTGCCGTTCACTGCCGTAAAGTGCGGCGCTGTCGGTCGCCACGGTCATCACCACATCATTGGGGCCATAATCGAGATGCTTGGTGAGTTTGATGGCCGCGACGATGTTCGCTAGACCTGAAATTCCGATATCGGTGAATTGCTGAATAACGTCTAGATCGATCTTTCGTCGGTCGGCCAGATAATTGCGGCCGCGCTCGCTTCCAAACAGCAGATTCAGCGCATCGCTCGCTGCATCCGATACCCCTATAACGACGTCGGTATTCATGACGTTGTGGATGAGCGGAATATGCTTGTCGCCAATGCCCTGAATATTGTGCTCGCCATAACCGTTACAGAGCATGGTCGGGCATTCGATCGCCTCCACGGCGGCGATCTTTGTGCCATGGAGTTTTTTGAGTCGATCGCCGGCGGCGAGTGTACCTGCCGATCCAGTCGCCGAGACAAATGCTGCGAGACGATAATCTTTATGATCCCACTTGAGATGGCCAAATACGCGATCGAACGCGTGCCCGGTGCAGTGAAAATGGATGAGATAATTGGCAAATTCGGAAAACTGATTGAGAATCACGTTCTGCTCGTCGCGCTTGAGCTCCGCGCACTTATCGTAAATCGCCTTGACGTTGCTTTCCGTGCCCGGAGTGCGGATGATGTCCGCAGGATCGGCAACCCACCGCTGTAACCAATCAAAGCGCTCGCGACTCATCCCGGCGGGAAGAACGGCAACGCCGCGACAGCCGAGAATGCGCGAGATTGCAACCCCGCCGCGGCAATAGTTTCCTGTCGAGGGCCAAACCGCTCGATCATGCGAGGGATCGAATTGACCCGTAACCAGCCGCGGCACTAGGCAGGCGTAAGCCGCGAGCACCTTGTGCGCACCAATCATCGGAAAGCGACAACCGAGAAGGACCACAATTGGCGCCTTTACACCGGTTAATTCCGGCGGCAGCACGACGTAACCGGGGATATCGATTTGCGTCTTGCGGTCGGCACTATTGAACCAGTGGACCCGCCAGAGATTGGCGGCGTCCGGCGCGTCCGGATCGACCCGCGAAAGGTCCGGCAANNCTCTTGGTCTCAATCTCGCCGGGATCGGCAAGCTCGCTCCAAGTCGGGAGCGTGCCGTGCACTTGGCGGAGGCGGTCAATAGCGGCACGCCGGCGCTTGCGGTCAACGACCTCCGGTTGAATGAAAAGACTCATCGCGCGGGTCCTGTATTTATCCGTCCGCCGCGTGCAGGATGCGGGTCATCGACGGGATCATAAAGTCATACTGCGATTAGAACAATAGGAATTTATAGGATCACGGTGGCCCCATTTCCGCCGCCGCCGTAGGCGCCATGGCGGGAGCCGTTGGAGCGTCGCGCCGCGGTTTGAAAGATGCTCGATAGCGTTCCTCGGGCACATCCGCATACAGCGTGCTGCGCTGCCGCGGCACTCTCCCGATCGATCGAATGATGCTCTCCATAGCCACCGGGGTCATCTCCTGACCGTGCGTCGCCCCGGCCGAACGGGTGATGGTTTCGTCCATCAGCGTCCCGCCGAGATCGTTGACCCCCCAGCG
>PKUY01000116.1 GCA_003131705.1 Acidobacteriota bacterium | reverse complement strand
GCGATGCTGTCCGACGGGCGCGCATCGATCTGGAAGAGATCCTCGCCGCGCAGCAAATGCAGCTCGGCGAAATACGTATTGTCCTGCACCTTCGTGATCTGCACGCGATGGAGCACGGCACCCATCCCCGTGATCAGCCGCTTGCACAGGTCGTGCGTGAGCGGCCGCGGCGGACGGATGTGATTCATCTCCATCACAATGCTCTCCGCCTCCGGCTGTCCGATCCAGATCGGAAGCAGCCGGTCCCCGCCCTTCTCCTGCAGGATCACGACGTACGAGCTCGAAACGCTATCGAGCCCGAGTCGGGCCACGCTCACTTCGATCATCTCATCTCCCGCTCGAGGCCGTTTCGCGCCACTACGGCACCGCGCTACGCCGCACTCACGTGCCCATGTCCCACGACGCAAGATACTTCTGCTGCGCCGGCGTCAGGATGTCCACGTGCGAGCCCATCGCCTGCAGCTTGAGCCGCGCGATCTCGCGATCGACGGCTTCAGGCACGCGATGCACTTCGTTCGAGAGCGACTTGCGCTCCTTCACGAGATACTCCGCACCCAGCGATTGGTTCGCGAAGCTCTTGTCCATCACGCTCGCGGGATGTCCTTCCGCCGCCGCGAGGTTGATCAGGCGTCCCTCGCCGAGCAGGAAGACGCGCTTCTTGCCGATGACGTACTCCTCGACGAACGGGCGAACGTCGCGCTTCTTGCCGCCGGCGAGCTTCGCCAACGCCTCGATGTCGATCTCGACGTTGAAGTGCCCCGAGTTGGAGATGACCGCGCCATCCTTCATCGCCGAGAAGTGCTCGCTGCGGAGCACACCGATGTTGCCCGTCAGCGTGCAGAAGATGTCGCCGATCGGCGCCGCATCTTCCATCGTCATCACGCGGAAGCCGTCCATCACGGCCTCGAGCCCCTTGAGTGGATCGATCTCCGTCACGATCACGTTCGCGCCGAGCCCGCGCGCGCGCGAGGCGACGCCGCGTCCGCACCAGCCGTAGCCGGCAACGACGAACGTCGAGCCCGCGAGCAGGAGATTCGTCGCGCGAATGATGCCGTCGATGGTCGACTGTCCCGTGCCGTACCGGTTGTCGAAGAGATGCTTGGTGAACGAGTCGTTCACCGAGATCACGGGAAAACGGAGAATCCCTTCCTTCGCCATCGCCTTGAGGCGAATGACGCCGGTGGTGGTCTCTTCGGTGCCGCCGATCACGTCCTTGATCTGGTTGGTGCGCTTGGTGAGAAGCTGGGTGACCAGGTCCGCGCCGTCGTCCATGGTGATCTGCGGATGGTGATCGAGCGCCGCGTTGATGTGCGCGTAGTACGTGGCGTTGTCTTCGCCCTTGATGGCGTAGGTGGGGATGCCGTAGTCCCTGATCAATGACGCCGCCGTCTCATCCTGCGTCGAGAGCGGATTCGAGCCGCACACGACGAGGTCAGCGCCGCCGTCGCGAAGAGTGATGGCGAGGTTGGCCGTCTCTGTAGTGACGTGCAAACAAGCCGCCATGCGAATGCCCTTCAGCGGCTGTTCCTTGATGAAACGCTTGCGAATCAATTGCAGAACGGGCATGTGCTGATTGGCCCATTCGATCCTGCGCTTGCCTGCTTCCGCGAGGGCAAGGTCCTTCACGTCGCCTTTTACTTTGGTCGCTGTTTCCACGAGTACTCCCTTTTTATTTTTCTAAAAACGAAATTAACCGCGCGACGCTCCGACAGTGGTGCGTGAGCCGGCTTCCTTGCGGATTGCGTCGGCCTTGTCCGTGCGCTCCCATGTGAAGCCCGGGCCGGTGCGTCCGAAGTGGCCGTAGGCGGCTGTGGGACGATAAATCGGCCTGCGGAGATCAAGAGTTTCAATGATCCCTTTGGGCGTCAGCTTGAAGAATTGGCGGATGAGCTCGGTGATCTGGCTGTTGGAAATTGTCCCGGTGCCGAAGGTGTCCGCCATGACGGACACCGGCTCGGCCACGCCGATGGCGTACGCGAACTGGACTTCCACTTTGCGCGCAAGGCCCGCCGCGACGATGTTCTTCGCGACGTAGCGCGCCATGTAGCAGGCGGAACGGTCAACCTTCGAAGGGTCTTTGCCGGAGAATGCGCCACCGCCGTGACGGCCGTAGCCGCCGTAGGTATCGACGATGATCTTGCGTCCCGTGAGGCCCGCGTCGCCCATCGGACCGCCGGTAACGAAGCGGCCGGTCGGATTGACGTGGATCTTCGTGGTCTTGTCGAACATGGCAGCGGGAAGGACCGGCTTGATGACTTTTTCGATTACAGCTTCGCGAAGGTCGCTCTGCGAAACTTTGTCGCTATGCTGCGTCGAGATGACCACGGTGTCAACGCGCACCGGGCGGCCATCGACGTATTCAATCGAGACTTGGGATTTCGCGTCCGGGCGGAAGAAGTCGACATCCTTCTTTTTGCGGACTTCAGCGAGCTTGTGGGTGAGCTGGTGGGCGAGTTGGATCGGCATGGGCATCAGCTCGGGCGTTTCGTCGCACGCGTAGCCGAACATCATGCCCTGATCGCCAGCGCCGCCGGTATCGACGCCCATGGCGATGTCAGGAGACTGCCCTTTTACGACGGAGACCACGCCGCAGGTTTCGGCGTCGAATCCGTACTTGGCGCGGTTATAGCCAATTTCGTCGACAGTTTTGCGGGCGATCGTCTCGTAATCGAGGCAGCCGCGAAATTCTTTCTTGATGGTGATTTCGCCGCCGATCACGATGAGGCCGGTGGTGATCATGGTTTCGCAGCCTACGCGGCCCATGGGATCATACGTGAGTACGGTGTCGAGAACTGCGTCGGAGATGGCATCGGCCATCTTATCGGGGTGACCCTCGGTTACAGACTCTGAGGTAAACAGGAATTTTTCATCGGAATGTGCCAAAACAGTGTCCTCCGGCGGAATGAGTGGCAAAAAACGAGTGTAAATGTGCGTGCTTCTATCGGCCTAAGCTAAGGACGCTAACATGCGCATTTTGGCTTGTCAATCTTCTGTAGCGAGAGGGGTTAAATCGAGGTTGAACGGCGTAATTGGGGGCCGAAAGCGCGCGAATAGCATCACTCCCGACCGCATTTTGCCGCACGGGGGGCGAACCTTGGTTCCCCTATCCTACAGCCCCGTTCCCGGCGGCTGATTCTAGGCGCGCTAGGCCGCCTCGCGGCGGTGAAGCAGGTACGCGCGGATGAACGGGTCAAGGTCGCCGTCGAGCACTTTCTGGATGTCTCCCCTTTCGAGCTTTGTCCGGTGGTCCTTTATCATCTGATACGGCTGCATCACGTAGGACCTGATCTGACTGCCAAAGCTGATCTCGGACTTGGTGGCGTCGAGTTTGCGCATATCGCCGCGCCGCTTTTCAAGCTCGAGTTCGTAAAGCCTCGACCGCAGAACGCGCATCGCGATCTCCCGATTCTTGTGCTGGCTGCGCTCGTTCTGGCACTGGACGACGATCCCGGACGGCAAGTGCGTGAAGCGCACCGCCGATTCGACCTTGTTCACGTTTTGTCCGCCATGGCCACCGGCGCGGAACGTGTCGATGCGGAGATCCTCGGGCCGCACGACGATCTCGATGCGGTCGTCGATTTCCGGGATCACGAAAACGGACGCGAACGACGTATGCCGCCGCGCTTGCTGGTCAAACGGTGAGATACGCACCAGCCGGTGCACGCCGCTTTCGCCCGCGAGCATCCCGTAAGCGTTCTCGCCCTCGACCTGTACCGTCGCGGATTTGATGCCCGCCTCTTCGCCGGGTGACGAATCGATCACCGTGGCTTGAAAACCCTTTTGCTCCGCCCAGCGGAGATACATTCGCAGGAGCATCTCGGCCCAATCTTGCGACTCGGTGCCGCCCGCGC
>PKUY01000018.1 GCA_003131705.1 Acidobacteriota bacterium | reverse complement strand
AGATTCTATCATCTTGGACTGACCCGCAAGCGTCCATCAATTAATCTTGTCTGCGGGCTGAGCTAGAAATTCGCAGATTTCAAATCCTGAGGAACAGTTACGATCACGCAGGCGGGTTTCAATCGTTTCGTAGTCTTCTGCAATTGCTTCTTGAGAGCCTCAACCTGCTTTGAAATTGCCGCAAGTTCCTTTTTCGCGACCACTCCTGCCTTTGCAACCTTGTGTCCCGTGCGGTCAGCTTTCCCCACTGCAGTGCCAATTGTTGCTGCAACCTGTGTGAGCTTGCTATTCTTCGCCGTTCTATATTCCTCCGATTATGGCAGGTCCAGAAATGCCATGGCTCCCTTTGCGGACCACGATCTTCCTCCCTATTCCGAAGTTGAACCGCTTTCGAGTAGTTCGTTCGTCGAAACCTCGGCTTCTAGTATCGCGGTTCCAACGCCCTGATGTATTTGTGCGGATGATCCGCCGCTCGGCCCTTTAGAATGCGTCGGCTTCTTACGCTGAATTGATTTTTTCCTGCGGTTGATCTTCTTCGGGCTAGCGGACTTCTTCTTGCCTGACTTCTTCTTGTTCTTGGCGGGTTTCTTCTTGCGCATGCGGGGAGTCTATCACCGGCGTATTTCTCGGGCAAATCTACTGAATCGCCCGTCTCACCGTGAACGAAAAGGCATGCCCAGGGCTCCTTCAGTGGCTTTTGCCACGATCACGGGCGGCTCCAGCCCAGAGTTTATCGGCATTTCTCGCCGTCTGTTCAGTACACCTCGTTCTGCGATAGGTGAACTGAAAATGAACCAATTTCGCCGGTTTCAATGCCGGTCCGAGTATGGGGTTTGAACCTAAGTTCGGTCACAGCCATGCCTTAGTCGCGCTCGGATCGCCAAACATGCAAGAACCCGGCCCCAGGTTTCTTGTCCCCAAGTTTCCAAGTTTCTGTCCCCAAGTTTCCACGCAAGAAAGGATGTGCCACCCGCCAGGTCGCCCCTACAGGGATGCGATGATACTTTAAGGATGCCGCTTCTTGGATTCCGCGTCCATGGCCGCGACGTANNAAAAGTCCAGGTTGATTGCTCAGAAGTTCAAGGCCGTACTGCCTGAAGACACTGGCCACAAACCGAAACCAGACTTCTACATCGTTGCTCGTGTTGAGCAGGAGATCCTCAGGAACAGACCGGTATCGATCGTCGTGATACAGGAAAAGAATATCTCGGATGCAAAGAAAATGACCCGTTTCCGCTTCGAGACCAAATTGGCAGGACCGGTATGATTTGTGGGTGTACTCAAGACGGACAAAAACCGTACCGGATGAGAGCGTAAGGCTGGTTGGTTCTTCTCGTGTGATGGCAAAGCTGTACTCTTTTTGTAGAAAGCTAAAATTCTCGCGAACAATTCTCACGAAGCCCAGATGGCCTTCTGCAGGAGTTTCCGTTCTCTCCAAGAGCTGCAAGAGCTGTGCCGCCTTTGCAAACAAAGGTCCGTAGAAGTGTTGGTCCTCTTGAGACCTGCTATCCAAGGCGTTTTCTAATTTTGCTAGCCATCGAAGTTGACCCTCAGCGCGAACGGGGTAATTTATCCGGGTATCCCGTTGCGAAGCAGATCGTGCCAGAAAACAGCATTACTCCAGTAATTCGTAAACGTCATGCGCAAATCCGTCAGACCGTCTTCGTCGATCGAAATCCGGAAGGTGCGATGCTAATTCGGCCGTGATCTGCTCTAGGGATTCTGTCATTTCTGTACTTGGATTGTTCCCTTTGTCCCATCTGCCAACGTGTAATTTATGTGAGGTTCCGTCTGTGTGCTGACGCCGCCAGGTTCGTGCGCTTCGACTGGCCCCCTAGGTGTGCCTCCGGCGTCTTCAATCATTNNCCGTCGGGGTCTTATTTCCAAATTCTTCCGGCGTCACATTTACTGTGCCCTCGGAGTATTGGGTGTCCGGAGCTGATCCATCGCATTATTATATGATTGTTTGGGGATTCCGGACGATCGGTGCCCTCAAGCCGAAGTTCGGCGCGCGAACTCATCCTCGACGACAAGTTGGCAGAGCGCCAATGACAAGGAACCGACGTGCGAAGAGGTTGAAAATCTTCCCCAGTTTGTGAATTTTGTCGCGGGTCGGATTTCGTTGTGATGTAGCTGGGGAATTTCTCGACCTATGGCCCTGTGGGTAAGAACTGTTGCACGCTAGGAGGCAAAGCCGGGCGAACGAAGGTAGCTATTTGCACCAGGAAGCTTAGGGTCAGGACAACATCCGCATATTGTATGACGATCCTCTTTTTCGATTTCGCTAACTCTGGGTTTAGAACAACCTCCGAGATCGTTTCCTTTAAACATCGGTCGAGTTCCCCGATGCCCGTGAGAGCGTAGTCATCGATCGCATCCAAAATTCTACGCAACGCGCTTGCAATTACTCGTCTGAGTTCGATATCCAAATCTGCATCCGGATCCAAAGTTTCGTCGTACAGCTTCTTCACTTTCTCGTGCAATTCTTTAAGGCGGACTTCCTCAACAACGCGCTCGGCCATATGCTTTGAAAACGTAGATGAAACGAAGGCAAGCGATGTCAAATCAGCGTCCTTGATCTTTTCGTTCTTGAACGCCAACCAGGGAGCATTGAAGTTGGGAATCGTGAGAAGTTCCTTGAGTCTGGTGGAGGTTGGCTCGTAATGCCCCAAATAGTCTTCTTCATGCAGAATTTTTAGACTTTCTGAGGTTTCGTCCACCAATTGATATACGACGTGAAGTTTGCCGTAAAGAAATCCGAAATTGTTTTCTTCGATACCAAATGCTTTCGCCAAGCCGCGCGAAATGATGTCGCCGTTTGCTGCCCGCGCTCGCTGAAGAAAAGCGTATAAACGGCCGGCTGGGTTGTCTGTTCTTACGGTCTTGCTCATCCAGTCGTCTCCATTCCCCGAAGGTTCGGGCGCTTTACTATTTCCTCTTCCGCAGTTTCAAGAGTCGCAAGATAGTACAACGAAGGCGAGGTGCCTCGCCACGGGCCGACCGGCTTGACTCATCGATTACGATATGGAGGAATCCAAGGCACTCCCGTTCTCGACCGCCTTTAAACCACCTATCCTCGGTATTTGCACGCAGTCTGCGGTGTTTTCATATGAAATCCGGCTGAATACGCAGGAAACTACAAGTCGGTGGTTTCTTGAGATTTTCATCGGGCTGCTAATTCGATTGGGGACACTACCCTCGAAAAACCAATGTTGGTTCAAGGCTGACCTTTCCGTTGGCGAGTTCGCTTTGGGACAGGCACTTCTTCAATGNNGCGTGATTCCTGTGGACTTCGGCACTCACAAATACGGACGCAAAAGCGTAGAACTTGTGCGCATAAGTCTGCGTCACTTCATCGAATATGTGAAAACTGATTCTCTCTTCACCCCTCAATACAGGTCTTTTCGCGTAAGGCCGGATGACCGCTGTCTGTCCGCTGGCTGGATATTGGACGGCTACCCCACCCCTGACCATCGAGCGACTGACGGCTCCAGGCTTATATCCCGTATCTTTGTCAGTGCCGCCGCGTTTGGCCGCCGCCTGCGCGGCTTTGTCTACGCGATTCCCAATATCCGTCGTTTTACCGGGTTCCCATACAAATTCAATTCTGATGCCGGCCTTGGCACGTGATTTCTGTAGGGCATCCCACAAGTCCTTGTTGAGAACGGGCTGACCATCACGATTGCGCCAACCGTTCTTTTTCCAGATCGGGGCAAGACCAACAAAGCTTTTTACGTAATCGGAATCAGTTACAACGAGTACACACGTAACCCCATCCCATGGAACATTTTGTCGTACCCATTTCAATCCTTCAACGCAAGCCTTTAGTTCCATTCGTTGGTTGGTACTTCTTGGGCAACCGAAATCGACGATGATTTCATCCGGCCTGTTGAGGTGGTCGGGATACTGCACGATTACGGCACAACCCGACACATGCCCCGGATTTCTCAAGGCTGAACCATCCGTATGTATTTGAAGTGCCCGCGGATCGAATGGCATCGAAGCAAGCCGCGCACAAACTCGTCAGGATTTGGCACACGACCCTGCGTGTCGTGAATCTCATGGAATCAGTTCACCCAATCGCTCCTCGACCCGATCCCGAGCGACCTCCCGAGATTTCTCCGATAACTCCATCTCGGGAATCTTCCGATAGCCGCGCTACTAGTGGCCTGTACCAACTGATTGTGTACTGATATGGCGCGATGGATCGGCATATTTCCACTTCACGGTGCGGGACGATTTATTGTATTGACGGATGTATCGCAAGGGCTTTCTGTTCAGATCAGAGACCGAATGGAAACGATTCTAGTCTATGAATTGTTGTTACAGTCAACTAGTGCTCAGCCACCCCGATTGTCGGGTTCGTCTCCGGGCTGCTGCCCCCGCCGCCATACGCATTCATGTTGATAGCTTTCGTCGCCGACACGATATAGAAGATTGAATCGGGCGTGCCGCTGTTTCCGTTCGTAAAGACTATTCCCCGGCCGTTTGAGGCCACCGAATAATTCTGGGCAGAATCAGTTTGACTGGCGGCCTGTCCGCTGAGTGAGACGTCATCCTCCATCGCCAGGAAGATTCCTGAACCATTGAAACTGGCCCAGCCTTCGTGGTAGCTAACATTTTGCTCCGCGGGCCAGATGGTGCCAAAGCCGAAGACCCCGCTCGCGGAAGCATTCGAGAATGGTCCGGGCGATTGCGGCTCGAAGGTGCCTGCTGTTACCGCATTGTCCGTGCCCACAACGAATCCTTTGTTCGGACTCACGAGGTAAAGGACGGGATCGTGCCCGCCGCCCCCCACAGTTGTCGTTACGGTCACACGGCCATTCGAGGCCACGCTGTACGTGCCCGAGTCACTGTTAGTGCTAATCGTCCCGCCATCGTTTTCGTCGGCGTTGAACGTGAAATTTCCCAAGCTGGGGAAGCTCAACAATCCAACCTGCACATCGGAGGCTGGCGGCGGTCCGCCCGAGAGGCCGGTCAGGCTGGCGACAGCGTTGCCGCTCAAGGACGAGTTCGAGAACGGCCCTCCCGATTGCTGCAAGATCGTTCCGGCAAATATACCGTTGGAGCTTTGCGAGTCGTTGCTCATTAGCAGTAATTCGCTCGCGGAAACGATGTAGTACACGCTATCCTGGGGGGTACTTCCAGTGCTGTTGGTAAGCGTTGTGAACGTGGTGCGGCCATTCCCATCAGGGCTTCCGCGCGTGCCCGTGAAAGTGCAGGGGGTGGAGGTGCAGTGGTTATCCACATTGCCATTCTCATCTGTATCCACGTTACCGGAGCTAATCGTAGTGCCCGATACGCTGAATGTTCCGGCCACAGCGACCCTGTTTTGGGTGGTCAGCGACTCCGTGGAAGACGCACCGAACGTGTAGTTGCCGCTGACCTGCGAGTTCGTGAAGGCCGCGGCGTTTTGAAGCCCCATTACGCCATCAGCGAGAGTGCCGGTCGCGTCGAACTCGATCATGCGCCCGTTGTTCGCCACATTCGAGCTGATCTGGCTCAAACCGAAGCGATAGGTGGAGATTGCGGCCGAAGTGCCGATCGTCATGCAGCCGCGATAGCCACCGTTGACGTCCAAGCCCACCGAGTAGGAACTGCTTCCCGGGATAATGGAGAGAGACGGTGGTGTCGAACCCGTGGTGCTGTTGCTGAGGTCTTCTTCACCAGCGGTAATCTTTCCGGTGCCGTCGGCGGTAAAGCTGCCGATTAGCGCCACCGGTCCGTTGGTATCGAACCCCTGCAGCATGTACGCATACTGCCCACTCAAGAGGGACTCGCTGCCCGAGCCACAGGTGGCGACCGTGATGGAATAGGTCTTCTGCGCCGTCATCGGGATCCCTTCGGAGTCCTGCACGTCCACGATGATGTTATTGGTCGTGCCCAACGCGGTCGGCGTGCCTGTGATTGTTGCAGCCGGGCTGCCTGGGTTGAACGTCAGGCCGTTCGGGAGGGCAGTCGAACCTGAATCCAGACTAAACGTGTAAGGCGGAAGGCCGCCGCTCGCGGTGATGGTTGCAGCATAGGCTAGGTTTGGAACGCCGCCCGGCAGCGAGCTCGTCTGAATAATGAGCGGCGCAATGTTGATCGTGACGACCGCGGAAACCTGCGGCGATGGAGCGTCTGTCGCGGTCGCTGTGATCGTCACCGTATTCCCCGCCGGGACGCTTGCGGGAGCGTTATACGTTGTCGAAGCGCCGCTAAGCGTGTGTGTCGGCGTAAATGAGCCGCAAGCCCCAACCGAGCCGCAGGTGACCGTCCAATCCACTCCTCCGTTGCCAGGATCATTTGATACGGTAGCGTTGACACTCAGCGTGCCGCCCGCGGTCGCTGAAGCCGGAAGCGCCGGTGTAAATGCAATGCTCTCCGCACTCGCGGAGACGGTGATTGTGGTGAGGGTGAGGTACTGCTGGTTGTTGACGGTGATCGTCGCCGCATTCGTGTAGGTGCCAGCCGGAGCCGTCGCGCTGCTCACATGCACAGCGGCATTGGCGCCTGCCGCCAGGTTCCCGAACGCGCAGTTCAGCACCTGGCTCCCCGTCGTACCGGTAATCGAGCACGTTCCCGGGCCGCTATATGCCGGGCTGATCGACCATGTAACGCCTGCCCCGCTCGGCAGTGGATCGCTTAACGTTACGCCATTGTCCGTTCCGGGTCCGGCGTTGCTCACGTTGATGGTGAACCCGATGGGGCTGCCCCGGGGCACCGTCGTCGAGTCCGGCGTGGTACTCGCGCTCAATTGCCCCGTGNNCCCACATCATTCAGTTGTCTTGTTCTCCCACCGATTCCGGAATCTACAGGCTGCGAGGCATTAAAGGATGTTGTTATGTCGAATTCGAACTGGCAGGAATAAGATTGATTCACGCCGTTGATTGTCATCGGCTGCGTGCAAAGCGAGCCGACGGCCGAAGTCGGCGTTGGCGCATAATCCGGGTCGTCATACAGACGAGGCTGATTCCCGGTATACGGTGCAGGCGGCGTGTAGGTGTCGTTGTTCCAGGCAATCTGCCAGTTGACCCCACCACTGTAAAGGGTGGGATCCGGTTCCGTACCCGGCGTTCCTGAAAACACCTCATAGTGCACGCAATTGCCGTTGGCGTACGGGTAGCAAAGGGGCACGGTAATGTTCCCCTGCCCATCCGTTCCGTAGTTGAAGAAGGTGGCAAAACGGCAATCGAAATCATTTAACACCGTGTTGCCCGCTTTGCACAGTCCGATTCCCTGACTTGGCGGTACCTCTACAGCCAGAACTGTGATCGTGAAACCCGTGCCTACCTGTGGAATCTGCAATTGCAAGGAGTGCGCGTTCGGATCCGTGCACGGATTCGTATTTGACGGGCAATTGAACGTGGCTTGCTGCGCCGGAGGATTCGTTCCGGCCGGGAACGTCACATTCTGCATTGCCGGCGGCGGAATGAAATCTGCCGTAACCGTTTGAGACGAACTTACGGTCACGGTGCAGGTAGTCGCCGTGCCGGAACTCGCGCACGCGCCGCCCCAGCCGGCAAACGTGGAAGGTGCGGTTACCGCGGCGGTAAAGGTAACCATCGTCCCGCTCGCGTATCCTGGCGTGCAGGTTCCCGTTACTACGCCGCTTGCATCTGCGCAGTTGGCTTCCGACAGATTGTCTGTCACTTTGCCGGTGCCGGTTCCTAGATCCTTGAGGGTCAGGGCGGGGCCGCTACGAGTGCCATTGGCGGCGCAGCCGCCGAAAATCAAAGTACACACAAGAATGGCGGATATGGAAAGCCACGCCGTCCGAAGCTTCATGGGTTCTCCCTCAATGAAGCGCGACGAATGGCTTCGCTCCGTGAGCCAACTCGCGAAATCGGGCTGCCTGGTTCCGCTCGCAAGTTCAGCACTAGCCGTCAAGCGTTCTGTGCAAAACACGTGGATCCGACAAAGGGATCGAGATCGTAATGATTTGTACTGCGCGACAAAATAGGTCACGCGACATATTCTGATTGTACAGGGGTAATGGTACCAAGGCGACTAGGCAAGTTCTTAAGAAAGCTGGCCTTGATGTTTCATGTTAGGTAACGGTGCGGAGTTCTGCGATTAGATGGACAAAGATTGTCAAACCCAACCCGTGACCCGACGCAAACGTCGGTTAAGTCCTTCCATGAGAAGGCCGGTCAGAGTCAAGACGGTTTTGTTTTTCCTATCTGTGGATTCTTACTTTTTAG
>PKUY01000225.1:765-16261 GCA_003131705.1 Acidobacteriota bacterium | reverse complement strand
CGCTCTCCCGCCGATGATTCCGGCCATCTGCAACGCGATATTTACCGTTACGGGCAAGCGCATCCGTTCATTGCCACTGGCAAGCCAGGGCTATAGCTGGGCGTAAACCGCTCGCGCAGTCCGATTAGTTTTTGGGGCGGCAGCCTTAGGCTGCCGCCCATTTTTTGGGGTTCCGTCGCTTCGCTTCACTGATTCTTCGCAACGCTCGCATTCTGATCTAAAATGCTGCCCGTTCCCCTGGAAATCGATCGAGGAGAAAATTCATGCGCAGGCGCGAATTTTTGGCGGTCCCCGTGGTCGCCGGAGGTTTGTTTCCTTTGTCGAGCTCGGAAGCAAAGAACTCAGCGTCCGCTGCAAATCCCGCTACCGCAAATCCTTTGGGCGTGAAGGCGCTCGTATTCGACACTTTCGGCACGGTCGTCGATTGGCGCGGCACCATCATTCGCGAAGGCACGGAGTGGGGCAAAGAGAAGAACTTGCAGATTGATTGGGGACCGTTCGCCGACAAATGGCGCTCAGGCTACGGGCCGTCGATGAACAAAGTGCGCAACGGAACGATGCCCTGGACCAAGCTCGACGTTCTCCACCGAACGCTCCTCGATGATTTGCTGAAGGAGTACAACATCACGGGATTGACCGAAGAAGAAAAAGTGCACTGGAATCTCGTCTGGCATCGACTCACTCCGTGGCCAGACGCCGTCGAGGGCCTCACGCTTCTGAAGAAAAATTACATTATCGCCACGCTCTCGAATGGCAACGTTTCCTTACTGGTCGAGATGGCGAAGTTTGCCGGACTCCCCTGGGACGCGGTACTTTCCGCGGAACTTTTTCATCACTACAAACCGGATCCCGAAGTCTATCTCGGTGCGGTGGAACTCATGAGCTGCAAGCCAGGCGAAGTCATGATGGTCGCCGCGCATCCGGACGATCTGAAGGCCGCGCAAGCGTTGCGACTAAAGACGGGTTACGTGCCGCGCCCCTTGGAGCGCGGTCCCCGAAACAGCGCTGCCCCTCCGGGCCCCATGGCCCCGGCCAACGGCGCTCCCGCAGCGGCCAACGCGACGCCACCTGCAACCGCCTCGTTCGACGTCGTCGCCCGCGATTTTGTCGAGCTCTCGAAAAAACTCTCATAGCACGGAAATCTCCGTCGCCATCATGCACCAAGTGCCCGGTAGTATTCGCTTGGCTTGTCATCCTTCAGCTCAACAATTTCAGCCAAGCCTTCGTCCGGGGAAAAGATCACGTATCCTTTCTTCCCTTGATCTCCCAGCCCCAGGACACGGCCTGTGAGTCCTTTTCCAGTAGCTTCAACGTCAACTCGGAAACGGCAGGTTCGCCCGCGCAGCGGACCGGACAACGTAAACTTTGTGGTCTCGCGGGAAGGCTCGGCCGACCCGCCGAGTGCGACAAGGAACCCAGGTGGCGAAATCTCGTCCATCTTTTCGCCAATGCCGACGAGTTCGGTGCCCTTGACGGTCAGCTCAAGTCTAGCAAAAGGAAAAGTCCAGATGCCGTCGATTGTTCTGACAAGGATTTCCTTGGCGCGAGCGAACCTCACTTGCCTTCCGGATCGAGCGAATCGCATCGAGCCGCCGATCTCAACGCGCACGCCAACCAGCAACTGCCGAAGACGCGAGGGCGCCGCAGTTCCAGGCCGCTCAGTTTCACTTGCAGACTGTCGACTGCATCGTCGGGAAACAAACTCACGTTCGCATACTCTTGCTGCTGTTCATCAAATACCGACAGCGTCTTGCGCCATGCCGCTTGTTGTTGATCGTTGATCTCGCCGAGATAGAGAACGGTTCGCTGTACCGTCTTGTGGGAGGCGATGCGATGGTTTTCTACGATGCGGAAGTAGCGATACTCTTTGCCGTCTTTTTTGCGATGGATGCTGCGCAGAAACATGCTGACGGCAGACTGCCAGAACACCGGGGCCAAAGGGAAGACACTTGGTCTTCACTCTACTGTTTTTTCAGAGCGCGGCGATGAAAGCACGCGACTTACCCGCGAAAATTATGGCAAAAACGCCGAAAATCGCGTGCAACTGCGAAGGTTGGGTTAGTCACCGATAAAACGGAGGCGAAACGGTTTTCTGATTTCTTTTTTACCACACAACCGGAATCTCATCCTCCGCATCCCTGAAGAAGAGTGATTGACGAAACGCGATTAGCGCTTCGAAACAATCGAACTTTTCGCCCCGCTACCGGGAACAACGGTAGGACCCTAAATGCGCCTGACACTCTGCCTTCTACTCTCGCTCGCTTCCTTGTGGCAGGTCCCTGCGCCACCGCAGAACCCGCAGGAACCAAAGATCTCCGTCGATGTTCAGCTCGTCACCGTGCTCGCCACCGTGCAGAACAAAAAAGGAGTAATCGTTAGCAACCTAACCAAGGATGACTTCCTCCTGCAGCAGGACGGCCACCCGCAAACCATCCAATATTTCAAGCAGGAAGCCAATCTTCCTCTCACCCTCGGCCTCCTCGTGGACACCAGCTTAAGCCAAAGAAACGTCCTCGGACAGGAACGCAGCGCCAGCTATAGCTTTCTGGATCACGTGTTGCGCGAGGACGAGGACAAGGATAAAGCCTTCGTGATTCACTTCGACCGAGAGGTCGAACTCCTTCAGGACCTCACTTCATCGCGCAAACAACTAGAATCATCGCTCGCCTTGTTGGAGGAGCCCGAGAGAGATTCCGGCAGCTCATCTGGCGGCGGGCGTGGCTCGCGCGGACGCGGCTATCGCGGAGCTGGCACGTTGCTCTATGACGCGGTCTACCTCGCGTCGAACGAATTGATGAAAAAGCAGCAGGGTCGCAAAGCTCTCATCATTCTTTCCGATGGCGTCGACCACGGCAGCAAGGAAAGCCTGGAGACCGCAATCGAGTCAGCCCAGCGCGCCGACACGCTCGTCTACTCCATCCTATTTAGTGGCGAGGAAGGCGGCGGAGGATTTGATCGGCCCCACTTTGGAGGAGGGATGGGACCCTACGGCGGTGGCGGCCCAGGTGGAGGAGGTGGGGGCCGCAGGTACCCCCAAGAGGATCGTCCAGACGGCAAGAAAGTTCTGGAGCGCATCTCGAAGGAGACAGGCGGCCATTTTTTTGAAGTTTCCAAGAAGCAGCCCATCGACCAGATTTACGCCCGGATCGAACAGGAACTGCGCAATCAGTACAGCCTCGCCTACTATCCCGAACGGGCCGACGCCGCGCCCGGCTATCATAGAATCGCCCTCACCACGCCCAAACAAAAAGACCTCATCGTGCAAGCCAGAGAAGGCTACTACTCAACGCGATAACACTCCTCTAAGCGTTGCGTCGCGACTTCAAAAAGTTCTTCGTGAAATGACGTGCGTTCGCGCCCGCCAATCTGTGATTTTACTTGTCGGCACAGAAGGTGAATTTCAGAACAGCCTCGACGGACGCCCCCGATAATGTTCCCGGAGCAAATTGCCACTGTTTTGCGGCATTGATGGCGGGGTTACCTAGGATCGAGCTATCGGAAACCAGCTGAACATCTTTGACGAGACCGGTTTGCACATCAGGAACGATCCTCAAGCGCACTTCGCCGAAGACATGTGCAGTTTTTGCGATCTGAGGGTATTGCGGAAGGCTATACTTCACAAGATGCAAGGACGATGCGTTGATGAGCTCAACCGAGTTAGTATCCGGATTTGCGGGCGGCCCCGTGTATCCTCTGAGCAGCCATGCCAGGTAATTGGTGTCGCATTTTTCGTTCGCACATGTATAGTCGCCGAAAGCAGTATCAACTTTTCCTGAAACTAGCTCCGGCAAAAGTTTGGTTCCGAAAGCCTCACGATCCTTTTCTTCGGCAGCTGAAAGATCTTGGAAGGAGAACCGCGGGCCAAACGCCCGGCTGCGGACCTTGTAATTCAAGTCCCACAACGCGTCGACACGAGGATTGTCCCGGTGGAGAGCCTTCAGATCGACTTCCGCGGGATAGGAGAAGTCGAATACCTTCTCCTGCACTCCGCATTTTGCGACGATCGTCAAAGCTGAGGAGTCCCATGTGTCGCCCAGGGCTTTTGGTGCAGCTGCCTTGAGAGCATCTGTCACGCCTTGCCCCGTGTAAGAGCAAAGATCAACTCTTCCCGTCACCTTTTTCATCGGCATGCCCGGCAATACGCGCTCGGCCGCTCGGACGAGTTGGCCGCCGCAATACCGGTCCGCAGCGGAAATGCGAATCACACGAATGCGGATATCC
This sequence comes from Acidobacteriota bacterium, assembly GCA_003131705.1. GTDB lineage: Bacteria > Acidobacteriota > Terriglobia > Acidiferrales > UBA7541 > Palsa-295. Next base: position 12,040 of record PKUY01000225.1, on the reverse strand, counting down.
TTGCCCACCGGCGTTACTTCTAGAATCTCTTCGTAGCTATCCAAGAGGAAGTCCGAAAAGAAACTCCTAACAACGTAAAATGATTGCAGTGGATCTGTGTTCCGGGCTCTCGACGGTTCGCAGACCATGAGAATTCCGCCGAGACAAGGCAAAATCCAAAGCAGCAAATTGCGCCGACGCATCGTGTGCCTCGCTCGCGGTTTCGATGGTTGAGCTAACTGCACCTATTCTAGTGCCTTAAACACGCGATCCTGCTCGAAGCGGTGACTCACGTCGCAGAGTTGCAAACCTCGTGAGCCAACCTTGCTACCGCACCATCCCTTTCAACTTCGGCATTGCCGCGGCCAGTCCGCAATTCTTTACACCAAACATCCCCCTGTTGACATTTGCATCCTGTGGTAGCGTAAAACTGAGGCTCGTGTGATGGCCGCGCGGGCGGAAAGGGACGTATGAGCAGAATCGATTGGGCATCGGAGGACGCAGCGCGACTCGCGCAACACGAAATAGATGGCGCGAGGGAAGGCCTCGCACCGCGATTAGAATGCAACGACCCGGCGAGGGTCGTCGTCCTGAGCGACCAACGGGAGCCGAGGGATTCCTGCTCTGCACGTCTACTCGACAATGGCTGCCGAGTAAAATTTGATCTACCTCATTCAAAACAACGGTTCGGCGTCACATCTACTCGACAATACAGTAAGGCGTTTCACGAACAACCGGAGCAATCCAGACACCCGGGAATTTGGAGGTAACTTCGCAAATGGCTGACACACTTGGCTTCATAGGTTTGGGCAATATGGGAGAGCCGATCGCGGCCAATCTCCTGCAAGCTGGGTACACACTGCGTGTTTACAATCGCACCGCATCAAAAGCAGAAAAACTTGCGGCTAAGGGCGCAACGGTCGTTCAGAATTCTGCGGATGTGGCTGCGCCGGGCGGCATCGTTCTCACGATGCTCGCTGACGATCACGCTATTGAACAAGTTTGCCTTCCGCCCGGCTCCTTTGTTGAGAAGCTCGGGCCCGGAGGCATTCACATCTCCATCAGCACAATTGCCCCAGCCACTGCGCGCCGCCTCGCCGAGCATCACGCAATGCACAAAGTCGAATATGTGGCTTCGCCCGTTTTCGGACGCCCCGAAGCAGCCGCCGCAAAACACCTGTGGGTCTGCGCCTCCGGCGCCGCGCCGGCCAGAAAACGAGTGCAGCCGATTCTCTCTGCGATCGGTCAGGGCACTTTCGAGTTTGGCGACGATCCGGGAGCCGCGAACGTCGTCAAGCTGTGCGGGAATTTCCTGATTGCGTCCGCGATCGAGGCGCTTTCGGAATCATTCACTCTCGCTGAGAAAAATGGCGTCAACAAAAAAGACGTCGCCGAGCTTTTCGGCAAAACGCTCTTCGCCTGCCCCGTTTATCAGGGGTACGGCAACCAAATCTCCGAAGAAAACTTCGAGCCCGCGGGCTTCCGGCTCGCGCTGGGGCTAAAAGACATCTCTCTCGCGCTCGATACCGCTGCTGCAAGCTCCGTGCCGATGCCTCTCGCCAGCCTTTTGCGCGATCGTTGGCTCACTGCGATAGCAAAGGGCCGCGAAAATATGGACTGGACCGCCGTCGCGCTCGGCGTTGCCGAAGACGCCGGATTGAAGCCTGCCGCCGCGAATGCGAATGAAGGAAAAATGAGTGCGCGATGAAAGCCTGTCTGCTCCATTCACCTGCGCCGGTCGAGACGAACCCGCTCGAGTTCGCCGACGCGCCTGACCCCAAGCCGGGCAAGGGCGAGGTTCTCGTCCGCGTGAAAATGTGCGGCGTTTGCCGAACCGATCTGCACGTTGTCGAAGGTGAATTGCCGCCGCGCAAATCCCCCATAATTCCTGGGCATCAAATCGTCGGAGTGATCGAAAAACTTGGCGACGGCGCAAAACGATTTCAAATCGGCGCGCGCGTTGGAATTCCCTGGCTTCACAGCACCGATCAGACTTGCGAATACTGCCGGGCCGGAATGGAAAACCTTTGTGACCACCCCACATTTACGGGCTACACCGTGGACGGCGGGTACGCGGAATATGCAGTTGCGCCGGAGCAATTCGTTTACCCGATCCCGGAAACGTTTTCAGACGACCAGGCCGCGCCGTTGCTGTGCGCGGGGATCATAGGCTTTCGCGCGCTGCGCCTCACCGGAATAAAACGTGGCGGGCGTCTCGCGTTTTATGGATTTGGATCCGCCGCACATGTCGCGATTCAGGTGGCGCGTCACTGGGGCATCGAGGTGTATGCGTGCACCAGGGGAGCAAAGCATCAGCAACTCGCATTGCAACTGGGCGCGGCGTGGGCGGGCGAAGCTTCAGCCGAGCCTCCCGCGAAGCTTGATGCGGCGATTATTTTTGCGCCCGCCGGGGAGTTGGTCCCAGCCGCGCTCGGGGCGCTCAAGAAGGGCGGCGTCGTCGTGCTTGGCGGCATTCACATGAGTCCGATACCCTCTTTCGATTACAATCTGCTTTATCAGGAGCGAGTGATTCGCAGCGTCGCAAACAACACGCGCGAAGACGGCGAGGATTTCTTGCGCGTCGCTGCCGAAATTCGTATCCACTCGCAAGTGACGCTCTTCCCGCTGCGAGACGCGAATCGCGCGCTGAATGACCTGAAGAGCGACCGAATCAACGGCTCCGCCGTTCTGGATTGCATGCAATGAGCGAAAGACCAAACGATTCCGCGCCGAGACCGGAAAGCCAAAAGCCGGTGAGCATGAAAATTGTTTCGCTGAGTGTTGGCCTCCCGCGCACAGTTCGCTATCGGGACCTCGAAGTCACAACGAGCATATTCAAGACGCCCGTGCAGGGTCCCCTACTGCTGCGCCGGCTCAATCTCGACGGCGATTACCAGTCAGATCTCGAAAACCACGGCGGGCGCAACAAGGCGGTTTACGCCTACCCGTCCAAGCACTATGAATTCTGGCGGCGCGAACTTCCGGGGATGGATTTGCAATGGAGCATGTTCGGCGAGAATCTGACGATCGAGGGGCTGACGGAAGAGAACGCCTGCATCGGCGATCAATTTCGAATCGATGAAGCTGTCGTCAAGGTCACACAACCGCGGATTCCCTGCTACAAGCTATCCGTCAGATTTGGGCGTGATGATATCGTGAAAAGATTCCTCGCGAGCGGCTGTTCAGGAATCTATTTTTCTGTGGTGGAAGAAGGGCTCGTCAACACGGGCGACACCATCGAGCGAATCCATCAGGACGCCAATGGAATCAGTGTCGCGGAAATCAATCGCGCGTATGTTCACGGCCGGGACAATATTTCGCTGTTGCGCCGCATCGTGAGCGCCGAACTGCTGCCCCGAGGAATGCACGATCATTTCGTCGAGCAACTCGCGGTGTTTGAACGCTGAAGCAAACGGAGATTGCCGCTACTTGGTGTAGGTCTTCGTGTAGTTGTTCCGCGAATTCACGACGGTGAACGTGGCGTTTGGCTGGGCCGAGACTTTTATGTAGTTGCCGTCGTCACCCCCGACAACATTGGCGATGAATGGATCGGCGACATTGTGTTCTTTGCCTGCCAACACCGCGTAGTGCAACTGCCACAAATCTTCGAGACCCGGCGAATCGTGAATGGTTTGCCAGGCGACCGGATGCCCTCCTTTAATTGCGCCATTGTTCATGATCGCGACTCTTGGATGCAACGCGTCGACAATCGCACGGGCATTCGATGAGTCGCCTGTTCCCGGATGCGCGGTTCCGTGATGCGTGCTTAGGTAGAGGTCGACGGTTCCGATCAGGTTTCGAGGGCAAGCCAAACCAAGCTCTCCGCGCGTGGTTAGGTCGCCAAGGTCAGTGAACCGGAATGTGCCGTACGTGATCAGGACGCCGACCGAGCGACTATTTTCGCTCGGATCGGCAGGCGCTGCAGGCTCAGACGCGCACTGGGGATTCGGGTCGCCCGCCCCCGGCAGGGGAGCGCTGATCTCATTGCCGGCCGACGCGAGCACTTGCACGTTCATTGCCAGGAACGGAATTCTGTCGCCAGGTTTCAAGACGATGTGCTTGGATCCTGCGACCACTTTTTCGTAGGAGGCGTAGTTAGCACGCGTTTCAGCGGAACTCTCCGTGCTGAGGCCATGGTCCGCAAAAGCGCCAATCTTGATGCGGCCGGCGAGCTGCGGAACTCCTCCGGCGTGGTCGGAATGATAATGGGTGATCACTAGGTAATCGATGTGGTCGATGCCAGCCGCCTTGGCCGCGCGCATGATCCGGTCGGCGTCTCTTCCGTCGAAATCGGGCCAGCCCGCATCAATTAGCAGCGACTCGCCTAGAGGATCGACCACCAGCGTCGACTGGCCGCCCTCGACATCAATGAAATATATTTCCATCGCTTTCGCTGCCATCACGACAGGAGCGACCAGAAGGCACAGAGAAACAATCCACAAACAAATCAAAGACACGCGGCGCATTCGAAATCTCCCGTGATTCAAAGCGGATTAAGCCCAGTGCTTGAAGCCTTCGATTCTAGCGAAACTAGATTACAGGACTGTAACGTTCCTCGCCTCGGTATGTCGCTAACCGCCTTGGCGCACCGAAACCGGATTGCGTTGCAGCCAAAATCATGGGCACAATTGGACGGGGACGGGGGCGCGCGAATATCCGCGCGGATATTCGCTCAGGAGAGGCCAACGTGACCGACAAGAATAAGATTGGTATTTTGACCGGCGGCGGAGATGTGCCCGGTTTGAATCCGGTGATCAAGTCCGTTGTGTATGGCGCGGACGAAATCGGGCGCCAAGTGATCGGAATTCGCAAAGGCTGGGAAGGACTTGTCAATATGACGCGTCCCGAAGACCCAGCCTACATTCGTGAACTCACGCGCGATAACACTCGAACGATCGATCGCACCGGCGGCACCATTCTGCACACATCGCGGACCAATCCTCGACGCGTCCCTGAATCCAAGTTTCCGAAACACATTCCCATCGATCAATTGAAAAAGCTTCCGTTTGACGGCAGGACCTACGATTTGACCTCGGTCGCCCTCGATAATCTCGACCGGTTGGGGATCGGGTGTCTGGTGGCCATCGGCGGCGACGATACACTCAGCTTTGCTGCCGCTCTTTCGTCCGCAGGATTTCCAGTGGTTGCGATCCCGAAGACGATGGACAACGACGTGCAAGGTACGGAGTACTGTATCGGATTTTCGACAGCAGTGACGCGCGCCAAACAATCCATCACGCGGCAACGCACCACGATCGGCTCGCACGAACGGATCGGCATCTTCCGAATTTTCGGCCGCGATGCGGGCTTCACCGCGCTTTACACGGCATACGTTACTTCGGAGCGCTGCCTGATCCCCGAATACCCGTTCGACCTCGATCGCGTCTGCCGCCTCCTGATGGAGGACAAGGCGAATAATCCGAGCAACTACGCGCTGGTCATCGTATCCGAGGGAGCCATCTGGAAGGGCGGCGAACTAATGGAGTACGGCGAGGCCGATGCGTACGGTCATCGCAAGAAGGCCGACATCGGCCACGCGCTCGCGGAGGAAGTGCATACGCGCACAGGCCAGGAAACGATGGTCAGCGATCTAACCTACGACTTGCGCAGCGGCGAACCGGACTCCATCGATCAACTGGTGAGCATCACCTTTGCGAACATCGCGGTGGACCTGATTCGCAACGGGGTCAGTGGAAGGATGATCGCAATCCAGAACGGCTGCTACGCTCAAGTGCCCTTGCCGGATGTATCCCTCGGAGCCCGCAAAGTCCACGTAGCGAATCTCTACAACACCGAGCGATACCGTCCCAACTACAGATCAAAGCTTGGTGCGCCGCTTCTCTTCAGCGGCTCGTGAGGTTCGCGGTCAGAGCTCCCACATGCTCTCTTGGCTGATCGAATCATGGGGGCCGCTTCTATCATCCAATGAATAGGTAGTGGGTCCTCCTCGGAACCAATTACAACTGCCTGGTGTCTAATAACGATGCTGATAGAACTTTTTGAGGCGTGGTCCAGTGTGTGGTATTCCCTAAGTCCTTTCTCTCGGTTTTTTCTGCTTCTTTTCGTTCTGGTACGCCTCCGCTCTTTACGGACGGTCCAGAATGACAATTCCCATCGTAAGTCTTTGGCTCTGCTCAATCATCGGTCAGCGAACCTGCGGCAAACTGTTGTTGCGATGTTCTATCTTTTTGGTCTCACGTTTTTTCTTCAAATCCCAAACGCATTCCAGACCCAGGGAACCGCCGTCCCGTTGGTCTAATGGTGTTAGAAAACTTCACAGTCTATTTCCGCTTTGCCGCGGTCATTTTTCTTGTCTTTCTCGTACTTCTCACTCAGTTCAATGGTTCGTATCCGGTCGAATTCGCACAGCCGCGCTCCGACTGGGCACGCAGGTCGGGTAACCGGAAACTAACCCAGCACCAATGGTATCGCGCGTAGGAGCTAGTGCGATTTTCGAGTACAATAAAGCTTCCCCGCTAGCCTAGCGACGCGATTGCGTAGCATTGTCTGGCATTCGCGCAGACCGGCCGGCAGACAGGAGCTTTTCCATGAGAGAAGGAATTCATCCCGATTACCATGCCGTAACGGTGAGTTGTGCCTGCGGCAGCAAGTTTCAAACGCGGTCCACAATCAAGGGCGAGACGATTCGCGTAGAAGTCTGCTCGAGCTGCCATCCTTTCTTCACCGGCAAGCAGAAATTGCTGGATACAGCGGGGCGCATCGAGCGCTTCCAGAAGAAATACGCGGATAAAGCTGCCGCGACCGCAACCGCCAAGAAGTAACTCAAAGCAAATCGCACACCTGGGATGAACTGAATCGTTGCCCATCATGGCCCAGGTGCGCCCGTGCCCGGCGGATCAGATTCCGGATTGTCGCCGACGCACCACCCATCACGCTGCACCCCGATGTGAATCCAGCGCTGCGCCAGTGTACAATCGCTCAAGATGGCCGCGCAATTTTCTACCGTACCGGAACCGCCGTCGAGTTCGCACGGCTCGCAAGTTGAGACTGCGGCGCCGCGCGTGACGCTGCGCAACTCGTTCGCGCATCCCTTTGATTCAGCGATTGCGGCGGCGCGAACGTGCTATTCGACCCATCTCGTTGGTCCCGAGGAAGTCACCGAAAAGCAGCGTGTGACCATCGGCGCGGGAACGTATTTCGGCGGGCACCACACCGTTTACCAGCACGCGCATTTCGAGTTCGGACTCGAGAACATCAGCCGGCATTTCGTGTGGTCGTTTCTTCACGCGCACCCGTTTTACAACTCCGAGCAGCAGAGCCAGCGCTATGTCCGGCTCGACAGGGCACAGGCCTATATACCGCTCGAAAGCTCACCTGACAATTCTCAAGACCATCCAAACTTCGGCCCGGCCGAGCACGCCATCTACGAAAAAGCAATTGCACGCGCGTGGGAACATTACCGCGAGCTGACGCGAGTGCTTGAGCCGACGGCGCGCGCCATTCTGAGCGACATCTGGCACGTCAGCGAAATGTCGCATCCGCTGCGCGCACAGAAGGTCGAGAGGCAATCGGGAAAGCGCGCGATCGAAGTAGCGCGATACGTTCTGCCGGTTGCGGCGTTCACAACCATGGTGCACACGCTTTCGGGCATCGTCCTCTACCGGCTGTGGCGCACGCAGGCGGCGAACGACACGCCGACCGAGGCGCGGCATGTGATTGGAGAAATGGTCGCGCGAGTTCTCGAGATCGATCCGCAGTTTTTGGATCGCTTCAACATCGAACCAATGGAAGATTTGCCGGAATGGCAGCAGCCGCCGCGCGACGGCGAAGCCTTTGCGCGCGAATTCGACGGCCGCCTTTCCGGACGCACGTCGCAACTCATCGACTACTCGCCTCGGGCGATTGGATCGATGGCTGAGGCGTATCGCGCCGTGCTGGGGCTGACCGCGACGGAATGTCCGGACGGAGAAGCAATCGATCGGATGCTGAATCCGGCGCGCAATCCGTATCGGCGCGAGACGCTGAACCTTGGTGTGAACGCACCGATGATGCGCCCGCTCGATCACGCGGCCTTCACTTTCGCCAAGAAAATCAGCCACACCGCGGATAGCCAGGACCAGCGGCACCGCATGGTTCCTGGCTCGCGGCCTCTGCTCACGCTTGCTGATACGCGCTCGCCCGACTACATCACGCCAATGCTGATCCGCGAAAACCCGCGCGCGCTGGAAATTTATCAACAGGCCATGGAAGAGGCGTGGGCGGCGAAAAACGCATTGCTCGATCGAGGCGTGCCGCGCGAATCCGCGCTCTACCTGTTGCCGAACGCGAAGGCAATCCGGCTTGTGGAGTCGGGATCACTGCTGCACTTGCTCCACAAATGGACGATGCGGACATGTTTCAATGCGCAAGAGGAAATTTATCAGGCGTCAATCGAGGAGGTGCACCAGGTGCGCGCGGCGTTTCCCGAACTCGGGCGTTACATCGGGCCGCCGTGCCATCTCCGCGCGGGAATTTCAACTCCGATCTGCACGGAAGGATCGCATTTCTGCGGCGTGAAAGTCTGGCTCGCTTTTCCGAATATCGAACGGCGGATCTGAATTCTTCCTCGTTGTGCTTCGCTGAAAAGAAGATACCTCGCTAAAAGTTCCTGAACGAATTAAGCGGGCATTTGCGGGACGGCTGCAATCAAAGCCTGTGTGTACGGATGCTGCGGCGACTGCAGCACCTGTTCGGCGGCGCCCGATTCGACGAAGCGGCCGCCCTGCATTACGGCAACGCGCGTTGCGAGTTGCGCAACCACGGGAAGGCTGTGCGAAATCAGGATCAGCGTGAGCGAAAGGTCGCGACGGAGACGGTCGAGCAACTCCAGGATTTGAGCGCCGACCGAAACATCCAGCGCCGAAACAGGTTCGTCTGCAATTACCAGATCGGGGCGCAGAATCAGCGCGCGAGCGATTCCGATGCGCTGGCGCTGCCCACCGGAAAACTCGTGAGGATAGCGGCTGAGCGCTTCGGCGCCAACACCAACGGCCTGGAGCATGCTCTCCACGCGCGCACGCCGATCGACGCGCAAAAGCTGCGGTTCATGAATCGCGACAGGTTCGCCAACGATTGTGCCCACGCGCATGCGCGGATTGAGCGACGCCACAGGATCTTGAAATACCATTTGAATGCCGCGCCGAAGCGATCGCAATTCCACTCCGCCCGCACTGAGCCAGTTCTCTCCGCGAAAAAGGATTTCGCCGGAGTCCGGTTCAATGAGCCGCATGAGCATTCTCGCTAGCGTTGTCTTGCCGCAACCGGATTCGCCCACGATACCGAGAGTTTCGCCGCGCTCCACGGAAAAGCTCACACCATCGACAGCGGGAGCCTGACGCGCCGAAGTTTTGAACGCGCCCATTCCAACCGCGAAGGATTTCCGCAGGTTCCGCGCCTCGAGAAGAGTGGTGACGTCGGCCATATTCAGAGTTTCGCGCCCGCGATGAAAAGAACTGTGTTGTTCAAACAGAGTTGCAGAGCGCTTTCGATTTTCATGAGCCGTTGTCTTCAGCGACGTCAACGAACAAGAATACACCGCGCGTGATGATTTTCGTCCGCGCCGCTTGGACGGCGAAGATCGGGGACTGCCGCGTCGCATTCAGCCACGTGGTGCACACAGCGCGGGGCAAACGCGCAGCCAGGAGGCAGCGCGTCAAGAGCAGGAACCGTGCCTGCAATCGGAGTCAGCTTCTCGCGCGTCAACTGGGGCGCCGCGCGCAGCAAACCTTCGGTGTATGGATGTCGCGGATGGCGCAACACTTCGGAAGCGGCGCCCTCCTCGACGATGCGGCCCGCGTACATTACCGCGACGCGATCGGCGACTTGCGCGACGACGCCCAGGTCATGCGTCACGAATAGCATTGAAAGCTGTAGCTCGCGGCGCAGATTTGCCAGCAGCTCGAGGATTTGCTTTTGCACCGTGACATCGAGCGCCGTGGTGGGCTCGTCGGCGATCAGAACGCCGGGATTCGCCGCCAGCGCCATGGCGATCATGACACGTTGGCGCAGGCCGCCCGAAAGCTGGTGGGGATATTGACGCGCGCGCGACTCGGGTTCGGGAATGGCGGCGCGCTCGAGTGCCTGGCGCGCGCGCTCCCGGACTTGGCTGCCGCTGAGGCCAGATTCATGGACGCGGATCGCTTCTTCAATCTGCGCGCCGACGCGCATCATGGGATTGAGGGCGGTCATTGGCTCTTGAAAGATCATGGCTATTTCGCGGCCACGCAGCGCGCGCATTTCGGCGGGTGCGGCAGTAATGAGGTTTTGCCCTTCGCCACCTCGCGAGCGTGGCTGAAGCCATGCTTGTCCGCGGCGGCGCGCGCCGGGAGGATCCAGGCCCATTAGCGCGAGCGCGAGCATCGTCTTTCCGGAGCCGGATTCGCCGACGATGCCCAGCGTCTCGCCTTCGCCCAGCGAGAACGACACATCGTTGACCGGCCGGATCCAGCCAGCTCGGGTCGGCAGCTTGACTGTAAGCCCGCGCACTTCGAGCCTCGTGGCCATGGAAACATGATATGTCCGCAGGCGATCAGCGAAAGAAATTTTCAGCGGGGAGTTGCTGTGCTTGGGACAGGATTTGCCGTGTGCGACGGAGTGCGGCGCTAGCGAGATAGTTGCAGGATAATCGTTTTTGCATCCATCCGCGTTTTTCGAGGTGAGCCGCGAAAAGGCCGAGGGATGCCAAACGTTGAAGCGATGAAGCCGTAAAGGCAATTGCAGAAGTCCTCGAAGCTCAGAGGCATCGTTGGGGGCCGCGAGAGCGGCGCCCCCAAGATCACAATCGATGCAGACTAGTAATCGTTCGATGAGCCTTCGAGGAACGCGCGAAGCTTTCGTGAACGGGACGGATGGCGCAGTTTGCGCAGCGCTTTGGCCTCGATCTGACGGATGCGTTCGCGCGTGACGGCGAACGATTGGCCCACTTCTTCGAGCGTGTGCTCGCTGCCATCGTCCAGTCCGAAACGCATCTTGATGACTTTTTCTTCGCGCGGCGTCAGGGTCTTCAGCACCGAAGACGTCTGCTCCTTGAGACTCAGATTGATCACGGCATCGGACGGCGAGACGACGGCTTTGTCCTCGATGAAATCGCCGAGATGCGAATCTTCCTCCTCGCCGATAGGAGTTTCGAGCGAGATAGGCTCCTGAGCGATTTTGAGAATCTTGCGCACTTTGGCGACGGGAATATCCATGCGCTTTGCGATTTCCTCAGACGTCGGCTCGCGACCGAGCTCCTGCACGAGCTGACGCTGGGTACGCACGAGCTTGTTGATCGTCTCGATCATGTGCACCGGGATGC
>PKUY01000225.1:0-753 GCA_003131705.1 Acidobacteriota bacterium | reverse complement strand
TGAATCAGATCGAGGAATTGCAATCCGCGGTTGGTATATTTCTTTGCGATGGAAACAACAAGCCGAAGGTTCGCTTCAATCAGCTCTTTTTTCGCTTGTTCGGCTTCGGCTTCGCCCCGAAGAATCACCTGGAGCGCGCGCTTCAACTCCGTGGGGCTAACCTCGCTGGCGACTTCGATCTCGTTCAGTTCCTGACGGCGCGCTCGCAGGTCTTTGCGCGCTTCGGCCTGAACGTCGCCTTTCGACGCGTCGACACGCCGCTCGAGCTTGACTGTTTCGCGCTCGAGGAAATGAACGCGCTCGACGGTTTGATGAATCTTGTCGATCAGCCGCTTCTTTTCGAGAAGATTGAATTCGATGTCGCGCACGAGATTGGACATCTCGACGCGGGTTCGCGCGACAGCATAGCGGGCATGGAGGTATGGGCGCTTCTTCGAGCGTGGAACGCGCTCGAGCTTTGCAACCAGTTTCATCGCGAGCAAGTAAAGCTTGGCGATCTGGTCGATCTGCTTGAGCGTCGCTTTGGTTTTCGCTTCGATTTTTTCTTCGGTCAGTTCTTCGTCGTCGAACTGAACGATTTCCTTGATCGAGCGGGAGCCGTTGCGCAAATCCTCGCCGACCTGCAAAAGCTCCTTCAAGATGAGCGGAGCGCGCGTGATGGTTTTCAACACGAGCAACTGCCCGCGCTCGATTCGCTTCGCGATGGCGACTTCGCCTTCGCGTGTCAGCAACGGGACGGTGCCCATTTCGCGC
>PKUY01000180.1 GCA_003131705.1 Acidobacteriota bacterium | reverse complement strand
TCGCAAAATCCATCTCGCCAAAGTTGCTTCCTTCGCGCAAAACTTCGTCCACAAGGCTGACGCTCTCAAAAAACGTCTGCCAGTCGAACGACGAGGTCAGACGCATACTCGTAATAATGTTACGCACCGTGACGCTCACGGTCGCCTGCTGCTGGTGTTCGGCGCGGACAATTTCGTCGGCGCTCGTTCCCTGAGCCGCCAACTGCTCGTCCAGCCAAAGCAAAATCGGCCCCACTTTAGGATCCAGATCACGCAAACGTTGCACAAGCTGCACCGCAAACGCCCGGTCCAAAGGTTTCTTTTCGAATTGGCGCAGGACCGTCGCAGGAGAAACCAGCGATTGCCCACCCGTGCCCAGCAGTCTGTCGGCAAGAATATCGGCTTTGTTGCGGGCTTCGCGGCTCATCACGATTTGCGCCGCCAGCCTGCGCAGATTTTCGACCAGCACCACGCGCAGCGTGATTGCCACGGCCCAAAGTTCTCCGATCGAAAGGGGCTGCACCCGCTGATACGCACTCACGAATCGCCGCAGTATTTCCGGGTCGAAGCGGCTGTCGGTGTGCGCCACGAATGCCCATGCGATTCCGTAGACCCGCGGATATCCCTCCAGGTGACCGGAGGCAAGCTTGGGCAATTTCTTGTAGAAGCCGAGTGGCAAGTCATCGCGAATTTCGCGAAGCTGTTCTTCTACGATGTAGAAATTTTCGACGAGCCACTGCGCGGCGGGAGTGATCGACTCTTCGCCCTGAATGGAGCGAGCCGTCGCGCGGTAATACTCCAGCAGCAAACGCCCGTTCTCAGCAACGCGAGGAATAAGCGATCGGCCGGCGCTCGAATCCACCGTAACGACCTGCGCCGCTGCGAGGGTCTCTGCGTGCTGCTCCAGGCGTTCGACGCTAAATAGCTCGCCGAGAATGGGTTCTTCAATTTCGGCGAAGACGTTTACCAATGGTGGAGCAGAGGCCATGAATTCCTTCGTGTGCGCTCCCAGAATACACACCGAGAGCTGAATTTGGGCAGTTCATCGCAATTGACGAGTGAGTGACATACTAAGGAACTTTGGGCGAGCATTTCAGAATGCAATAAGCCGGATGCGCGAGAATTTCTCACACCACCATTCTACATTGTCGTTTTCTGCTTGCGGCACTAACCCGCTGGGCGTAAACGAGGGGGAAGAAGAGAAACATTCGCGGAACTTGCCATCGCTGAAGGCATTTGAACCGTGTTGCTGTTCGGTCTAATCGCGCACCGCAAAATTCTTTCCAAATCTGTCTTTCGGTAGGGATGGCAGATGAAATCGAACGCACGGATATTTAGAGCGGCCAGATAGTCGCGATATTCGTCAGGGCACGTCGGCGCGCAAACAATAATGGCGGGGAGCTCCACTGGCCGGCGCTTCAACTGCCTCACCACATCTCGATATGTCCCATCAACCAGCCAGAAGCCGCAAAAACATGCAGCCACGTTCTCCGTGACAAGCGCACGCTTGGTTTCTTCCAGACTTTTGACCCACACAGTGTTGACTTCTNNTAGTTTTGAAGAAGATTAGCCATGTTTTCGCGAATCTCTGGATCGTTCGTCGCTACCAAAATAGTAGGCCAAGAAGATTCTCGACGGGAATTTCTTGCCGGACTCATCGGTACCACGCGCCCTGCTCCCTGATTTTCTCCGGATGGAAAGATCATCGCTGTGGATCCCTTTCCGTTTCTATTGACGAAGCCTTTTGAATATCTGTCCGTCAAAACAATATTCTTCGATTGCGCTGAAAGGGGCAATACAGTCAATTCGTTAGAGCACTAAAGGACTTGCTGTAGGAGTGCGTGGTACCAAGAACTCCGAATCTGCATGCGGGAAATGCCCGCGCCAGGCTCTGATTAATTGAGGGGATGGTTTCAGCCCTCCCCTCAATTTTCAGTGCTTAGCATCGAATCCGGCCGCTCCGCAGGGGACAAGTGATGGACCGTAGCTATCGTGAGCTGCCCGCTTTCGCTGCCCGCTGTTTGACCTTGGGTTCCTCATCTGGCATTTCTTCGTTCGAATTCGAAGGTTCGAAAGCCTGCGAATTGATTTCGTCTGACAGCTCGCTGAGTTTCTCGTCCGTCTTCTTTTCCTCCGCGAGGGTTTGCTCGAGCAAGCCGGCCGCTTCTGTTTCTCCTATCAGGGTTGCAAACGCTTGGACCGAGCCGTAGGCCGCGATTTCATAGTGCTCGACGCGTTGCGCGGCAGTAATAAGGGCCGCATCCATTACGGCCCCCTCGTAGTCTTCCGACATTACTTCTCCGCCTTCCGTTACGATTCCTTCCATTCCTTTGCATCTCTTCCCCTTAACAGCCTCTCCAAGTCCTTGAAGAATCTGCTCGAGACGGCTTGCGTGCCCCTTTGTTTGTTCGAGGTGTTCTTCAAAACCTTTGCGCAGATCTTCGGAGGTAGCGGCTTTCGCCATTTTGGGAATCGCCTTGATTAGTTGCCGTTCTGCGTCGTACAAGTCCCGCAGTTCATCCACATATACGTCCTTCAGAGTTTTCGTTTTCATTGCGATCTCTCCGCCTTAGGACCGGTTGGTTCCAACCGGCCGCCTGATTTTGATTCTGAGTTGGCAGGCTACTGTTCGGGTCAGGAGCTCACCATCCAGAGATGGCTGTAGCGATGATGAGTTCTTCCCGTAGTCTAGGCGGCAATCCACGAAAGTGGCGAAGACATCGGAAGAGATGATTGAATCTTTTGCTGAAACCGACTCAGTGGGAAGGACAGGAAGCGTAACTCGAAGACAATGGGCGGCGGTTGAAACTAAGCGCGGTGGCATTGTGCGTGTCTGTCGGGCCGCTCGCAGGACTAGGCTGAGGCTTGCGAAAGCGCCGAGGAGCGGGAGCTACCGGCCCTAAGCATGTCCTTGACTACCTTCAAAAGATCGCGACCGCCTTTTGCTTTGGAGAGATAGCCATGGGCTCCGGCCGAGAGAATTTCCCGAACGGCCTGATCGGATTCGTGGACCGTGAAAATCAAGATTTTAGTGCGGGGCGAGTTGCGCAAAATCTGGCGCACCGCCGCGAGGCCACTCAACACGGGTAAGTTCATGTCCAATATGATGAGGTCC
>PKUY01000311.1 GCA_003131705.1 Acidobacteriota bacterium | reverse complement strand
AGCAAAAAATCCGCAATCGCCGAACCTGTTGTTGCACGTTCCCCGATCTGAGCCGAATAGTTATCGGTAAAAGAGAACCTGCCACGCGAAAAAGGGTTGTAACCGCCGTTCACCTGGTCGTAGTCAACATCAAACCCCATGCTTAGTTCGTGCTTTCCCAAATTGTGTGACAGATCCTCATACAGGTAGAAACCATTGTCAGACCGGTCATTTGGTGCGTTGCTGATCCCGCCGGTCGTACCAAGTCCCGAAATAGCGATGGACGGGCTGCCGAGAAAAATCGGCGAGGTCCCAGTAATGCCGATTTGTTGGTCAATCGGAACATTAATCTGAACATCCCCTAGTAGCTGTGTCATCCGGTGATATCCAACACGGAATTGATTGACAGTTGTTGGTCCAAATATGTGGACATAGCCGATCGCGGCGTTTTGCGATGGCGTATTGAAGTGGTCCAAAAAATTCGGCAAGCTAGTGAAAATGCCCGTGAGTCTGCGATAGTTATAGTAAATATATCGTCCAAACAAAGAGTCTTTGTCTCCGAGTTTGTGGTCAATGCGAACGCTGAACTGATCATTCGTACTGTTATTAATCGGATTGCCGACAAGATTGTTGACGTTGCCCAGGGACGTCGGGATCGGGTACAAGAGCTTTAGCGCATTCAGCGACGTTTGTGAGATTTCACTCTGGGGAATGATGTTGTTGAGAAATGGTGAACGCAATCCTGTACCCGGGTTATAAGTGGAGGGGTCGAAAATTTGCAGCTGGCCTGTAAAGTCTCCTCCGCGCTCCGCTATAGTTGGCACTGTGTATAAAAAAGTCTCGAGCTGCGCAATTCTGAGGCCTTCATAGCCGACGAAGAAGAACGTCTTGTCTTTCCTTATCGGCCCGCCAAAGCTAAAGCCGAATTGGTTCTGCCGGTAAGGAGGCTTCGCTTTGTCGAAGTAGTTCTTAGCGTCCAGCAAGTCATTCCTGAAGAATTCAAAAATGCTGCCGTGAAACGAATTGGTCCCTGACTTCGTAACTAAATTTACTTGCGCACCGCCGGCCCGGCCTTGCGCTGCGGAGTAGTTGCTTTGGTTCTCTTGGAATTCCTGAATTACATCTGGATTCAGCGCGATGTTGACGCGGGGATCATTTAGGTCGCGGATGTTAACACCGTCGACTGTCACGGCTGTTGCTGAGACCGGCGCGCCCGCGACAAGGTTATACCCCCCCAAGTTCCGAAAAAAGGATGTATTAGGGGACGGCACGGAATTGGGTTCCAGGGCGACTAGTTGAATGAAGTTGCGACCGTTTAGAGGCAGACTCATAAGGTCAGCTTTTTCGACGACCCCCTCCACTGCGCCTGACTCCGTCTGAACGGCGGCAACTTCACTTTGAACCGAAACCTTTTCAGAAGTTCCGCCCACCGCCAATCGGATGTCGATCCGGGTCGCCTCCCCGAGGGTAACCGACAAATTGGGTATTTCTGTTTTACGAAACCCACTCAGCTCAGCAGAGATGCTGTATTGTCCGACCAACACCAGCGGAAAGCTAAAATCGCCAGTTCCCGACGACGCTGTTGTTCGCGTTGCGTTGGTGGCGAGGTTCGTCAAGACGAGGCTCACCTGCGGTACAACAGCACCGGACGTATCTGAGACGGTCCCGACGACGGAACCGCTTATCTGGGCCCCGGCGTCTGTGGCAGAAACAAAGAACATGAAAACCAGAATAAGAAGGAAGTTCTTCAACTGTTTCATAGTTTTTCTCCTGTCGAGCCGTCAGCGTATATCGGCCAGTACCTGCATCGGACAACGTCANNGGCTGGTGTCCGCATCGAGGTAGTGGCGGCAGCACAACGATAAAGAAACGACCGCAACCCAATACCCCATAATTGGTAGACATGTCAATACAATTATCATCTGTCCACTGTCCACTTTACCCTTTACACGTTTACCAATTATTTGTTAGGGTTTCATCGGTCAAGGCGGAAGGGTGGATCCCGCCGCTTAGCCATAAGGATCAGAGGCGACTTTTGCTCGCCAACAGGCGTTCCGGTGCCAGTGAATTTGGAGGGAAGCGAAGGAATGGTATTCAACGTTGATCCGATAACTCTGCAAGTGTTGACCAGCGCAGCGTACTCAATAGCAGAAGAGATGTCGGTTGCGCTGATACGAACTTCTCGTTCGACCAATATCAAAGACCGGCGAGATGCGTCTTGTGCGCTCTACGACACAGCCGGTGCCATCGCGGTCATTTCTCAGAGCGAGATCGGGACCCCTCTGCACCTGGGAGTCATGGGTGCCGCTGTGGGTACGGCGCTGAGCAAGATCCCTGCGTCGACGTTGGAGCCCGGCGACGACATCATCATGAACAATCCCTATCCCGCCGGGCCTGGGCACCTGAATGATATTTGCGTAGTTTCGCCGATTTTTTACAAGGACGAACTAGTTGCTCTCGTTGCCAACCAGGCCCACCACGTGGATGTGGGTGGTTATGCGCCCGGAAGCATGCCATTCGGAGTTACCGAGATTTATCAGGAGGGACTGCAGATCCCACCCTTGAAACTGTCCCGCCGCGGGGAGCTGAACTACGACGTTGTTGACCTTGTGATGCAGAACGTTCGTGATCCAAAGGTGNNGCCATGGCTTCGCAAGGTGCTTGCCGAAGCCGGCGTCGCGCCGGCCACACCGTCCTTCGCAGACGACGACTGAGTTTCGAGGAGATATCGATCATGGCCCAGATCGCCGCCAACAACGTAGGAGAACGCCGCGTAGTCGAATTGATGGATCGCTACGGGAAAGAAACAGTTCAGCGATACATGCAGGAAATCATGAACTACTCCGAGCAAAGAATGCTCGCGGGACTACGCAAGCTTACCCCGGGCAAATACACATTTGAAGACTATCTGGAGGGGGACGGCTGGACGGAAGATCTGATCAAGATCAAGGTGACGATCGAAGTTACCAAGGACAAATTTGTAGTCGATTTCACGGGTACTAGCAAACAGGTGCAGGGACCGTTGAACTGCCGTCCGGCTTCCGCGGCGGCTTGCGTGTACTACGTGCTAAAGGCTGTGCTTGATCCAGAACTGCCCGGGAATGCCGGCGCATTCCGGCCGGTTAAAGTCATCACTGAGCCCGGGTCATTGGTGGAAGTTCAATATCCGGGCGCCGTGGCGAATGCGAATATCATCACTACTATGCGCATTGTGGACACTCTTTTGGGTGCGCTGAA
>PKUY01000436.1 GCA_003131705.1 Acidobacteriota bacterium | reverse complement strand
CGAGACGCTCCAAGTATTTTGCCCCTCGACTCCACGAGACCTCTGCGCGTTCTGCTCGTCGCGCTCTCAGCCGATCCCGATCCGTTTCCGGGAGAGACGATCGAGCCCGAAATGCGTCCGCGCGTGGACTCCCTCGCCGTGCTGCGCGCCGACACGCAGTATTCGAAGGTAAGCGCGCTGCATTTGCCGCCATCGAGCACATATGATGTGGCGATTGCGGCGCTGTTTGTGCGAGTGGCCGATCGAAAAGGCACCGTTGGATTTCCCGACGATCAGCGCGCGTTCGTAAATCAATTGCTCGCAGCGGGAAAGCCGACGGTGGTGGCCTCGTTCGGAAGCCCGTATCTCATCGAGCGTTTTGCGGACGCGAAAACCTGGCTCGCCGAATTTTCGACCAATGACGTCTCTCAACGAGCTGTCGCGCGCGCGCTTTTCGGTCAAGTAGCGATTCAGGGGAAAATTCCGGTGGAAGTTCCCGGAACCGTCCAGCGCGGGTTTGGCTTGCAGTTGGCGGCGAATCCGATGACGCTGCAGCCAGCGCCCACCGAGGTGTCCGATCATTTGAAACCGGCCTACGATCTGCTCAATCGCGCAGTTAGTGACGGGGCTTTCCCGGGCGGCGTCCTCGCGGTGGGCCTAAATGGACAGCTCGCCGTGCATCCGTTCGGCCAGCTCGGGACCGGTGGCAAGGCTCGCAAGACCGCGGTCAACTCGATCTATGATATCGCGTCGCTGACGAAGCCGATCGTCACAACGACGGCGGTGATGATGCTCGTGCAGCAGCATCGTCTCGATATCGACTCGCCCGTTGTGAATTATCTGCCCGACTTTTCGGCGGCTGCGAAATCTGATCCCGATCCATCGTGGCGCGCCCAGGTGACGGTTCGCATGTTGCTGCTCCACGATTCCGGGCTTCCGGGCCATCGTGATTTTTATGAGGACGCCAAGGGCCATGAGGCAATGCTCGCGCGCGTTGTCGCTGAACCGCTCGTCCACAAGCCGGGGACGCAAATCGAATATTCGGATCTCGGATTCATTCTTCTAGGTGAAATCGTCGAGCGCCTTACCGGCCAATCTCTCGCTGCATTCGCAAGGCAGAAAATCTTCGCGCCCTTGGGAATGGAGCATTCGACGTTCAATCCCGCGCGCAGCCTGCGTAGCCAAATTGCGCCGACCGAGAAGGACTCCACCTATCGCAAGCGCCTGATCTGGGGCGAAGTCCACGACGAGAACGCGTGGGCCATGGGCGGCGTTGCGGGGCATGCCGGGCTATTTTCCACCGCACCGGATGTCGCCGCGTTCGCCCAGATGATCCTCAATGGCGGTATGCACGCGCACGAACGGCTTCTGGCTCGCTCAACGATCCAGCAGTTCACCGCGCGGGAAACGATTGGTGACTCGGCGCGAGCGCTTGGATGGGATGTGCCCACGGAGGTCTCTTCGTCGGGCCGTTATTTCTCTGCGAAAAGCTTTGGCCACACCGGTTTCACCGGGACCTCACTCTGGATAGACCCTGAGCGAAATTTTTTCGTCGTTCTGCTTACGAACCGGGTGAACCCCACGCGGTCCAATGACAAGATCCGGCAGGTTCGCCCGGCGCTCCACGATGCCATTATCGAGGCATTGGGTCTCGCCTCCGGACCCGCGTCCGCCCGATAACTCCCTCGGCACAATCCCGACGGGAATCGCCATCCTGCACGTCGTGCGGCGTTCTCCTGCCGCTATAATCGTTTACGCGTGGGGAGCTCCTTGAAACCAGCCAGGACAGAGCAGCGGAATCCGCGTTCGCGCGGACTCGATCGGAAGTCCACGCTCGAAATTCTGCGCGCGCTGAACAGCGAGGACGCGCGCGTGGCACTGAGCGTTCGCCGGGAGCTGCCGCAGATTGCGCGCACGGTTGACGCGATTGTGAAGTCGCTCCAGCGCGGCGGAACGCTGTTTTACGTGGGCGCGGGAACCAGTGGCCGGCTTGCGATCGTCGACGCATCCGAATGCCCGCCGACTTTCGGGACACCGCCAAAAATGGTGCAGGCGATTATCGCGGGTGGTGAACGCGCGCTGCGACATGCGGTCGAGGGCGCAGAAGATTCATCGGCAAATGGCGCGCGAGATCTTCGCCGCGCGGGCATGTCACGACGAGACGTGGTAGTCGGGCTCGCTGCAAGCGGGACCACGCCGTACGTGCTAGGCGCGATCGAGTTTGCCCGAAAAAGAGGAGCGGTGACGGTCGGCGTGACTTCGAATCCGCGCTCGCCCCTGGCTCGCCGGTCGCAGATCGCCATTGCGCCTGACACCGGACCAGAGGCAATCGCAGGCTCCACGCGTCTCAAGGCCGGCACGGCACAAAAGATGGTCCTGAATTTGCTATCTACCGCTGCGATGGTACAGCTTGGCAGAGTCTACGAGAACTGGATGGTTCACATGGCGCTGACAAATCAGAAGTTGCGCCGGCGAGGCGCGCGGATTCTGGAGGAGGCGGCGAGCGTGAGCCTGTCTGCGGCAGAACACGCTCTGCGTCAGGCGAAACACGATTTGCCGGCCGCTTTGGTGATCCTGAAAAGCGGCGCCAGTCTCCGCGAAGCGCGGCAACGGCTGGAAGCAAGTCATGGAAGCGTGCGCCTGGCGATCGAAATGAAACGAGGGCGACGAGTTGGGGCCAAGGTCCGGAGCTAGAAATGGATCGATTCAAAATTCATGGTGGGCGCAGACTCCAAGGCACGGTTGAGATCAGCGGCGCGAAAAATGCTGCCCTGCCCGCCATGGCGGCGACACTGCTAACCGCAGAACCTGTTCGCCTGCTCAACATCCCGCACGTACGCGACATCATTACCATGGCCAAGTTGCTCGCGCACATGCGCTGCAAGGTGCAGAGCCCCGACATTCCGCCGAGCGAATTCACCATCCAGGCCGAGAACGTCTCGCATGCGGAGGCGCCCTACGAACTCGTGAAAACAATGAGGGCTTCGGTTCTCACGCTCGGACCGCTCGTCGCGCGTTTCGGTTACGCGCGCGTTTCTCTTCCCGGAGGCTGCTCGATTGGCGCGCGGCCGATCGATCTGCACATTCAGGCACTCGAAAAGCTTGGCGCCACAACTACCGTCGAGCACGGCTACGTGGAAGCGCGCGCCAAGCGACTGCGCGGCGCTACGTTTCGTTTCCCCAAAATAACGGTTACCGGAACCGAAAACATTCTCACCGCGGCAGTACTTGCCGAGGGCGAAACCGTTCTAGAAAATTCCGCGCTGGAGCCGGAAGTTGTCGATCTCGCCGAACTGCTAATCAAAATGGGCGCGAAAATTGAAGGCGCGGGAACGTCCACCATCCGCGTGCAGGGCGTCGAGAAGTTGCACGGAGCCACGCACACGGTAATTCCCGACAGAATCGAAGCGGGAACGTTCCTGGTCGCCGGGGCCATCACGGGCGGCGAGCCGTTGCTGACCAACTGCGAACCCAAGCACCTTGCCATCATCATCACGAAGCTCGAGGAATGTGGAGTCGACATTCGCTGCGAAGGCCCGTCCGCGCTTCGCGTTCGCGCCGCAAAGAAGCTGGTAGCCGCCGACGTGAGCACCGAGGAATACCCTGGCTTCGCGACCGATATGCAGGCGCAGTTCATGGCACTGGCCACGCAAGCTCAGGGCGTATCGCACATTCGCGAGACAATCTTCGAAAATCGCTACCTGCACGCGAGCGAAATGGTACGCATGGGAGCGAACATCACAATCGACGGGAATCTTGCGATCGTCACGGGCCCGTCGCCGCTCAGCGGCGCTCCAGTAACAGCGTCCGACCTGCGAGCGAGCGCGGGTCTCGTGCTTGCAGCGCTGGTGGCAGATAACACCACGTGGATCGACCGCGTTTACCACATCGATCGCGGCTACGAACAGATCGAGCTGAAGCTGAGCCAAGTCGGCGCCAGCATCGAGCGCGTCAGGCAGGCTGGATAGAGTCGAAGCTGCGATACGTCTTTTTCAAGCCTCGCGAAATCCTTAACGAAATCTTTCCAAATAAAAAAGCGTTCTCTGAGTCGAAACACTCGACCCAAAGAACGCTCGTGCAATTAGGATTTTGCCGGTATTAGCCGGCGGTCTCGGTCGAAGGTTGTTTGTCCCGCTGATCGCGCAGAACCGCCTTGCGGCTTAGGCGGACTTTGTTCCCTTCGATGGCGAGTACCTTCACCAGAACTTGATCGCCTTCCTTGAGTTCGTCGCGAACGGCGCGGATGCGCGCTTCCGCGATTTCGCTGATGTGCAGAAGGCCATCCGTGCCGGGGAAGATTTCGACGAACGCGCCGAATTCCGCGATGCGCACGACCGTGCCGAGATAGGTCTTGCCAATTTCGGCGGTGGCGGTCACGTCGTTGATCATTTTCAGCGCTGCCTCAGCGGCCTCGCTATTGCTGGCAAATACGTGCACTTTGCCGTCGTCCATCACGTCGATCTTCACGCCCGTCGCCTCGATGATGCCGCGGATCTTCTTTCCGCCTGGTCCGATCAGGTCGCGAATCTTGTCCGTGGGAATTTGCAGCATGTGCAGGTGCGGCGCGTAGTCGGAAATCTCCTTGCGGCCGGATGAAATCGTTGGGTCCATGATGTCGAGAATGTGCAGACGCGCTTTGCGGGCCTGCTCGAGCGCTTCGCGCATCATGGCGATGCTCACGCCGGAGACTTTGATATCCATCTGGAGCGCCGTAATTCCCTGGCGCGTGCCGGCAACCTTGAAGTCCATGTCCCCGTAGTGGTCCTCCGCGCCGGCGATGTCGGTGAGGATGGCGTACTTATCGCCCTCGAGCACCAACCCCATCGCGATTCCAGCGCAAGGAGCCTTTAGCGGCACGCCCGCGTCCATCAAAGAGAGCGATCCGCCACAGACCGTCGCCATGGACGAAGATCCGTTGGATTCGAGGATGTCCGAAACCACACGCATGGCGTAAGGGAATTCTGCTTCCGTCGGAAGCAGGTTTGCCAACGCGCGTTCGGCCAACGCCCCGTGTCCGATTTCCCGCCGGCCCGGTCCCCGAAGAAACTTCACTTCGCCGACCGAAAACGGCGGGAAGTTGTAGTGCAGCATGAAGCGCTT
>PKUY01000043.1 GCA_003131705.1 Acidobacteriota bacterium | reverse complement strand
CACATCGTGTGCTAACGACAGCGCTTCGCCCCCGTCCTTGCGTCCGCGCCGCCTTGTCTCTATCCTTCGTCCATGCGTTCCCGCTCTTCTCCGCGCAAACTCGAGACCGAAGAGGAGCTGTACAATTCCGCCGTCCGCGTACTGATGCGCCGCGCGTACTCGGTTCACGAGATGCGCGCGTATCTCGCGCGCCGCGCCGACGACGCGGAACTCGTCTCCACTGTTGTCGCGCGGATGCGCGAAAACCGGTACCTCGACGACGCCCGCTACGCTCTCGACTTCGCTCGCCTTCACGCCAATTCGCGGCGCCAGGGACGTTTCCGCATCGCCCGCGAGCTGCGCACGCGCGGCGTGCCCGACCAGCATATTGAGACCGCGCTCGGCGCTATTTTCGCCGACACAGACGAAGCCGCACTCGTACGCGCACGACTCAAGCGACACCTCGTGCACGTTCGCGGCGCGCTTGGCCAGCGCAAGATCGCGTCGCTCCATCGCAGCCTGCTCCGCGCCGGATTTTCCTCGGAAGTAATTCGAACCGAGCTTCGCGGCATTACCCACGGCGACCTGCCCGATTTCCCCGAAGACGTTGACTCTGCGCCTGAGAGCGACAACTGATTCCTTGCCGGAAATTGTTTTCATTTTGCGCGCGTAATGATTCAGTGAGCGGGGCTTAAGCTGAGAAGGCCGCACGCGCAAACTCGCCGCCATCGCCGCTATCATCGCCGCCGTCGCCGTTTTGGGCTTTGTCACCCTCGTCGGTGTACACGATCGAGGGCGGCAGTCACACGTGGCCAAGCGGCCGCAATATCTGCCGAAGCTCGTCGTTGGCAAAGCCAGCCGCAATCTCGACGCGACGCGCACGATCTGGGAATTCTCCCGCATGCAGTCCATTTCCTGACCGTTTCCTGACTTCCTTTTCTCTGCAAGGCGCAATAAGGGTTGCCCCAACCCGCCCGGGAAGAGTAGAGTCTGTCTGGCGTTTTTCCTTCGAGGGGGGAATCAAGCATGAATAAACTGGGTCTCACGCTTTTGACGTTCGCCCTGGCGCTGGCAGCCGGGTCCGGACAGGCGTTCGGGCAAGCCATGCCAACGAGCGGCGCGATCCCTCCGTCCTCATCCTACGACTTGAAAGCGCGTGCGCTGGTAGAGCTGCAGGAACTCCAAAAACAAATCGTTGACCTCGCACAGGCGGTCCCTGCGGAGAAGTACACCTGGCGCCCTGCCGACGGTGTCCGCTCGTTCAGCGAACTATTTTTGCATGTCGCCGCTGGCAACTTTGGGCTCACCGCCGTCGCTGGCGCGCCTCCGTCGCCGGGCTTCAAGTTCCAAGGTTTCGAAAAATCGACTACGGACAAGGCTGCGGTCATTGAGCAACTGAACAAATCTTTCGATTACGCACGGCATGCAATCGAGGCAATGTCCGACGCCGACCTGCATAAGCCGGTGAAATTCCAGGATTTCAAAAGTTCCGGCGACATTGTGTTCCACATCGTGGCGCACGATCACGAGCATTTGGGTCAGTCCATCGCCTACGCGCGTATGAATGGCGTCGTCCCCCCGTGGACGGCAGCTGCCCAGAAGCAAGTCCAGCCGCGCCCGCCACAGGAGTAGATCACTCGCTGTGCTTCGCGAAGGCAGCTTGCCGCTCTGTCAGCTCTTAACCGCTCCCTGTTGCTTGACCAACTCCGCGATACCCCCGCCGATGTTTCGCCCCTTGTTCGCCTATTTCATTGTATTCAGGCCCGTTTCTTTTATTGCCGAGCTTGAACATAAGCTTTACCATTCGGGTTCTACTCCGGCGAAGGAGGGAAAATGGCCGCTACATGGAAGGGCTCGCTATCGTTCGGTCTGGTTTCGATTCCCATACAGATGTCGCCCGCCGCGCGCACGGAGCGCATCAGCTTCAATCAGATCCACAAGATCTGCCACTCGCGCCTGAAGCAGCCCCTCTTCTGCCCTACTTGCAATCGCAATGTCGAGCGCAACGAAATCGAAAAAGGCTACGAATACGAAAAGGACCAATATCTCCTTTTCAACGAAGACGAGTTGGACAAGATCGAGCCTGAATCCGCTCGCGTGATGGAGATTTTGGAATTCGTGAAAGTGGACGAAATCGATCCGCTCTATTTCGACGCGTCGTATTACGCCACACCGGAGCCGGCTGGCGCGAAGGGTTACCGCCTGCTGCTGGACGCGATGAACAAATCAGGCTACGCGGGAATCGCGAAAGTCACGATGCACAACCGCGAATATATCGTCATCATTCGCCCCCGAAAAAGCGGACTCACCGTTCACACGATGTTTTATGCCAATGAAATCCGCCAGCCTGCCGACGCCGGCGCCGATAAATTCGAAATCAAGGAACAAGAGCGCTCCCTCGCATCGCAACTGATCGAAACGCTCGCGGGCACGTTCCAGCCCGAAAAATACCATGACACGTATCAGGAAGGTTTGCGCACACTGATCGAGGCCAAAGCGAAAGACCAGGATGTGATTGCCACAGTGCCCGCCGTGCAGGCCGCGCCCGTCGATCTGATGGCCGCCCTCAAACAGAGCCTGACGCAAAAGCCTCACGCTGAAAAGAAAACGCTTTTGCGGGTGGTCCCCAAAGGCGATCAAGCCGCCGACGCCCCCAAGAAGTCCCGCCGCAAAGCCGGCTAACGCTTCGGCTAAGTCAGGTTACGCTGACGCTGAAACGGCTGTGCCCTTAAGGAACGCGAGCAAATCCGCGTTAATTTGATCTTTCAGCGTTGAGCACATTCCGTGCGGCGCGCCCGGATAAACCTTCAGCATCGCTCCCTCAACAATTTTCGACGAGAGCATGCCTGCCGCGCCAATCGGAACGATCTGATCGCCGTCGCNNGAGAACGCCTTGATGCAGTCGTAGCAAGCTTTGTGCCCGGCCAGCATTCCTTGCAGCCAGAACGAATCCTTCAAACCTTGCGAGACTTTCGCGCCTGACCGGTTCGCGCCGTAAAACGGTTCGCTCAAATCCTTAAAGAATTGCCCGCGGTCGACAAGCACGCTTGCCCGGAGACCGTCGAATACCTCCATCGGCAACCCGCCGGGATTCGCGGCGGTCTTCAGCATCAGCGGCGGGACCGCGCTGATGAGGATTGCCTTTGCCACGCGCTTGGTTCCATGGCGCCCGATGTAGCGCGCGACTTCGCCGCCGCCCGTCGAGT
>PKUY01000263.1 GCA_003131705.1 Acidobacteriota bacterium | reverse complement strand
TTCCCCTGTCAACGCTTCGACGCCACCCTCGCGGGAGACTCCGCATGACTCGGGGTCGATGTGGCTCGCTATTCCTTCATCGTGTGACCTTTCATTCACTACACAGCCGGCGCACAAGGAGCCGAACATGATCATTATAGGCGTGGATTATCACCCGAGCGATCAGTACATCGCGTTTACAGATACAGAAACTGGGGAGTGCGGCGAACAGCAATTGAACCACAGTGATGGAGAGGCCGAGAAGTTCTACTGGGAACTGACGCAGCGAAGAGCGAGCAGGCGCGTCGGCTCGCCACTACTCCGCCGCCGGGCCAATAGGTAGTAACTCATTGACGCAGGCTCATCGATTTGCCGGCTATCCGCGAGACGGCGCGTTCTATCCTGTATGAACCAGCGCAGAGAGGGAAACGTGTCGAACGGCTCGCTTGCCATTCATTCCGGACGTGTAGCGCGACGCAGCACACGCGTCAACCGGGCCATTCGGCTCGACGTGCAGGGAGTTGACTTGTTCCGCGGGCCTTACCACGAGGAAGTATCCACCGTCACCGTCAATTGCCATGGTTGCATGTACGAATCGAAATACGAGGTATCGCCCAACGCCTTCGTGATACTGGAATTGAACGGCAAAGACCAGGATTCGAAGCCGATTTCCACGCGCGGCCACGTGAAATGGACCCAGCGTCCTGCCCAACACGGCGGCCTGTGCCAGACGGCGATCGAGCTCGACGCACCCGGCAATATCTGGGGCATCGATTCGCCACCCAGCGATTGGTTGCCGTTCTGCGGGCCCGGCAGTCCGGAAGGCAATGGGTCGAAGGCAAAGACGCTCTCAGTTCTCCGGCCCGAGGCAGCTCCAATTACAACGAAAGAGGAGAGCGGCAAAGCGGTGAGCCCTCGCTCGGCCGAGTCCGCCTCGCCGCGGTCTTCCGGGACGCGGCTCGCGGGCGAATTAATCGGCGGTTTTCAACAACAGATGGAAAGGATGCTGTCCGAAGCGGCGGAGGCCGTTGTTCGAGAGAGAGCGACAGCGCTCCTGAACGACATGCGCGCTGGCCTTTGGGAAGAAGCGAAGCGCGTCGTCGCAGAGGCCACCTCTTTGCAGGCTGGTTCCTGGATCGACGAGTCACTCAAGCAGATGAACCAGATCGGCGAGGAAAGTGCGCGCGCCCGTCACTCGCAGTGGACGAAGAAGATCGAAACAGACCTTCAGCAGGCGCTCACGCGACTGGAGATGCGCCATCGTGAACTCGAGGAAGTTTCCGAAAGGCTGACAACCAAGGCTCAGGACCAGCTGCAGAAATTTCTCGAAGCATCCCGCAAGGATGCTGTGGATCGCATCATCGCCCGTCTCAAGGAACAATCCGCGCCGGTGATAGACCATGCCCGCAAAATCGTGGCGGACCTGACGACGCGCGAAGAGGAGTTGGAAAAGATTTGCCAGCAGTATGTGGAGAAGTCCGCGGTTCAGATCGAAGAGGGTTGCACGCGGCTCGACAAACAGTTCGAAATGATCCTGCCCGAGAGGCTCGATAGTGCTCGCGAAGAACTCGAGCGCGCCGCCAGCGCCGCGGCGAACTCGGCCCTCAACAGTGTTCGAGCTTCCGCCCAGCAGCAGGAGGCGGAGGCGCAAGCCCGCTTGCACGGCGCATTGGAGNNGAGCCTGTCACCGAATGCGTTCTTGCGACTTTGAAAGAAAAGGCTGCGGTCATATCGCGTGAATTTGTCGGGGAGATGTCGCATTACAGCCGCACCCACCTCGAATTCGTCAGCGCCGCAATTTCTGAACTGGCCAAGGGAATCGGGAAATTGTCCAAGAGCTAGGTGGGCCCTCAGGGCCGTTCCGGGACGGGGCGATGGAAGGCCAAATCGAATCGGTCGATGTTCAAGAGGCAGCGGAGAGCAGTCCATGCAGCGTTGAACCCTGCGGGGAACGCGCCGCTGCCGAAGTAGATACACGCCTGCTTTGCCTCGATCATTTCCTTTCGGTTTCCTTCCAGGAACTTCAATCGCGCCATGAACGCTTGAGGGGGCAGGAATGTGACCCGGCGGTGACTGCCGCTTTCAACAAATTCTTAGCCGAGTGGGCGCGACAAGCCGAGAGCCTTGTCGAGGATGCACGTTTTGCGGATCAGCAGACGAAAGCGCGCCTGCGGGAGGCTCTCCTTTGGGTATCCCAAGCGGGCAAGTCTCTGCGCCGAAGCCCGCGATTGGCGACCGCAGTGCCCGTCTGGCTGCGCCGAGAAGATTCACGCCAGACCTGGGAGGAAGATACCTGGACTTCCATGCTGAGCCGCCATGGCGCCGCTTTTGTATGCCGCCATCCAGTCGAGATAGGCGGGACGGTTGTCCTGACGCGGAAAGATAAGGGTAGCCGCGCGGCGGCCCACGTGGTTTATTCCCGTATGGATTCGGAGGGCCGTCGGCAGATCGGCGTCGAACTCATCGACCGGGATGACTTCTGGGATTAGGATCACTTCCTAGCGCCCAATTAAGCGCAAACCGGTCAAGTGACTTTCAAATCTCCTGCGGAGTAGGAGCCACTGCGGTATACGCGGTGCGGTTCCAGCGATCTATACTCCCATGTTCGAATCCTAAATCCGCTGCGACTTACTGCAGTCGCCATTCCTAGGAAGATTGTCCAGAACAGGCGCGAGGCCTAACCCTTTGTGATTGTGAAAGAAAGATGGTGGGGCTGGGGCGAGTCGAACTCCCGACCTAAGGNNACTATGACACTTTTATGACACTTGCTAGTGATCTCCCTCTCCTACTGGCGAGAAGCCCAGAAATCCACTTCTCCGTTAATCGGGCACTAGCAGCACCGGTTCCACCTTGAGTCTGCCACACGGGCGATATACGCTTTTTCGATGCCTACAGAAATAGCTATTCGCGTNNTTCAACGGCGCGCGTCACTGATATGGGCGGAGTATCGCGAAGCCCTGATTGCTCATCCCGGAGCGATTGAATTGCCTCTCGAACAGATCGTAGCAGGACGCGCATACGTCGCGGAGCGCGACGGACAAATTTTGGGTTTCAGCGTTGTCCTTCCTCGATCAAACGGCGACGCCGACCTTGACGGAATGTTCGTCGATCCCACTGCCTGGAGACAAGGAATCGGCAGAAGCCTCATACGAAAGGCCGAGCTGCTCGCCGCGTCCCAAGGCGCAGAATGGCTATATGTAATCGCCAATCCCAGGGCTCTCGGCTTCTACGAGTCTTGTGCGTTCGAGTTGA
>PKUY01000022.1 GCA_003131705.1 Acidobacteriota bacterium | reverse complement strand
GCCGAAGATGTTATCGGACTGGAGATCGTAAAACTGCGGCACGAATTCGTCCACTTCTTTGATGACCTCAGCGATCGCCGTACCGTCGCGGAACCAATCGTGCAAGGCAGTAATCGAATTGCTCGAAAAGGCGGTCGTGGATGAGAAGCAGGAAAACGTTGTGAAGCAGCAGGCGAGCTATCTCGCACGCTTCGCAAAACTGCAAGCGGCTCGCGTGGTATCTGCCGGCTGAGTGCAGGAAAATGTGCGCGAGCTCGTTAAGAACATGCGCGAGCTCACCGAACTATCTGAGCGCGCGCGCGCCGGCTTCGCTGTCCATTCTGCTAGCGCGCAAGCGGCGGCCGATAGTCCAGACGGAGCCGCCATGTCAGCTATTGCGATCACGCAAATGCTGGCGAATGAGCAGTTCCGCGTCTCCTGCGTGCCCTTCCGCGGCGGGCGACCTGGCGAGCGCGCACCGCCGAGCCTACCGGGTTCGAAATGTCCAAAGCTCGAATGGCAATTAACGCCGGAAAAGGTAACGCCGTTTGCAGAGCGGATAAAGTTGGCGTCTGAATTCGCGGTCGAAACATTGAAAAAAGAAATACGCGTTCCCGGCAAAAACAATGTGCCGAGAACCGTGCAGGTGCCGGCGGCCGTAAACGGCGCCGAACCACGGCCGCGCACCGAAGCCGAACTCAGACTCTCCGATCTCTTGAATCAGCAGGCCGCGGTGGCAAACGACATCACTGAGGCGGGGGAGGCAAAATATAAAGCGATCGTTGCCGAGATAGTTGTCACGACCGCCGAAATTGAGGCGTGGCGCAGCACGGCAATCAAACTGAACGAGGCAGCGCAATGACGGAAAATATCAACATCACGCCAGTGGCGCCCGCGGCGCCGGCAACGCTCGCACCGTCGAACACGACAGACGCGGTGGTGCGTCGTGATGCGATCATCAATGACCCGGCCCTGAGCGTAAAGTATCGGCAAAAAGACGCGGGACTTGTGGCCGAGATGCGCGCTCTGCATGAAATTATTTCTAAACAAGGCGCGAGTGATCGGCTCGGGAATGCACTAACCGGAACGCCGCCAGCCGGCATCGAAGTCACAAACGATGAAAACTTTTTAACCACGGCTGATCTGACGCAAGCGGTGAAGGGGCTCAGAAAAGATGGGTTTGCCGACGAAACAATCGTTGAAATCATCAAGGGTGCCACCGTGACCCAGGCGCGGCACGATGAGGCTGCAAACATCCGAGAGCGCTTGCTCCGCGACAGGGAATGGATTCGCGGATATCGCGATGGACACAGCGAAAAGACGATGCAAATGCGGCGGATCAACGCCGTTATAGCCGCGCCGATTGCCGAAACAAAATGAGCGCCGCCATGCTCGATGACAAACGGTGGGTTTACGAAGTGCCTTACGTCAACAAAAATGGCGAGCGCCACATCGTCGTGGTGAACCTCACCGATAGCGAGCGCCGCCACTTGCTCGAATATGAGGCGTTTCACCCCGGCCACACCGGCGGGGATGATGGACTGATCGCCAACGCTTTCGCACTCCGACAGGCGGACAAAAAAGCGCCGGCCGGCCTTGTGCCTGTGATCGAGGAAATAAAGCGTGTGAGCGCGCTGAGGCTCGTAAACTAATGCAATCCACTACGCATAATAAATGCACCGAGATTGCCGAATTTGAACTGGCTGATTTACGTCGGTCAATTTTGACTTTGCCTGCACATGATCGCGGAGGCTTCGCCCGGCTTTGCATCTTGATGCTGCTGATTGACATGCAAGATGTTGATCGCGCGCTGACGCTTTCGATGCTGCGCACCGTCTATTACCCGGCCAGCTAAAATGACCTCCAAGCACCTAATCCCAGCGGAGGATGAAAGCGACCTCGGCCCGGCCATGCTCGCCTGCTCGAAGCAAGAGCGCATTTTTGTCCGCGCTCTATTTGAAAAGTCAGGACACGGCGCCGGGGCGCGAACCGCTCGCGCGGCGGGCTATGGCAGCAAAGGCGGCGCGACGAACACGCCAGCACGATCTGCAAATCGGCTTTTCAATCGGCCTCGTGTAATCGCAGCGATTTCCGAAATGACAGGACAACAATTGCGAAGCGGCGGGCCGATGGCGGTCAAGACCGTCCGTGAGATCATGGCGGACAAGACACACAAAGATAGACTGAAAGCAGCCCGAACAATTATAGAGCGCGCCGACCCAGCAGAAACCAAATTTAGCGGCGAGATGCATCACACGATTAGCAACGCGCCAGGAAGTGACGCGGAGGGCATTAAACTTTTGGCATGGCTGAAAAGCCAAGGCGCAAACCAGGAGCTATTGCTCAACATGTTCGGGCTCAACGGATTGCCGCGCCTCGAACGTAAACTAATCGAATCTGAGAGCAGTCAACGCGGCAAGCTTAACGGCGAGAATGACAAGCCCGTTGATGCTGAGTTTGTGGAAATTCCGCGCGCGCCTGAGCGTGTCCTGGTCCCCGACGATGACGACGACGAAGCTGCCGAAGCTTAATCCGTTCGCGTCCGTGTGAGTGTGTTTCAAAAAAATGACCGGGCAACCGGCCCGGCCAATGTCTGAAACCTTCACGGCTTCGGTGTCTGGCCGAAGCAAGAACGGGACGCAAGCAAGTGCCTACTTACGCCGCCGCCTCTCCCCCTGCAAGCATCGCCCTGGCGACCGAACAAAAAGGCCGCGTAATTACCCTGGGCGAGCCGGTCAAGGTTGCCGAGTTTTGGAAAAATCGGAAGGGCGAGAGCATCCGGGCAACGCTGGTT
>PKUY01000101.1 GCA_003131705.1 Acidobacteriota bacterium | reverse complement strand
ATCATCACGCCCGCGCTCATCACCGGAGCCTTTGCGGAACGCATGAAATTCAGCGCTATGCTCGCGTTTCTAGGGCTCTGGTCGGTGATCGTCTATGACCCGATGGCGCACATGGTCTGGGGNNCGGCGCTGGTCTGCGCGCTCTACCTCGGGAAGCGCGTGGGGTATCCCAGGCAACCGATGCCTCCGCACAGCGTGGTGATCAGTTTCATTGGCGCGTGCCTACTATGGGTGGGATGGTTCGGCTTCAACGCAGGCAGCGCCCTGGCCGCCGGTGGTTTGGCAACCAGCGCGTTTGTGGCCACGCATTTTGGAGCCGCCGCCGCCGCGGTCGGATGGACGGCTGCGGAGTGGCTAGCAAAAGGGAAACCCAGCGCTCTCGGCGCGATCTCCGGCTGCGTAGCGGGCCTTGTTGCAATCACACCGGCGTCCGGGTTCGTGAGTCCGATGGCCGCCCTGATCATTGGCCTGATTGCCGGAGCCGTTTGCTTCTGGATGGTGACGTCGGTGAAGTCGCGCTTCGGCTACGACGACTCGCTTGACGCGTTTGGCGTGCATGGGGCTGGAGGCACTGTCGGCGCGCTGCTGACGGGTGTGTTCGCTTCGAGCCTCATCAATCCCATCTTCAAGGACAGCAGCGGAAAAGTGCTGCCTTCGGGCCTGCTTGAGGGCAATCTCCATCAGATGCTGAATCAGTTGGTTGCTGTTCTCGTGGCCTGGGTTCTGGCGATTGTGGGAACGCTTTTGATCCTAAAGGTCGTCGATCTCGTGATCGGTCTCCGCGTGAATGAAGAGGACGAGGCCCAGGGGCTGGATCTGAGCCAGCATGGTGAAGAGGGTTACAACCTGGAAACTTAGGAATAGGGAGCGAGATAAAACTATGACAAAGGTCGAAGCGATTATNNGCGGCCACGGCCGCCAGAAGGGTCATACGGAAGTTTATCGCGGTCG
Source organism: Acidobacteriota bacterium (assembly GCA_003131705.1). GTDB lineage: Bacteria > Acidobacteriota > Terriglobia > Acidiferrales > UBA7541 > Palsa-295. The sequence continues at coordinate 3,391 of PKUY01000101.1, read as the reverse complement.
TGAATATACCGTAGATCTGATCCCCAAGATCAAGCTCGAGATGGTCTTGGTGGACAGCATGGTGGAGAAGGCGGTTCAGACCATCGCAACCTCGGCACGCACGGGAAAAATCGGCGACGGCAAAATTTTTCTGACGAAGGTGGACGACGCCATCCGCATTCGCAATGACGAACGTGGTGACGCCGCATTATGAACGTCAGGGCTTTGGCACGAGTTGGAGGAGAAACGGCGTGACCTCATCGGTGCGTTTGGCGGATAGCTTCGCCACTCGCCATGAGGAGGCGAGCAGGCTCCGCCTTACAACCATCGTGCGCGCGGAGCCTGAGCCTTCGTTGTTCACCGTCTCGGCGAATTCCAAGATCAAAGCGTTCGGTCGCCTGGATGGAGGGCCCCCTTCACACATAGCACGGAGCCTGTGATAGGATCACGATCGACCTCCAAATCCAGCGTGCTTTCTTTGCTTGGAGTCGACTCCGCTGTTCAAGGTCCGACGACTTTTTATGCATCCTTCAAAGATTCGGAACCTGCTGATGCTAGCGGTGCTGTTGGCGCTCAGCCTTTGGGCGATCACGATCGCCGCCAATTTCATCATCGAGTACAACTGGTGGAAAGAGGTCGGGCAAGTTGGTACCTGGATCAGCATGCTGTGGTACAGCATTGCCCCCTTCGCGGCAGGCACCCTGGTTGCTTTCATTGCGCTTTGGGTTGCTCACGGGAAGGGGCTGGGATTCGCCGGCATCCGCCGACGGGACTTCCGCCTATACTCCCGCCTGATTACGGTGGGGCTGGCGATCGTGGCGATATTCTTCGCCTCGGCCTCAATTGACTACTGGACGGTCATGCGCTTTTTCGGGTCGCGTGGGCTCACGCTGCCCCCCGACGCTTGGAGGGATCAGGTCTTTTCGCACCCCCTGTCTTTTTACCTGTTCGATCTGCCTTTCTATTCGGAAGTACTCTGGTTTGTGATTGCGCTGGCGATCCTTTGCGCCCTGATCTTCTGGGCCACTGCCCGGGGATGGCAGTTGTGGACGAGTGGCGAGGGCCTGAGGACTTTTGATCGGGGCGCCCGCGCGCTAGTGCTGCCAGGCGCCAGCCGCACCGGCTTCGTGCGCATCATCGTCGCACTTTTGCTACTGGGTCTCGCTGTCTTGTTTTTCCTCGGCAACTACGATCTTTTGTTCAGCTCGCACGCCTTCATGACCGGAGCGGATTATGTAGATGCAAAGGTTACGCTTCCTTTGCGCCGGCTCCTCATCATTGCCGTTTTAGCGGCGCTCCCGCTCGCATGGACGTCGAGATACAAGAAGGCGATGATCCTGATAGGTACCTTTTTTATCCTGCAACTGGCTCTTCCGGCCATCGTTAGCGCCGTGTATGTGCGACCGAATGAGATCTCCATCGAACGGCCGTACATCGAGCGCCATATTCAGGCCACCACTGCTGCCTTCGGCCTGAATCGGAACGCCACCGAGCGCCCGTTCACTGCTAGCGGGCAACAGAGGGTCGATGCCGTACAAGACGCCACGCTGCTCGAAAATATTCGTCTTTGGGACCTGCGCGCCTACAGCGCAACGATCACCCAGATCCAGGCGCTGCGCCCGTATTACATCTTCCCCAACACCGACGTTGACCGCTACTTCCCCAACGGCCACATCGAGCAGGTAATGTTGTCTCCCCGCGAAATCGACGTGAACCAGTTGTCTGCCGAGGCCAGTCAGAGCTGGGTCAATCCGCGGTTCATTTATACCCATGGCTTTGGCGTGGTCGTATCGGAAGTCAACAAGATTACGCCCGATGGCCTGCCTGTCCTGCTCATCGAAAACGCCCCGCCGGAAATCAAATCGTCTGGCTTCCAGCTCACCCGGCCGGAGATCTACTACGGCGAGAGCACTCAGGATCCGGTGTTCGTTCATACCGCCCGCGAGGAGTTTGATTATCCTTCCGGCGACCAGAACAAGTATTCGACCTACCAGGGTACTGGAGGTTTTCCGATTGGCTCTTTCCTACTAAAGACCGCCGCCGCGATATCCCAGGGCGAGCCCAACATGATTTTCACGGGCTATCTCACCGGACAGAGCCGCATGATGATTTACCGCAAGGTGCAGGGAAGACTGGCGCATCTGGCTCCCTTCTTGAATTGGGACCCCGACCCCTACTTGGTGGTTACCGATGACGGCAGGTTGGTATGGATGGTGGACGGCTACACGACTTCTCTCTCGCATCCGTACTCGGCGACGCTTCCCGTGGCCGGGGTGGACGAAGGTGCCAACTACATTCGCAATGCGGTGAAGGCCACGGTGGATGCTTACACAGGGAAAGTGTCTTTGTACGTATTCGATCCGAGCGACCCCATCATCCAAGTTTACGAGAATTTGTTCCCGAAACTATTCGGGCCCGCTTCCGAAATGCCCCCGGACCTGCGCCGGCATGCCCGCTACCCTGAGGTTCTTTTTCGCGCACAGGCCGAGGCTTATCGTATTTTTCATATGCGCGATCCGCAAGTCTTCTACAACAAGGAAGACATCTGGGAGATCGCGCATACCCTATCGGGCCAGTCTGGACAGCCCGAATCCATGCAGCCCACCTACGTGGTGGCCACCCTGCCTGGAGAGAAAGAACCCGAGTTCCTGCTGATCCTGCCTTTCACCCCTCGGGGCAAAGACAATTTGATCGGGTGGATGGCTGCGCGCTGCGACGGCGATCGATTAGGGGACCTGGTTTATTTTCAACTCTCGAAACAGCAACTGATGTACGGCCCGATGCAGATTGAATCACGCATTGACCAGGACCAGAACATCTCCAAGGATCTGACCTTGTGGAACCAGCAGGGCTCGCACGTTCTGCGCGGAAACATTATCGCTCTGCCGGTGACTGCCGGTTTTCTCTACGTCGAGTCCATCTACATCCAGGCCGGCGAAGCCCGTATGCCGCAGCTCAAAAAGGTCGTACTGGCCATGGGTGACCGGCTGATTTACCGGGATACTTTCGTCGAGGCCCTGGCCGAGCTGACCGGCGGTCCCGCCCCTCCCAGCCCCGCTCTTCCCGCGGCTGCGTCCGCTGCTCCGGCTCCGGCAGCCACCGCGCAAGATACAGGCGCGCTTGCTGAGCGGCTTAGTCGTCTTCGGGATCAGGCCGAACAACTGGCCCGTGAGCTGGAGACGCTGGAAAAAGAGACGCAGAAGAAGACGCATAAGAAGAAATAGATTGGAGTTGCCGAACTACCGCCTGCGCCCAGGAAACGGCCAACTCTTTGAGCAGGGCTTTCTCTTTGCGGAACCACGGACGCTCGATATGCTCCTTGTACAGCGGCAACGTGCGTTTCTTCTCGAGGATCTGCTGCACCCAGTAACGAGCCTCATCATTCCGGTCCTGCGATTTCAAGAACGCCGCA
>PKUY01000059.1 GCA_003131705.1 Acidobacteriota bacterium | reverse complement strand
CGTTTCATATGTTACAGTCAACTAGTGTGGAACGAATTCGACGATCAGCGACTTTCGTACCGTCATCAGCCTGAAGCTTTTTTCCAATTTCCTAGTACGCGATCTGATGCTCATGCGCGCTCCCTCCGCCAGCGCTTCAAGTTCCGTGATGCGCTCGCCGAGCTCCTGACCTTCCGCGCCCTTGAACGCCAGCTTGATAATCGTGCGAGCGGCGCTCACCCGCGCGATGGCCGACTCCGCTGGATTCCTCATTATGCCGTCCGGTGTCTCAACTGCGGCCGCGGTTTTCTGTCGCAAGAGGTCGATCGTGCTGTCCAAAACTCTCGCGCGCTCCTCGCGGTAGCGCCGTGCGAACGGTTCATTATGCAGCCATCGGCGAAGCGTACTTTCTGAGATGCCAGACTGTGCCGCTGCCTCCTTCAAGGTTGGGCAACCGAAGAGCGCAGAAATAGCGATTTCCTTCTTACGCCCGAATTTTTCGCCATAACCACTCATCTGCGCTTACCTGCCCTCAAATAGCTTTACGGTGTCATGGCCTCGAACATGAAGGATCGCTTTGAATATTACGCGCCATGATCCGTTTCGATACCCCTGAGAAAACGGCCGTCTCGCGGGCAGTCGCGCCCGCGAAGCTTCTAAAGCCCGGTCGCGCTCGGCCCCACTGGCGATATATTTGTGCAGAACTGCGTGTGGGTCCACACAAGGGTCCCCACAATGGGCTTTCCAGCCGAAAAGCACGCAAGGAGCTAAGTGTTTAAAGAAAAGTGGTGAGCCGCGCAGGACTCGAACCTGCAACCCGCCGATTAAGAGTTCTTCCACGCCCTCTGATTCTACGCAAGATAAACCCCTTAGCTCTGCAAAACCCGGAAAGCCCGGCAGAAACTGCAACCTGGGCGCAACCGAGATTCCGCCCTTTCACATCGACAAATACTTCAAGAGTAATCTAAAACTTCGATTGGACTTGACGGATGATTGCCGATATCGTTCCTGCCACGCTTCGCGGTTTTGGCGACCTCCTTGTTGGAATGGCATTCGGTACCGGAGAACATGTCCACAATTCCTGAGATAGAACAAGTTGTTCAGCGCATTCATCAAAAGTATCAAAACTTCGATGAAGGGGACGTCGCAACCTATATTCCCGAGCTGGCCAAGGCGGATCCGGGCCATTTCGGCATCTGCCTAGCGACCGTCGATGGACACCTGTTTTGCGCAGGCGACTGGGAACATGAGTTTACGATCCAGTCGATCTGCAAGCCATTCGCGTTTCAGCTGGCTTTGGAAGAATTCGGGCGAGATGACACCTTACAGCGCGTGGGCGTCGAACCGAGCGGAGACGCCTTCAATTCGATCGAACTCGACCCCAAGACGATGCGCCCCTTCAACCCCATGATCAACGCGGGCGCGATTGCGATTTCGTCACTCATCAAGAAAAATCCTCCGGAATCCGGTGTCCGGGCGTTCGTTGATAAGATGCAGATGGCCGCTGGCCGAACGTTGCGGATTGACCCGGACGTTCTCGCGTCGGAGACCACGACGGGAAACCGGAATCGTGCGATCGCGTATTTGATGCTCAACTGCGGCATCATCGACGGCGAGGTGGATCACACACTTCACCAATATTTCTCGCAATGCTCGCTTCTCGTGAATTGCCAGGATCTGGCCATGATGGCGGCGACCCTCGCGAATATGGGCTCAAATCCGGTTACGGGCGAGCAGGTCTTCGATTTCCAATACATCAAGGACGTACTGACGGTGATGTTCACGTGCGGGCTCTACGACCATGCGGGAGAATGGGCTTACCGCGTGGGCTTGCCGGCGAAGAGCGGAGTGGGCGGGGGAATTCTTGCCATCGTCAACCGGCAATTGGGCATCGCGGTGTATTCGCCGAAACTCGACGCGCAGGGCAACAGCGTGCGCGGAATTCTAGCCTGCAAAGAACTCGCCAGTCATTTGGGCCTGCACGCCTTTGAATTCACGAACGTCGGATCGAATTTCATGCAAGCGATGATGTAACCTCGCGATTGGGCAGAGCGGCGCCCTTGACAGAACAGCTGAGGGTGCTCAATCCCTCGAATCTAATTCATTATCATTTTCTGCCGGCAATCGAGAAAGCCGGGCTTCGGCGGATTCGCTTCCACGATCTCAGGCACACGTTTGGAAGCCTATTGATCCAGCAAGGCGCTTCTCTGACTTACGTAAAATCGCAGATGGGCCATGCCAGCATCCGTACGACTGTGGATACGTACGCTCATCTGATTCCTGGGGCAGATATCGCCTAGGTAGATAAGCTCGACTCGCAAACGAATCCGCAACCTTCTGCAACCCAGGAGCAACCTGAAGAAAGCCTTGAAGCGGGTAACCTACCGCAACTGGTTGAAAATAGTGGTGAGCCGCGCAGGACTCGAACCTGCAACCCGCTGATTAAGAGTCAGCTGCTCTACCATTGAGCTAGCGGCCCGGCAAATTTTAATTCTAACACGATAAAATATTGTTCCCAACACGGCCCGAAGGATCGAAGAGGAACGGAACCGCACTCAGTGGCGCAATAACGTCGTAATTTCCTTGGCCACCTGCCGCGTCCGCACGACGTCGCCCGGTCCCAGCGAGATGGCTGCAACCTTTGCGTGCCCACCCCCGCCGTACTTTTCGCACAGCGCGGCGAGATTGACGTCGGCAGGAATTTCCTTCCATGGATTGGAGCCCACGGAAATCTTTGCGCGCGCCGGCGATGCGCTCACACCCACGGAATAGAGCGCATCCGGGTACAAATAATAGGGCACGAACTTGTTGTAACCCTCCAGATCCAGATCGCTGACATCGAAATAAATCACGCCGTCGCGAAAATCGATACGCTCCCGCAGGATGTCGATCGAGCGGCGATGCCGTTCGAGCAGCGGTCCAAAGTACGTTTTGACGAGCGGCAGTTCGATAATTTCGCGCAGCGGCAAAACTGCCAGATTGGGAATCAGTTTGGGAACCAGGTAGGGATCAGGGGCAGCTTCGATCACGAGCCCCAACTTCATGGCTGGCTCGGCGAGTCCCACGGCCACCTCGGCTGACGCAAATTGCGCACCATCGATGATGTCGGCCCACTGAATCAACTCCGCGAGCGGCTTCGCGTCAAATCCAAATTTCTCGGAAGCAATTGTGGCCACAAATTTCGTGCAGGACTTATAGGTTGGATCGTAAAATTTCTTGCCGGAATGATCCTGCCGGAAATTGTCGGCATCCTGTGGCGTCAGGAACGCGCTCTGGTGATGGTCGAACCACCATGTTAGAGCAGGCGAGCTCGAATACTTGAAATCGACAATCGCGTTTTCGTCGCCGTCAAACGTGCCGTCCTCAAACGGTTTCGAGGCCTTGTGGGTCATCCCCGTGTAATGAAATTCCACGCCGGAGTTGAGCCGTTCGCGATAAAACCGGGAGAAGACAGCCGCGGAACACGCCCCATCGAAGCATTTATCGTGAAAACAGACGCGGAGCTTCAAGTCGTTCTCCCGTTCGTGCGGCCACCCGGGCCGCAATCCCCCACACAGTAAAGCCCACTACCATGGCGGCTCGCTCTCTGCTTGTCAATAGGCAACGCCAGGGT
>PKUY01000426.1 GCA_003131705.1 Acidobacteriota bacterium | reverse complement strand
CACTAGTTCATGAGGCAGGGCACGGACCGCCTGATCCCCTTTTAGCAGGAACTAAACAAGTGCGCCTGCTTCTGGGGATACGCGATTCGGATCAAGTTCTTTCTGAATCTTATTCCACCATACATGGTAATTGGATAGACCTCGTCCGACTTCCTCATTTTGGTCGATCAACAAGGCAAAGTAGCGTTCGTTAAAAGCCCTCGTACTTTGCTCTTTTTGCCATTCCTCGACCGCCGTTTTGGCTTCCAGGTTCTGAGGATCGAATTTGCAGAATATTTCGGTTTTGCCAAGATGCCCGTGTTCTACTCCCCAGCCAAAAAAGGCTCCGCCATCATCGACGATCAGGCCCTTTGCGATCAAAGGCTCCTTCGCCTTGCCGGCTCCGATCGCCCACTTAATCGTCAAGTCTCTTTGGCCCATAACGGGAATGGAATTAAAGGCGCCTCCTGGACGAAACGTCTCTCTAATAGAGGCAGAAATTCTGATGCACTGGCACAACAGGATTCCTTCAATCCTGGGATCCTCGAGGGGTACCAGAGGCTTCCCGCCAGCTTCGCTGACAATGTGCTGTAATACTCGTTTCTTGTATTCGAAGTCNNCTACCGAGGAGTTGCCGGCTATGATGACAAAGAAGCCGGGCCCCTGCACCGCCTTGCTGAGCCGCTTGAAAGTTTCTTCCTCTTCTTCATTACTGGTGGTGATATTCGCGGCTACCATGGCCACGTTAAAACCCATGAGCTCGAACGCTATTTCACTTTCTCCGATCTTGAGCTCCGCCTCCCACATTTTCTCGACGGACGGGAAGCTGAAATATCGCGCCATGAAGTTAGGCGGTATCTCGCTCAGGGAGTACTTTGGCGATATCCCTTCTACTGGAAGTTTTGACGGGCCCGGCCAGTGATAAAGCTTCATGGCGGCTTTCGTAAACACACCCGGCGTTACGCCCGGCGGCACAGCACTCGTAAGTATGCTCCTTAAAGATGGACCCGGACCGTCACCACAGAACCACTCATCCGAAGACCCCAACGAACCGGACCTGACGATGTCCCCCGCGGGAGTGACCCATTCGATTGCCAAATGGTTTCGGTCATCACCGCTTGTGGTTTGATCCAAATGCCCGTGACCCCGGAGCATCGCCGAGCAGTTAGACCCGGCCCCCTTTAGGTTAAGATGCAAGCCCCTTTTCATCAACTCCGCTTGCAGCTGAGCCGAGATCACATACGGCTCAACCACGGCATACATGTTCTTCTCGTTGATTTCAATGATGCGGTTCATCCTTCGCAGGTCCAGATAGAGAATGCCCTTGGGGAACTTCCCCGTCCAGCCTGTACACACCGGCCTGAATGGCAACTTGTACTTGTTGCATAGCTTGACGATCGCTTGAACTTCCGCCGTGTTCTTCGGAAGAATTACAGCCGCGAACTCAGTCGAGTGATAGGAAGGCATGATTACCGGGTCATCACAGATATACTCCGCTCCGACCACATCTTCGAAAGCCGAATAGACGTCCTTGCTCAACGCCATGATCCATCACCCCCTTACGAGATTGCTGTCTCTACCAGTTCAACGATGTCGTAAACCTTCAGGCTGCTGCCGGTTTCGCTGATCGCTTCGTTAAAGGTCTTCTCACACCAGGGACAGGCGGTGACCATGGCCTCTGCGCCAGTGGACTCGGCTTCCTCTATTCTTTCCCGGGCAGTCCATTGGGCAAACCCGGGATTTGACTCGTTCACACCACCACCGGTCCCACAGCACCAGGAGTATTCCTTAATCCTGGTCATTTCCGTGAGTCTTACACCGGGAATGCTCTTGAGAACATCCCGAGGCGGTTGATAGACGCCATGTGTACCTCGCCGGTATACCTTTGGCGGGTCGAAAACAAACCTGTCCCCCGGAATCTTTTTCCCTTGCCAGTGTATCCACGGCTCACCCAGCCTGCCGAGACGACACGGGTCATGGTATGTGACCGAGAGGTCGACTTTTTTTCGCGGCTTCAGCCTGCCGTCCCGTATCAGTTTGTCGATGTATTCCGAGATATGCAGCACTTCGAGGCCGCCCTTCAGGTTGAACTTGTCGTAGAGAACCTTGAAGGCCTGGTACCCGTCGGCGCACGCCGTTACCACTGTCTTTACGCCGGCTTCCTTAATCATGGCCATGTTCTTCTTGGCCTGACTCAGAAAGTCTTCCTTGTAACCCATCTGGTAGGCCCGGCCGCCGCAGCAGGTCTCGGCGTCACCGGCGATGCCGAAATCGACGCCCGCCTTTTGTAGTATTTTCGCGGTGGCTTTGGCCAGCTTCTGCATATTCTTGTCATAGCTCGTGAGACAGCCGACGTGATAGAGCACGTCCACTTTCTCCTTGGTGGCGTCCTTCAGGTTCAGGCCGGAAGCCCAGTCGCCCCGTTTGCCCGTGGCGGGCACCATCGAGCCATGCTTTCGGAGACCAGTGATTACCTTGTCCAGGGCGGGGCGGGTTTTACCGTCCTCGACACACTTGATCCTGAATTCATTGATGGGCTCCATGACTTCCATGTCCATGGCATAATTGCACGAGACACCACAGGCGCCGCACATCTGGCAGTTATAGACGATGTCGAGGAGCCTATCCGTGTAGTTAAACCCCTCTTTCAACATCGCCGCCCCGATATTTAATCTGCCGCCGCCTGAATAACTGTGGAAGTTATATTTCGATACGCTGGGACACACATTTGCATACTGAAGTCCATTCACCCTTTGCATGGGTATAAACTTACACGCCGAACACCGGCAACACATCTCCATATCGCCTTTATATTGTTCCAATCCCATCTCGGCTATCTCCTGTATTTATTCCACGATAAATTGTTTCTGCTCACGTCCCTTAAAAGCACACTTTCCCCGGATTCATCACGTTGTTTGGATCAAATATCTTCTTAAGCTTGTCCAAAACAGAGACGGTAGCCGCGTCTCGATTCAAAATCATCCCCGTACTTTCACCATAAGGTCTCGAGAAGAACGCGCCATTAGCCATTAGGTTTTTAATTGCTAAGGTGGATATCTCCTTAACTCGATTTAGCTCCCTTTGGTTGTCGGGATCGTAAAACAGATTAAACTCACAGTGATAACTGGTGCCCTGTACTATCGGCTGGATGTACACACCAATGTTGGAAGCGGGGTAACCGGCTTTTTCCGCCAGATCATTCATGGCCCCAATTTGACCTTGGAGTTTATCAAAGATGGTCAAGTAGAATATGTCCTGGCAGGCCCCCTTCTGGCGAAGCTTCCAATAGGGCTCCCCGCAAGGCTGCTGGACCGCTTTCAAGATTTCATTGGCTGAAACTCCACCGGCTGCTTTTGCTGCTTCTACTCCCAACCGCTGGGTTATCTCAGTGATGTCTTTAATCTGAGAGCTAACCCTTTCCTCCGGGAAATATTCGTAGCCGGCTACAGTATAGAAAAGATTCCATGCGGGCAGGGCATCCTTAAGCTTTTCGTAGTCATTGGGCCATTCCTTCGTAAAGAGGGCTGCCAGGTTGGTATTATTGAGGATCAAGCATTCATTGACCATTCTCAGCCTGATCAGCCAGTACGTCAGCTCGAGCAGCATATCGAGGTTGGAGGAGCCAACCACAAATGGCTCTTCCAGACTGGGCAATATTTCACACCTCATCGATGCCCACGTTACAATGCCCATGGTTCCCTGCGCCCCCTGGATCAGCCTGTGCCAGGAAGCCGTACCCGGCCCATACGGCGCTTTTTGCACTCCCCCGACGGCCCACTGCTCCGCGACTGTACCCGGCCCAGCCGCCTGCCCGGTTCTGAACTCATCGCCCGTTCCAAAGAATATCTCGGCGCAAGCCAACGGGTCGGAGATATCCCATTGATACTTCGGCATGATTACAGGCTCTCTCTCAAGTATGCTACCGACAACAGACTTAGATTTCCGTGGCAGTAAAGGCATATTGAGCCTGAGCCCTTCTCTTCTTACCTCCGGGATTAGTTCTCCGAAGGTCACGCCCGGTTCGCACATCGCCACCCGTCTCTTGCGGTCCACGACCATGACCTTTTTCATGCCGCTCATATCGACAATGACCGCGCCTCCGACGCTGGGAACGGTGTCGCCTCGGAAGTGCGGAGGACCGGAGCTGACTGGAACCAGCGGCGTCTTCGTCTCATTGGCGAGCTGGACGATCTTCCGCACATCCTCTGTGTTTCTCGGACGGGCGACTAACGCGGGCCGCACCGGATTGACGAAGCTTATGTCCTTCGAGTACTCATCCAAATCGGCTCGTTCACGGCTTGCGCCGAATGCAACCATCGTCTCTAACGCTGCTGCGTCACTCATCCGTGACCTCCCTCATTCGCCGCATCTTTCTGGTGCATGGAATCGGGACCGATCTCCCGCATTACGGCCGCAAGACCTGGAAGACCATGAGGCATCGATTCGCTACGCGGGCTGGAGTATGGCGCGACACAAGTAAGCTGTTTCGCTGAAACTGGCCGAAGTATTGGACAACGATCTCGACCCGTCCAATGTTTTCTTGCTTTCACAGCTGATAGCGTGCGGACATCAGCGACCGCGGTCGGCAGGGCGAGGCAAGGCGGATGCGAGGCGAAAAACTCTGCGCGCCGTTTCCAGAAAATTGAGCACTGCTGCCGACGTTTCCTTCTTCCTCCAAGCCATGTAAACCTCTATGGTGGACGGGTCGTCGAGCGGGATCACGGCTATACCGCTGCCAAAACTCGGGAACTTGAGGGGCGTTCCTGCAAGCACGTAAATTCCCTTTCCCGATGCTACGAGCGCGGCGCCAGCTTCGTGGGGCACGGCCGTCGTGCGTTTGCTCTTCAGCGTCAGCCCCGTGTCACGGCACATCTGTAGCACCTTCTGGTTGACGGCGGGCGTTTGGTTCGGGAGCAACAGGATTTGGCCGGCAAGTTCTTTCAAGCGGAGCTTCCTGCGCTTCGCCAGGGGATTTCTTTTGGGCAGAACGACCCAGAAGCGTTCATCAAAGAGCCGTTCGGAATCCAGGTGTGCGGGATCGACCGGGGGCCAAAAAATACCAATATCGATCTCACCTTTGCCAAGGGCTCGATTCTGCATCGCAGCGAAGACGATATCCTGGTACTGAACGTCCACTTTGGGGAATTGCCTGGCAAATTCGGTCACGAGGCCTCGGATGCTTTGGGCGAGCGGTATGCCAACTCCGACCTTCAAGCTGCCACTTTCTCCTTTGTCGGTGCGGTTCACTGATTCTGCGAGCTCAGCCGCCTCTGTCATCAGAGCCTTGGCTTTGTGCAAAACCAGGCGGCCGGCATCGGTCAGGTGCACCTGCTTTCGGTCCCGGATGAGCAGGGTGACCCCCAGTTCCTCCTCCAATTGACGGACCTTCCGGCTGACCGAGGGCTGCGTGATGTGGAGCCGCTCAGCGGCTTTGCGGAAATTCAAAGCCTCCGCCACGGCAATGAAATACTGCAACTGGCGAAGCTCCATGGGGCAACCTTCCTGATACGTTCTGCGTATCAGCAATGGAAACAGAATACTTTCGGGCAGTCAAATGGGATGTGTTGCGCAAGAATGGACGCACCCGGCGCCGTACGCGCGGCCTCAATTGCCCCGGCCAGAGCATCTGACAGCCCATTCGATGCCAGCGTCGGACGGATATATCCATCACAGGGGGAACCTGCGGACTGTCCCTTCGTGCCGCTCTGGTACTATCTCGAATTCTGATTGCACCTACTCTGAATTTCGATTTGCGTGTTTCGGCGGAGCCTTTCTAGAGTGGGGTATGCACGCGCAATCTGTGCCGGAAGAGCACCGGGACATCGATGTGCTGCATCATATAGGGCAGCGGATCGCAGCCGCCGATCCCCTCCATGCGGTGCTCAAACTAGTGGTGGAAGTCGTTTCGTCCCTTAATCACGAGTTCCACCAGTAGGGTCCTGCTGTGCACGGACTGTGCATGAATCATCATCACCGGTTGGACGAAAGGCGTCGACAGGCTGAGAACATCCAGAACGAAGCGAGCTAGCGCGACGACCGGGCGGACCGAACCGCAGTTGCAAGTTCCCAGAGCAATGGCAGAGTTTCATTCCATCCGATACAGGCGTCGGTGATGCTCTGCCCGTACACCAACGATTGCCCGGGGACCAGCTTCTGTGCCCCAGCGACCAGATTGCTTTCCAGCATCACGCCGATGATGCGCCGGTCTCCCTTGGTGATTTGCCCTGCAACGTCGCGGCATAGGAGGGCCTGCCTCGTATAGTCCTTGTTGCTGTTGGCATGGCTGCAATCGATCATCACGTGCGGCGGCAGCCCCGCATCCTCCAACTGTCTGCACACCTGGGCGACGGAGTCGGCTGTGTAGTTCACCGTTTTTCTTCCACCGCGCAGGATCACGTGACAATCCGAGTTGCCGGTGGTCACAAAGATCGCGGATTGTCCGTGCTTGGTGTGGCCGAGAAAGGTGTGCGGGTGGGCCGCCGATACAACTGCCTCGATGGCGACCTGGACGTCCCCGGAAGTGGCATTCTTGAATCCCACGGGACAAGAGAGGCCCGAGACAAGCTGCCGGTGGACCTGGCTCTCCGTCGTGCGGGCCCCGATTGCGNNGCGCCCCAACTCACCAGGCCCGCCACGTATTGCGGGGATATCATGTCCAAGAACTCGGTTCCCGCAGGCACTCCCATTTCGGCCAAGTCCAGCAAGAGATGCCGGGCAAGTCTCAGGCCGTCATTGATTTTGTACGACTGATCGAGAAAGGGATCGTTGAGCAACCCTTTCCATCCGACTGTGGTGCGCGGCTTTTCGAAGTAGACGCGCATGACAATGCACAGTTCCTTCGAAAGTTCGCCGATCGCACCCTTCAGCAGGCCTGCATACTCGCGCGCGGCCTTCGTGTCATGAATGGAACAGGGGCCGACGACTACCAGCAGGCGAGGATCCTTGCCGGCGAGAATGTCGCAAATCTGGTTGCGAGCGCGGTAGATAGTCGACGAAACCTTCTCTGTGGCGGGCAG
>PKUY01000065.1 GCA_003131705.1 Acidobacteriota bacterium | reverse complement strand
ACGCCGACATCGGCCTGCGCCAAGGCCGGGGCATCGTTTGTCCCGTCGCCCGTCATCGCAACTAGGCGCCCCTCAGCCTGTTCTTTTTTGATGTATTCCAACTTGTCTTTCGGGGTGGCCTGCGCAAGGAAATCGTCCACACCCGCTTCTTGCGCGATGGCGGCGGCAGTCAGCGGATTGTCCCCGGTAATCATTACCGAGCGGATTCCCATGGCTCGCAGCGAAGCCAGGCGCTCCCGCATACCACCCTTGACGATATCTTTGAGATGGACGATGCCCAGAACTCTCTTGCCGTCGGCAACCGCAAGCGGCGTGCCGCCGTTCCTAGAAATTCGGTCGGAAATGTCTGAAAGAGATTGAGGCACGCTCCCGCCTGCCTCCTTCACGAACTGGGTGATGGCGTCCGTAGCGCCCTTTCGCAACCGACGGCCATCCATGTCAACACCGCTCATGCGTGTATAGGCGGAGAACGGAATAAAGTGGGCTTCGTGCTCGGCGACTTCCCGGCCGCGCAAGTTGTATTTCTCCTTGGCAAGCACAACAATCGAACGCCCTTCGGGCGTTTCATCGGCAAGGCTGGAGAGCTGCGCAGCATCTGCCAGTTCGCTTTCGCTTACTCCGTTGACCGTTATGAATTCCACGGCTTGCCGATTCCCCAAAGTGATCGTTCCGGTCTTGTCCAAAAGCAGTGTGTTCACGTCGCCTGACGCCTCGACGGCCTTACCGCTCATGGCCAAGACGTTGTGTTGCATCACCCGATCCATTCCCGCAATGCCTATCGCGGAAAGTAATCCGCCGATGGTTGTCGGGATTAGGCATACAAGCAATGAGACGAGAACCGCAACAGTCGGAGCGACGCCACTGCCGACGGCCAGGATTGAATATTTGGCGTAGGGTGTTATCGTCGCGACGGCCAGTAAGAAAATCAGCGTCAAACCCGCGATCAAAATGTTGAGAGCAATTTCATTCGGCGTTTTCTGGCGTACTGCACCCTCCACCAGAGCGATCATGCGGTCCAAAAACGTCTCGCCAGGATTGGAGGTGATTTTGATCTTGATGTGATCAGACAGAACCTTTGTCCCGCCCGTCACTGCGCTGCGATCCCCTCCGGACTCGCGAATAACCGGGGCGCTCTCTCCCGTAATCACGGACTCATCAACGCTAGCGACACCCTCGATGACCTCGCCGTCCCCGGGAATTAGATAGCCCGCTTCGCAGTACACGATGTCTCCAGCGCGTAACTGCGACGCGGGTACCATCTCAAACTTGTCGCTCGGCAGAAGCTTCCGCGCAATCGTGTCGATCTTGGTCTTGCGCAGGGCATCGGCTTGCGCTTTCCCGCGCGCCTCGGCCATCGCTTCAGCGAAGTTGGCAAACACCACTGTAAACCACAGCCAAAATGCGATTTGAACGCCAAAGAAAACGCCGCCACCACCGCTGATCGCATCCTTAATGACAAATACCGTCGTCAAGGCCGCCCCTACTTCAACAACGAACATCACCGGGTTTTTCGCAACCAGCTTCGGATTGAGCTTTACGAACGATTCTCTGATGGCACGCCTCAGGATTTCAGGATCGAATAAGGGCCGAGCTCGAACACCCCTTGAGATGAGTCCTGCGCCTGCCTGATTGCTTTCCGGCTTACGCTCTGCCGGAGGAACAGTGACCGTAGACATTTCTAGCTCCTCATTCCTGGTGACATCAGAACAGTTTCCCGTTCAGCATTTGGAAGTGCTCAACAATCGGACCAAGCGAGAGTGCCGGGAAATAGGTCAGCGCACCCACAATTAGGCAGGTCCCGATCAATAGGACTACAAACAGGGTCCCGTTCGTCGGTAATGTGCCGCTGGTTACGGGAATCATCTTTTTTGCGGCCAGGCTGCCGGCAATTGCAAGGGCCGGAATAATGAACAGGAATCTCCCTACCAGCATGTCGAGGCCGATCGTCAGGTTGTACCAGGGCGTGTTGGCGTTGATCCCGGCAAAGGCGCTGCCGTTGTTACCCGCGCCACTCGAATACGCGTAGAGGATTTCCGAGAGGCCGTGCGCACCATTATTGTTCGTATTGGCCGCTGCAGGTCCAGGCGCATTCCAGTAGCCGTTCTTGGCAAACGGAGCTACCGAACTGAGAGCCGTGAATCCAAGAATGACCACCGAAGTCGCCAGGATCGCGATGATCGCCATCTTGACCTCTTTTTGCTCGATCTTCTTGCCCACGTATTCGGGCGTTCGGCCGACCATCAGGCCGCCAATAAAGACGGCGACAATTACATAAATCAGCATGCTGTAGAGCCCGGCGCCGACTCCTCCAAAGATGACCTCATCTGTCTCAATGTTGAACAGCGGAACGAGCCCACCGATTGGCGTGAAGCTGTCGTGCATGCCGTTAACGGCGCCACAACTGGCGTCCGTGGTCACAGTCGCAAACAGAGTGGACTGCGCAATGCCGAACCGGACTTCCTTGCCCTCCATGTTGCCGCCCGGTTGGCTCCCCGTATATACGTGTTCGATACCCATGCTGGACACCATGGGATTTCCGCGCTGCTCGGCCCAGTAGCAGATCGAAACGCCAACTAAGAACATCACGGCCATCGCGGCAAAAATTGCCCAGCCCTGGCGCGGATCCCGTACCGACTTGCCGAACATATACGTCAATCCCGCACCCAGCGAAAAGATCAAGAGCATCTGGAGCACATTGGACAGAGGGGTTGGATTTTCGTATGGATGTGCAGAGTTCGCGTTGAAGTATCCGCCACCATTTGTCCCGAGCATTTTCATCGATAGCTGCGATGCCAGGGGACCTTGCTCAATCACTTGGGTTGCGCCTTCCAGGGTCGTCGCGGTGACTGGACCCTTGAAGTTCTGAATGGATCCCTGCCAAACGAAAAACAAGGTGGCCACGAAGCAGATGGGGAGCAGGATGTAGACGGTGCACCGGGTCACGTCGACCCAGAAGTTCCCTATCGTCTTCGCTGTGTGCCGCGCAAATCCGCGGATCAGGGCAACCGCAACCGCGATACCTATCGCCGCGGACACAAAATTCTGCACTGCCAGAGCGGCCATCTGCGTCAGGTAGCTCATCGTCGTGTCGGGTGAGTAGGACTGCCAATTCGTGTTCGTGATGAAGCTGACGGCCGTGTTGAATGCCAAATCCGGAGTCATCGCCGTCGCATTTGATGGTGCTTGCGGCGTCGAAAAGTGCATGGGGTTGAGCGGTAGGTGTCCCTGCAACCGCTGCAACAGATACACGAAAAGAAAGCTGAATATGCTCAGCGAGATCATGGCTCCCGAGTAACGAACCCAGGACTGTTCCTCGTCCTCGCGGACTCCGCCGCACCAATAGATCAGTCTTTCCAACGGGCGGAGGATCGGGTGAAGAAACGTCCGCTCGCCTTCAAAGACGCGGTACATGAAGACACCAATGGGTTTTGTGATCGCGAGCACGATAGCAAGAAAGATCAAGATCTGTGCAATACCGATTAAAGTCATCTCAGCACCTCAAAACCTCTCCGGGTGAAGTAGCGCGTACATCAGATAGACGAACAGACCTGCCGTCACGATTCCCGCGATGACGTATTCCATGGAATTCTCCTAGAGACGCTCCGACGCTTTCGTGAATCCCCAGAGCAAGACAAAAAATGCAATTACGACTACGACGTAGAAGACATCCAGCATAATCACCTCGCGACGGTCTGCCTTTCGAAGAGCAGCAGAAATATCTCCTAGGACCTAACAACAACTAAGGCAGTCACGGCCAATGCGATGAATCTGGCGCGATGCCAGCTCACATCGGGCAGCATCATATCATTCACACTGTTGACCGCCTGCAGATAAGCTAGCCGTCCGGCGTCTGTCGCAGATCCCCTTCAGTTCTCTGGGATCCACAAAAACAACTCGATGGCCTTTGGCCCGAAGTGTCTCGGTCATCCGACTTGTCGCCGTAGGCCACCAGTATTTTTGGCCACCGATCACAACCAGGGAATGTGGCCTTAGGACCTTCAAAAGCGTGCCGACCCAATTCCGACAGATATATAAGTGAATGGCGGGTTGAAACGCATCTCGTTCTACTTGGCCCGCAAGATCGCTCAGACGCTGCTCGGTAAAACGAACAGAAATCTGAGGCTGGTCAAGAGGCAACCTCATGGGCACGACGATCGCCGCGCGCAGGCAGATACAAGCTCCAAGATCCTGCGCACACGATTCGGCGAACTTTAGAGCGGCAGTAGTAGCCACCGGATCGGTGAAAACCACATTCACTTCGAGCGGCTCTGAGCCAAACCCAGCAGTCGTTTCCCGGCCTGCCGTCTGCTCGGGCAATTTCGCGATAGTAACGCCGTCGAGACTCTTCATTGACCTGATCCGCTGCCAATCCTGCACCGGAGGGGATAAATAGCGCATAAACAGACCCTAAGGACGACATAAACCCCGCCTTTCGAAACGAGGACCGGTTGGGTATGGTCGTTGCTTGCTCCGCTCACTGTAGTTTTGCTGTGATGACGACCACTTGAGCTTGCACGGCTCGCCAGCGTTTCCGAGAACCGTTTACGAGCTGGAGTCTTGATCGCTCCTGTTCGCCATCGGGGAGCCTTTATTGCGGGAGGTGAAAGCGGTAGCCGGCCCAGGCGTCGGTCAGGAGGAACTGTGGTTTGGAAGGATCGGGTTCGATCTTCTTACGCAGGCGATTGACAAAGACTCGCAGGTATTCCAATTCATCGCCGTAGTCTGGTCCCCAAACTGCCTGTAGGAGTTCGCGATGAGCAATTGTCTTGTTGGGTCGTGCAAGCAAATACGATAGGAGGTCAAACTCCTTTGCCGTAAGGTGGGAAGTGTGTCTGCGTACGGTCACTTGTCGTGCAGAAAGATCGATTTCCACACCCTGCGCCACCAGCGGTTTCAAGTCTGCGTGATCGGGGGGTTGTGGCAACCGCCGTAAGGTCGCGCGGATCCGCGCGAGGAGCTCTGGCGTACTAAAGGGTTTAGTCACGTAATCGTCGGCGCCAGCATCAAGCGCATCGACCTTATCTTTTTCGGTGTTGCTGACCGTTAACATGACGATTGCGATCTCGGAGCCCGAGCGAATCAGCCGGCAGGTTTCGATCCCGCCGATTCCGGGCATGTTCATGTCCAATAACACCAGATCGTAGGTTTCGGATCGCAGCTTGGCCAGTCCCTCCTCTCCGGTTCGTGCATCTCCCACCTCATAGCCGCGAGTGGTTAAGGTTGTCTTCATCACGCGCCGAATCTGAGGATCATCGTCAATGACGAGAATTCTGCCTGTGCTCATTCGTTGCTGCTCCGCGGCGCGATCGGCAGCGAAAAGCAGAACTCGGAACCTTCGCCCGCCTTGCTAGTAACCCAGATTTCCTCGCCATGCGCACGGATGATCTCGCGCGCAATTGCTAATCCCATGCCCGTGCCTTTGAGATTTTGATCTTTGCTACCGCGATAAAACTTTTCGAAGATTCGCGATTGCTCGGGTTCCATTATCCCCGCACCTTGGTCAATCACTGAAATGATTACCTTGTTCTCGCCAGTGCGAGCACGAACCGAAATAGCGCTAACTGGAGGAGAATACTTCAAGGCATTATCAATCAGATGAGCGATCACCATCTGTATTAATTCTNNGCTGAAATCAGCGAACTCGGAAAGTAGACTTTTTGATTCAGGCGAAATTGCCCACCTTCAATTCGCGCCAACTGGATTGCCTCTGTGACTAACTTAGACAGACGATCGGCTCCCTCGTCCGCGATTCCGATCAATTCGCGTTGATGCTGCTTCAGTTCCTCGGGTGGCGCGGAGAGCAGATCGGTTGTAACCGCTTTGATTGATGTAAGGGGCGTTTTGAACTCATGGGCGATTGCATCGAGAAGCGTCGATTTCAGTTCCTCGCTTCGCCTCGCAACTTCCGCACGGTTGACCGCTTCTTGCGAGAGTGCTCGTTCTAGGCCAATTGCCACGAGATTCAGTAGGGACTGAAGGGCAGGATCCGATAAGGACACGCCGCGCATCGCCAAGCTGCCAATCGGCTGGCCTCCGAGACGGATCGGCGTGACGACAAGTCCGCTGTTTTCATCGCGAGAAAGAGTAGATCGAACCGCCGCGTCGTGCAATTTAGCCTCGATGTCGGGCATATCATCGGCTCCGGTCCGATATATCTCGGCACTGTTACGGTCAAAGAGAGCCACCGCGGGAAGTTCAAACACTTGCGCTATCTGCTGAACGATCTGCGTTGCCATGGATCGTGTCGTGTCGGCAAGCAGCAAAGCCCGGCTCAGGGAATAGAGCCTCTCCATTTCGCTCTGCCTCTCTAGCACTTCCTTTGTACGGCGCTTTGCACGCACCGAAAGTTGGCTGGCGGTCAGCGACGTGGCCAGAAATGTGAAAAGCGCTACCCAGTTTTGCGGATCGGCAACCGTGAATGTGCCTATCGGTGGGAGGAAGAAATAGTTAAAACACAACATCGCCACGACCGACGCAATGGTCGATTCGACGAGGCCGCCTACCGTCGCGATCGTGAGAATCGCAACGAGATAGAAAAATCCGGCCGTTGTTGCGTTGACAGGTACGACGCGGAAGCAAATAAAGGTAACTGCGGCAATAAGCCCAAGGGCGATGAGGATGCGGCCCGTCAAATGAGTCGATTTCCGCAGAAAACTTCTGGCAATGAAATGAGGGTTCGACCCAGCCGAACTGACCAGTGAGGCCATCTTCAAAATGCTCCGGGATCTCCAGCTATCGCGAGGAAAGCATACTCCCATTGGGCTGAAATTCGTCCCCCGATGCTCAATGGCCTTTCGCAGTAATTAGAAGCAGGACGAAGATCACGATGGGTATCATCGCGAGCGCTGCATAATACAAGACAGTCTTCGTCCTTTTCATTCCCTCCAACTTCCGCTCGTTTGACCAGGCCGTGGCCGAAGGGAGGGCCGCTCTTGCGGCGCAGGCAAGGACTCTCGCGCAAGCCGCCGATGAGAACAGCAAAGCTCAGAAGGCGAAGGCCAGATTAGCGATCGTGCAGGACGCTGCGGGCAACGTGATCCTCACGGTTTCTAGATAGCCGGGCCCCTTAACCCGCGCGCGGTCGGGGAAGATTCGCGCCGGCCCCTTCCCATCGCCATCGAAATCATCCGGAAGCTGTCCAATCGCGATCGACTATCTCGACCTTGCTTCGGCCTCGCCGGTCTCTGCGGGCGCGGACTTACTGGCCTCTACAAACGAAAACGACCGCCCGGCGGGGTTGGGGCGCCGGGCGGTCGATTCGGTGCAGAACGCGCGGCTCCGTGATGATGGAGACGGAGCCGCGGTTGTGAGATCTACTTGGCGTTCGCGCTGCTGAACGTGTAGACGAAGCTAACGGTTGCCGTATTCTGCTCTTTCACCTCTTTGAAGTTCGAGAAGCTTTGAGCGAATATCGGCTGGCTCGCGAAGTCATACCGGTATTCCCCGCGAATCAACAATGCACTCGTCAGGTTGTAGGAGTACGTTCCGGCGATTTCCTGAGACCAACCGGGATCTCCGAGCGTTATGCCGGTGTAGCCCCACGGATCATCGTAATACTCATAGCGCACCGCGAAGTTGGTCTTGGGGCTGAGCGTGTATTTCGCATAACCTGCCACGCCCCACCAGTTGACCGCCGGGCTGGGGTTGCAACTTTCGACGAACCCCTGAGGTCTCGGAAGAGAAGAAGTGATCCAGTCGCTCGCCAACGTGGAGTTCGCTCATGGATAGAATCATCGGTCGACTGTAAGACCCTGGACATAAAGGCCGCATAAACAAGTCCTAGGAAATTCATAAACCCGAGTGGCTCTTGATCCGCACTCGGGTACGCAAGATTTTCATCCGTGACGCAGCGCTAGGAAAAAGCCGCGACACCTTCAGGCGAACCAAGGGAGGAACAGTAGCAATGCGTAGGCCGTGGGGGTTGTGCGGCACGATGCCTTTACGGCGGTTTTACTTCTCGTTTATGTATTCTTGATGTGTACCCCCGTATTCTCCGGTCAGAACGCCATTGCCAGCCTAAGCTCGAGAAATATTGGGCGCGGCTTGACGTTGGCGGAATACGCCCAGCAAGCGACGGCAGCAGACGAAAGATGGAGCAGTACGGTGAAAAGAGATTCTGATTGGCGCTTTCCCCCAAGCGCGATCGCCTCTTGGCGCTATTCATCTTCGTCATGCTGCTGTGCTTGCAATTGCGGCATTGCGCCAACAACTCGGAGTTGGTTCGGTTTCGTGGTGAGGAGCTTGAATTTTCTACCAGCACATGAATTCCTCGCTATAGCAAGCTCGTCACTCTCTTCTCAGATGACACCAGAAATCGGATATTGTATTAAGCGTTGACCCTCTGTGCTAGGCTGCTCGGCGATACACATTCTCGCGCCGAGAGAAGCACTTCAAGCCGCAGCAGAACTGTATGCAAGCTCGAACATTTCGGTTTGAGATTTCATCGAGAAACATAGAACTGTGATCGAGCGCCTGCGATTTCTGTTTCGCCATATCGTATACAACCTGCGCGGCGGATTCCTGATTCGTCCCGTCACGATTGCGCTCGCACTGGGCTGCGGCGGTGCGGTGCTCTCCTGGATCGAGGAGTCCAAGCCCTCCATCGGCGACTGGGTGCCCCGCGTGCTCTTCCCTTCACACGCCGATCCTGGGGTGGCACAGGTAATCCTCAGCGATATCGCTACGTCCACCATGACCGTGGTTTCGATCGTCTTCGCCATCCTGCTGATGACGCTGACGCTCGCCTCCATGCAATTTTCGCCGCGCATTATCGTCAGTTTCGCCCGTGATCGCGTCACCCAGTGGACGCTCGGCATTTTCCTCGGCACATTCCTCTATTGCATGGCCGCGCTGCCAGCAGCCCACACACTGCCTCATCCGTTCGCGCCGGTTGTGACTGTCATCGGCGCCATTGCGCTGGCGATTGTGTGCGTCGGACTGCTGCTCTTCTTCATTCATCACATTACACAGGCCATCAGCGTCAATCACATCGTGGACCGCATCGCGCGCGAGACCGAACAGGTGATTTATGAGTTGATGCCGCATCCACGCAGCACCCACTACCGCCCCACTTGGACGGACCATATGCCGGACGAGCCCGAATTTCCGATCCTGAATGAAGTGTTCGGCTACATCCGCTTAATCGACACGGGCCGCCTCATGCACTTTGCCCGAATGAATCACCTGCGCGTGCGCGTCACTCGCTCCGTCGGCCATTTCGTGCCGGCCGGGGTCCCGCTGTTGATGGTATCCCGGCGCAGCCGGTTGGATCGTGACCGTGCCGTCGAACTGACCGGGGCATTCGATATCGGGCCGATGCGCACGATGCAGCAGGACGTTGAATTCGGCGTCATTCAAATCGTCGACGTCGCGCTGCGTGCGATTTCGCCGACGATCAACGACCCCAGCACCGCGATCAGCTGCATCGATCAGCTCACCCGAATACTTATCTGCTGGGTTGGCCGAATTCCTCCCGAATCGCGGATGTTCAATCCACCGCATGTTCTGCGCGTCGTGCTGCCGTGGATCAACCTTGACGGATTGCTGGATACCGCCATCGAGCAAATCCGTGCTTATGCCACAACTGACGCGGCAGTCAGTTTGCGGCTGCTGCGGTTGCTGCACGATGTCTCCGTCAGCGTCGAAGACGACGCGCTACACGGGCTCATGGTCGACCGAGGAGTTCGTGTCGTGGAGGGCTGCCGGAGTCGGCTGCCACCGGACGACCTCGCGCGCCTGGAGCAGCGCCTGGCCGGACTGGAGCGAATTCGCCGTGGTCGAAACGATCCAGCCCCTCACGAACAGGGCGACGGCGTCGCTCCTGGGGCAATCAGGAGTGCTGATGGCGCTGGTCTGATACAAATCAATCTGGAAACTACCTGAGTTGCAAGCATGAGCCACCGAGTACGCGTACACGGCTCGCATGGATCTCCCCAGGGGAGACGATCGTTAAGACGTGAGCCGCCTGGCTGACATTAATGGTGCACATGTGAACGCCGCCAGGAGCAGGAGCCCAGGCAAGCATCTGGGTAGAGATCATCATCGAGGCGGAACGACGAAGGCTTTGGTGCGCTGATACCACGATGGACAATCTCTGGTTTCGACGCAATGCCATCAGCCAAGGATCGACAGCGCGCTGGCCTAATGTGAAACAAGGACCGGCACTTTAGACGTCAAGAGAATCGACTGGGTGATGCCGCCGAAAAGGAACTCCCGCCACACGGGGCGCGAGTATCCGCCCATCACCAAGAGATCGAACTCATCCTCCTGGATCCGCTGCAGGAGAAACTCATGCTCTTTGGCGGACCGGCTATTAGCCCATCTTTAGCACTTTTTCGATCATATTTTGCAACGAATACGGAAAAGCCCTGATATATAGTCGAGGCACCCCCGGTTTTTCAATGTAGTGCCATAATCGTGTTACGAAGCCTTGACGCCCCGCGCCGCCACGCCCACGTTCCAGGCCATGTTCATCCGCAAAACGACAACCCGGAATAAGTCTGATACCGAATCATATTTCACGTTCCGTCTCGTCGCCTCCGAGCGCACCGGCAGTCAGGTCCGCCAGATCACCCTTCTCAACCTCGGCCGCCATTTCGACCTGCCCCAGCCCGACTGGCCGCGCCTGTGCGCCCGTATCGACGCATTGCTCGCCGGGCAACCCGGCATGCTTCCTGAACCTGAAGCCGTCGAAGTCCTCGCGCAACGCTTCGCCGCGCGCCTTATCGCGGCCGGGCCGGGTCCCGGCGAACCAGCCGCCGCTCCGCCGCCGGCCGCGCCGGAGCCCGCTCAGCCCGCGCCTTCAGCCGCTTCCGCCACGCCAGGCCCGGTCTACGCCGAGGTTGACGTCATGTCCCTGCAACTCACCCGTCCGCGCGCCGTTGGCGTCGAAGCCGCCGGTCTCGCCGCCATGGGCTGGCTGGGAATCGACCGGATTCTCACGGACCTCGGCCTGAATGGCGTTCAGCGCGANNCGCAGCGCCCTCGGCGAACTTCTGGATGTCGACTTCGAAGCGATGCCGCCGATCCGGCTCTACCGGACCTCCGATTTGCTCGTGCGCCATCGCGACAAGATCGAGGCGGCGCTGTTCACCAACATCCAGGGTCTGTTCGGCCTGCCGGTCACGGTCACGCTTTATGACCTGACCAATACTTATTTCGAGGGCACCGCCGCCGGGAACCCCAAGGCCGCCCGAGGCCGCTCGAAAGAAAAGCGATCGGATTGCCCGCTGGTCACCCTCGGTCTCGTGCTCGACGGCAGCGGATTTGTGCGACGGTCGCGGATGTTCGCGGGGAACGCGGCCGAGGCTGGTACTCTCCAGGGCATGCTCAAAGGTCTTGCCACCCCGGCCGGTGCGTTGGTCATCATGGATGCCGGGATCGCCACGGCCGCCAACATCGCCTGGCTCAAAAAGCAGGAGTTCCGCTACCTCGTGGTCAGCCGCGAACGCGGCCGTCAGTTCGATCCGGACCACGCCGTCGATACGTTGACCGCGTCGAACGAAACGATCCAGCTGCAACGCGTGCTGAACGGCGACGGCACGGAAGTCCGGCTGTATTGTCATTCCACCGGACGCGACACCAAGGAGACCGCGATCGCCGGACGCTTCGTGACCCGCTTCGAGACCGGCCTCGCCAAACTGGCCGCCGGTCTGGGCAAGCCGCGCGCGCAGAAGAAACTGGCGGATATCCAGCAACGGATCGGCCGGCTGAAAGAAAACAGCCGGGGCATCGGCCAGCATTACGAGATCGCCGTGACCCCCGATGAGACCGGAACGAAGGCCGCTTCCATCACCTGGACCAAGACCCCGGTCGAGGGCTCGATGCTCACCCATCCCGGCGTCTACTGCCTGCGCAGCAACGAAACCACCTGGGACGCGGCGAAGCTATGGCACACCTATACCATGTTGACCGATCTCGAGGCCGTGTTCCGCGGCCTCAAATCGGAACTCGGTCTGCGTCCGGTGTACCATCATAAAGAGGAACGTACCGAGGGACATCTGTTCATTACGGTTCTGGCCTATCAACTGGTCCAGGCAATTCGGCGTAAGCTGGAGGCCGCGGATGAAACGATGTCCTGGACCCGGTTGCGGGAAATCCTCTCGGTGCAGCGGAGAATCACGGCGACGTTCCAGCAGCGGGACGGACACGCGATGCATGTCCGCAAGGCGACTGTCGCGGAGCCGGCCTTGCGCCGGATTTACGACGCGCTGGGGATCGATGCGTCTCCGGGAGGGATCCAAAGACTCATGGTCTGAACCCCGCATGACGCGATTGTAGTGCCACACGAGCCGCCAAGGCGATGCAAGAGGCT
>PKUY01000102.1 GCA_003131705.1 Acidobacteriota bacterium | reverse complement strand
GTGGGGACGCCGCTTTCACGTTTCGGCCCGCAACGCGTTCGGCCTGATTGCCAACGTAGGCGAAGATTGCGCCGGAGCGGTGCAATTTGTGCGGCCCGACCGGCTGGAGGCAATTCAGCGACGATCACCAGCCGATGTTGAATGGCTCACCGAAGAGACTATCGCACAGAGATTACGGGCTCTGCGCACAGATCATGCAGCTTGGCGTCTGCCACGCGATACGGGACAGTTCAGTCTCGCTGGCGCTCAGCCGAAGACGGCGCTGCTCCTTCTCAACGGGCGGTGGGGTCTGCCCTCTGGACGAGTTCCCACCACCCACATTCTCAAGCCGCCTACGGGTGAGTTCGACGGCCACGCCGAAAACGAGCATTTCTGTTTGGAGCTTGGCCGGGCGCTCGGCTTAACCGTTCCGAACTCCAACATCACGGGGTTCGAAGACGAGATCGCCATTGTCATCGAACGTTATGACCGCGTTCAGGTGGGCTCACGCTTCCAGCGCGTTCACCAGGAGGATATGTGTCAGGCGCTGGCTCTCCCTCCGACACGCAAATATGAGAACGAAGGCGGTCCCGGTGTTCGCCAGATTGTCGAACTCTTGAAAACCTTTTCGACAAATTCCGACGAAGACATTTGGAGATTTCTGGACACCGTCGCATTCAACTGGCTAATTGCCGGAACCGATGCCCACGCAAAGAACTACGCCATTCTCCTCGGCTCAGGTGGGCAGGTTCGTCTCGCGCCCATCTACGATTTGGCGAGCGTATTGCCATATCCAGATTTCAATCCTTACCGAATCCGGCTGGCCATGAAGCTTGGTGGTGAGTATCTGCTACGGAGTATCGGGCTCCGCCGATGGAAGAAGCTGGTGCAAGAAGTGCATCTCGACCAGGATGCTGTTCTCGGCAGAGTAGCGGCCATGGCGGACGCAATTCCCGAACGCGTTAAGCAGATCGCTGGGCAGATGACACAGGAAGGCCTCAAGCACCCGATCCTTCAGCGATTGGAGAACGAACTAACAGCGAGAGCCGGTCAATGTCGAAAGCTACTACGGGCATAGGTAGGATGGGTCGGACTTCGCCTTCATTTCAGAATTGTTGGCCAGACCGTCGTCGGGAGACATTCAATGCCAGACACATGGTTCACTGCTGACTTTCATCTCGGGCACAAAAACATCATTCGTTACTGCAATCGCCCATTCCAAACTGTCGAGGAAATGAATCAGGAGATTCTCGAACGCCTGAATGCGCGTGCAAAAACGAACGACATTCTGTACTTCCTCGGAGATTTCTGTATTGGTCCAAAAGTACCAGCTGCGGAACTCCCAAAGAAAATTCGGTGTAAGAAGATTTACGCCATTCCAGGAAATCACGACAAAGACACTCGGAAACTCACGCAGGAGTTCTCCTGGCTAGACGCTCTTGCTGAAGCCTCGCTCAATGGACAACGAATTGTCCTGTGTCACTATGCGATGAGGGTCTGGAATCAGTCTTCGCGCGGAGCTTGGCATCTCTACGGCCATTCCCACGGACGCCTGCCGAGCCAAGGCACTTCCCTATCGATGGATGTGGGTGTGGACACACATGACTTTCGCCCGTGGCATTTTGACGAGATTAGCGAACAGATGGCGTCAAAAGCGGAAATCACGCACGATAGAGAGGAGGGCAATAGCCGCAGTGGAGTCCCCAACGATTCGCAGAATGCTTAAAATCCACCGACCCCCATTTGCTTACTCACCCCCAGCCTCCAATTGTTTTTCAGCCTCCCCTTCGACAATCCTCTTTAGCCGATAGGAAGTGCTTCTGCCTCCGGCATCTTCCTGCTCAATGACCCCAATGTCGATTAGCTCTTCGATATCTCGAAGGGCAGTTCGAGAAGAAGCTTTTGTTAATTTCATCCACTTGTCTCTCGTCAACTTTCCTTCGAAGCCACTGAATAGTTTGTTCAGGACTTTTGTTTGCCGATCATTCAGAGAGACCTTCCTCTGCTTTAAGTTCTTCCAGAACAGGTCTGACGACAGGGGTTTTGACACAGTTCTGACACANNTGCTTTGCAAGCAGGGGGTCGCCGGTTCGATCCCGGCCACGTCCACCAACATCACCTGCAAATTCACAGCGCGTTCAAGGATGCCGACAATGTGAAGGGATACGTGATTTTCAACATTCGGCAGAACCGTTACAGGCTCGTCACCAATCATTCACTACGCGAGAACAACAAACCAGAAGCGAACCCAAGGGCATGTTTACATTCGCTCTTTCTTGACACACAAGGAGTACGACAATCCCACGAACTGGGATAGGAAATTTGGTACAAAATGAGCACAACCCTCCTAGCAAATCCGGCCAAGATGATCGCAAAGGGCGCTCCTCACGTCATACACAATGACGAGGAGCTGGAAGCGTACACCGACGCCCTGTTCCAATTGACGGCTCTCGATAATCCATCTCGCTCGGAACGAGAGGCGATTGAGCTCCTAACCTTGCTGATCGAACGCTACGAGGAAACGCATTACCCGATTCCTCCCGCGGACGCAGTTTCCGTCGTGCGTTTGCTGCTGGAACAACAGGACCTCACGCAGCGTGATTTGATCCCGGAATTTGGATCCGAAAGCGGCGTCTCCATGTTTCTGACGAAACAGCGGAAGCTCACACTGCAGCAGGTACGGAAGCTAAGCACACGCTTCAAACTTCCTGCTGACGCTTTTATCCAAAGCCGATAGCGGAGGCCACGCGTTTCCCGATGCGCAGGAGCGGCGTTTCGATAATTGCCCAATCGCTGTAGACAATCGGCATCGGCTCCTAGGCAAGTCTTCGACGCTTTTTGACAATGAATGCGCTGAAAGCGGCTAGCGCTGTGCGGAGATACTTTCGATGTGGTGGGATTGGCTAAGTCGCTCGCGAGAGAGGCAACGAGAACTCGAAGAGGGGGTCGACGCCGATCTTGTCGCAGCCAATCGCCGACGGTTCAAGTCCTGTTGGACCCTGTTCGCGTGCACGTTTTTGCTAGGCGGAATTCGGGCGTTGGCGAAGTTATCCGGTCTGTGGGACACAATCGGTTTCACCGTCACGATGGTATTCTTCGTCGCTGGCGTGCCGGTGGGAAAGTGGGCGCGTGCAGAATCAGCGTTTCTGAGCAAGCCGAACCCTGAAGAACCGACAAGGTTGTGGAAGTAGGAGGGGACTGGACGAACACAGGGCACCACCATGACACTAGACACAGGAAACGAGAAGACGAACGAACCACATCGCATCTAGGAAACTACCTACCGAACAGGCGGTCGTGATTCTGAATCCCTCTCCTTGGGCAGGTTATCTCCTCAGCGGACTTCTGTATTGAAGCTGTGAAAAAACCCTCTGAATTCGCTCTTGCAAAAAAAGAAGTCTGCCGTAAGCTCGCGGCATGAGC
>PKUY01000282.1 GCA_003131705.1 Acidobacteriota bacterium | reverse complement strand
AAGCTGCTCGAAAACATTTTTCGCTGCGTGAATATCGCGCTCGTCAACGAACTAAAGCAGCTCAGCCTGCGAATGGGGCTCGACATCTGGGAAGTCATCGACAGCGCGGCGACGAAGCCGTTCGGATTCATGCCCTTCTATCCGGGACCGGGTCTGGGCGGGCACTGCATACCCGTCGACCCGTACTATTTGTCCTGGAAGGCGCGCGAATATGACTTCGCCACGCGATTTATCGAACTGGCTGGCGAAATCAACACGGAGATGCCCTATCACGTGGTCAATGCGCTGGCGGCTGCGCTGAACGACCGCGAGAAGAGCATCAAAGGCTCCACGATTTTGCTGCTGGGCGTTGCCTATAAGAAGGATGTCGACGATCTGCGCGAATCACCTGCGCTCAAGCTGCTCGAGCTGCTTACCGAGCGCGGCGCGATTATCGACTACAACGATCCCTACTTTCCAGCGTTGCACAAGATGCGGCACTACGATTTTTCCAACATGTGCTCGGTTGAGCTGACGCCGGCCCGCCTCGGTCGCTATGACTGCGTTCTAATCGCCACCGATCACTCGAGCTATGATTACGATGCCATTGTGCGCGACGCGAAACTCGTCGTGGACACCCGCAACGCAACGCGGCACGTGAAACAGGGCCGCGAAAAAATCGTTGCCTGCTGACGAGTTACAACTCCAAGCCGCAAATGCCGTTTAGTTACTAGGCGGGCGGATAGGACCATAGCTCTATTGCGGGCGGCGTACCAAGGTTTTACGTTGCTCCTGTATGGCAGCGCCTTTCACCTCGCACCAGGACAAACAGGCATTGACCCTCGATCCCGGGCGACGCCGGAGCATGCGCGTGCTCCTGANNTTAACGTTACCGGCAAAACCAAGGAAAACGAAGACTTTTCGGAAGATGCGCGGACGCTCGTCGTGAACGCGCACGGTGCGCTGATTTCGCTTGCGGTCAAAGTGGCTCCCGACCAGAAGATCATTATGTCCAATAAGTCCACGCTAAAATCACAGGAGTGCCGCGTGGTCTATGTGGGAAATACGCCGGTTGGAAAGGTGCAGATGGGCATCGAATTCATTTCGCCGTGCCCGTCATTCTGGCAGATCGATTTCCCGCCCGATGATTGGGTCGTGCCGGAAAATTGACCGGCTCGCACTCGCCAAGCCCCCAAGACTTCAAGGCTATTGAGGTGCCGAAATAAGTTCGGCGCGAATGTTTCCAAACGGCAAATCCGCCTGAAGGACAACGGGCGTGTGCGCAGTGTCGTTTGCAATCCACATCACGAAATGAATTGCCGAGATTTCCTTGTCGTATTGGAATACGCGGATGGAAATGCGCTCCGCCGAAAAAGTTCCGGAGGAAATTTTCACGTTTTCACTCGGGGTGTCGCGCTGGGCACGCATTTCGAATAAATCGTGGCCGTCGTACACGGGCGCGCGGAATTCCGGTGTGCGCTGCCAGTCCATTCCCCGCAGTGCGTAAAGTGCACCGAGCGGATCGCGCGTCCCGGGCAGCACAACCACTCGCGGGGCCGGCGCGCGGGACACCTGCCCATTCACCGCAAAATGCAAGACTTGGTCCTGCGCTTTTCCCATCTCGTTCAGATGAGATTCAAACTGCCGGCTTTCCGGAGTCACCGCATCAGTGTAGGAATCGAACTGATCGTCCAGCTCGAAGATCGATCGCACGGGGCCGAGCGTATGCGCGACCGAGCGGAAATGCCACGTCGGCCAGCCGAAAAGGTCGCGGCGTTCGGGTACGCTCAATTGGAG
Organism: Acidobacteriota bacterium; assembly: GCA_003131705.1. Classification (GTDB taxonomy): domain Bacteria; phylum Acidobacteriota; class Terriglobia; order Acidiferrales; family UBA7541; genus Palsa-295. Next base: position 8,800 of record PKUY01000282.1, on the reverse strand, counting down.
CGAACCTGCATTGGAAAATGCGGACCATGTCACGCGATAGTTGAGCGTTTCTCCCGCGCGAAACGGCATGGGCTGTTCTTTCGCGGGTGCAGCGGGGACCGTCTTTTGCTTCGTCGTCTGGTGCTGGTTCGACCGCCCGCCATCGGCCGCTAGCCTCAAGCCCCCTGCGGGGAACAGAGCGCCAAGCGTCGCGAGCAAAAAAATCAGGGCTGAGGACGCAAATAGATTCTTCATCCGATGAGGCCGTGCGTTCATCACTCTCCACTTACAACTTCGAGGCTCGGCAAGTTGCACCCGAAACACAATTGATGCGTCGATTCTTGCCCGGCCACAAGCGGCCCGTTATAGTGAATCCTGGTCGAAGGATAAGTATGCCCGAAAAGCGCGACACGATCATTATAGCCTTCATCCACTGCTGCGTTCCGAGGTATACTACGGGAGGAATTTCCAAATGCGCTACCTGGTGACAGGTGGTGCCGGTTTCATCGGCTCCAACATTGTTGATGAATTGGTACGGCGCGNNTTGCCGGCGTGCGCAGCAAGATCGATTTTCACGCAGGCAGCATCACGGATTTGGCCGCCGCGCAGTCTGCCTGTCATAAAGCGGACTACGTGATTCATCTCGCGGCGCGAACCTCGGTCCCGAAATCCGTGAAGGATCCGCTGGAGACGAACCGCATCAATATCGATGGGACACTGAACGTCCTGGTCGCTGCGCGTGATGCGAAGGTGCGGCGATTCGTGTATGCGGCGTCGTCATCGGCCTACGGAGAAACTCCAACTCTGCTGAAGGTCGAAACGATGGCGCCGGAGCCGATCTCGCCCTACGGGATCACGAAGTACGTGGGCGAGCTCTACGCGCAGGTTTTTGGCCGCGTGTATGGCCTGGAAAACGTGTCGGTGCGCTATTTTAACGTTTTTGGCCCGCGCCAGGATCCCACATCGCAGTATTCGGGCGTGCTTTCGCGTTTTATGCTCGCGGTGCTCGAAAGTGAGCCGCCGGTAATTTATGGCGATGGCGAGCAATCACGCGATTTTACCTATATCGAAAATGTTGTGGACGAAACGCTGAGGGCTTGCGAAGCGAGCGGCGCATCCGGGAAAGTTTTCAACGGCGGGACTGGTGTGCGAATCACGCTAAACGAAGTACTCAAACGTCTCGAGAAAATTGCCGGACAAAAAATCCACGCGAAGTACGACCCGCCACGCACGGGCGATATTCGCGATTCGCAGGCTGACATTTCGTTGGCGCGAAAAGTGCTTGGATACGAGCCGCGCGTCGACTTTGAGGAAGGCTTGCAGCGCACGTGGAATTGGTACAAGGAAGCGTACGGCAAGAAGTAATTAGTAAGTCTTGATTCGTGGCGAGCGCCTCGTTTTTCCTATTCCCTGCTTTACCCGGCGCGAAACCCCGGCCGTCTTATATCGGCCGTTCCCCAATGATCGTGGTGCGGATCAGGTGCCGCCGCTCGTCCTGATAATCGTGGATGCCGCAGTGCTGCAGGAAGCGGTTGTCCCACACGATCACAGTGTCTTTTTTCCAGCGGATGCGGCATTGATATTGAAGCTTGTGAGGCATGTGCGCGAGATAGTCGAGAAGTGAGCGGCTGTCGTCCATGCTCCAGCCTTCGAATCCCTTGAAATACGCTCCCGTCACATAAACGGCTTTGCGGCCAGTGCGCGGATGCGTGCGTACGGCGGGATGAACGCTTTCGAGCTGATCTTCCGTGAAGCTGTGACCCTCGCGAAGACGAAGTTGTTTGTCCTTATCCAACTTTGCATTCTGACACCAAATATCTTTCCCGGAGTAAACCACTTTCAAACGGGACAGTGTCTCCTTTAGCCCTTCCGACAATTCTTCGTAGGCCAGATACATATTCGCGAAAGCAGTGTCGCCGCCATACTTGGGAGCTTCGAGCGCGCGCATCACCATGCAGAGGGGCGGGCGCGGCAGGAACGGGCTGTCGGTGTGAAATTTGGTGAACGGGACCACGCTGACCGGTTCGTGCGCTTCGCGTCGCACTTCCTGCATGTCCGCGTGCCCGGCATAGGTCGGCGCCTGCGGCAATTCAGTCAGCTCGCCGAAGATGCGCGAGAAAGCCTTGTGCTGCTCCACGGTGATGTCCTGATCGCGGAACATGATGACAAGAAAATGCTCGAATGCCGTCATGACCTCTCGGAGGACCTCATCACTGAGAGGCTTGGAAAGATCGACGCCGGAGATTTCCGCCCCGCAGGCACCGGTAATCGGTTCGACGCCGATTCGCGAGAATTCCGGCATCTCCCGGCCTGCAACGATCGTTCCATGTTTGACGGGTATTGATTCGACGCTCATAAGCTCTCCCTTGTCCCCAAGTGGCCCGGATTATACCGGCCACTTTACCGCTTTATCCAGCCCGAGAAAACCCCTTTCGAATTCGTCAGGACGGCAAGCCGATTATGCCTCGAATGCCGGTCGCAAACTCGACGGCTGACCCGGTGCAACCTCAATATTCTTAGAGTTTTCTTATGGTGTTCTTCTGGGTCGTCCGATCTCCCGATTATCCTCTGGGTATACGATAGCTCGCGTAACTGCTTCGCCGTTCCCAAGAAAACATCTTGCCGAGCGGCAAGAGCGGGCGAAGCGCGACTGAGGTATAATTTCTTCGGTCCAGCGGTTTGAAACAGGCAATTTGAGACGTAGCTGCCGGGCAGTCCAGGCTTAACATTCCTACGGGTTTCGATTGGGGCCATGATGCCAGACGACGATCTCCCAAAACTCAGTACGAACCAGAAAGCCCTCAAGATTAATCTCGACCCCATGTTTTACGGCACTTTCGCTGAAATTGGCGCGGGGCAAGAGGTTGCGCGATGGTTTTTCAAGGTCGGCGCGGCCGCGGGAACAATCTCGAAGTCGATCTCTGCCTATGACATGGCCGTTAGCGACGCGATTTACGGGCGCTCCAAACGGTACGTGTCGCGCGAGCGCTTGCAAGGAATGCTGGATCACGAACACACGCTCAACCTCGAGCGGCTGCAGCCCACGCGGCGAGACAGCACTGCTTTTTTCGCCTTGGCAAACACGGTGGCGGCACGCAACTATCAGGGCACGAACGAGTGCCACGGCTGGATGGGCGTGAAATTTCAGGCTCATCCGCGAGACAACGACAGCCAGATCATCATCCACGTGCGCATGCTCGATCGCGAAAACGACCTGCAGCAGGAGACGCTGGGCATTGTTGGCGTCAATCTCCTATACGCCGCTTTTTTCCTGCACCACAAGCCGGAGCTGATACTCGAATCGCTACTCGACAATCTCACCACGGATCGAATCGAAGTGGACATGATCGAGTTCTCGGGAATCGAGTTTCGCTACGTCGATAATCGGGTGATGAGCTTGAAGCTGGTGCAACTGGGTCTTAGCGGCGCCGCGATGTTTGGACCGTCAGGCGAAGTGCTGCAGCCCTCCGAAATGCTTCGCAAGCGGCCCATTCTGGTCGAGCGAGGGAGCTTTCGTCCTGTCACCAAGGTCAACATCGACATGATCAAGAGCGCGGGCGAGCGCTTTGTGGCCGAGCTCGGAACCGATCAGGTCGTCGAGCTCATGGAAATCACGATGCGGAACCTTCTCGTGGAGGGCAAGATCGACCTGACGGATTTTCTGGCCCGCGCCGACGTGCTGGCCGCTGCCGGGAAGACCGTGCTGATCTCAGACTACTTTGAATACTACCGTCTGGCAGCGTATCTTGTGCGCTACACGTCACAACCGATTGCCGTGACCATGGGCGCTGCGAGTCTCGAGGATTTATTCAAGGAGCAGTATTATGCGGGCCTCGAGGGCGGCATCCTCGAAGCCTTCGGCAGACTCTTCACGAAAGACCTGCGGATTTACGTTTATCCCCTGAAGGACCCAGTCACGGGACACCTCAGCACCGTCGAGAACATACGGATGCCTGGGGACCTGCACAGCTTGTACTGCCACCTGGTTGAGCGCGGCAGGATCAAGCAGCTCGATAATTTCGATGAGAGCGTCCTGCATATTTTCTCGCGCGACGTCTTGAAGCGGATCAAAGCCGAAGACTCCTCATGGGAGACAATGGTGCCCCCGGAGATTGCCGCCGTGATCAAGCAGCGCCGCTTCTTCGGTTACCGCGACACCGAAACGTCAGACGCCAACCTCGCGCGATAAGCGTTTCTTCGCCTTGGCTTTCACCGATGCATCCCGCGTTTTCTGAAGTACCGTAGCAACCTCAGTGATAGCTTTTTGGATGGCTCTTTTCGATATTTCGGACCTATCCCAACCGCGAACCTGCTTCTTGACGTAGTTTTCGGCGATCTTTCGCGTCGCACTCTTTGCCATGTTAGGGTCTCCTAAGTGGCTGTATAGCGGGATTGTAGACTTTGTCGAGCGCGTAATCCGTAAAGTCGGAAGTCCAATAAGGCTCTATCATCGGTCGGTCTGCGTTGTTTAGAAAGGGCAAAAGAATCGGGTCCGCCTTCATAAGCGGGAGCAGCACGTCCCTAACGTCATTGATTCTTGGTTTATAGGGATGTATCGTTCTTGCTATCAGCGACCTGGCCCCTTCCGCTGCATTCTCCCAGTGTCCCCGATGTTTGTCGTAAAGCTCCTTGAAGCCTCTTCCTTCCAATGTCAATTGCACCATGCTACGCGAAATTTGGTCTTGTCCTGGTGGTGGCCTGCTGCCCGGAAATGCTGGCTGCTTACGCGTGGCTATTTCGGCCAGCCTGTGAGGCGCTCTTGCGGGGGGGAATACGGGTTTCCCGTCGTGACTATCCTGTTGATGTTGTACGCAGTGTTCGCCGCTTTGAAGAGGTAAAATTAGTGGCTCTAACTCACCCCACTTTTTCTGGAAGGGAATCGGCCTTGGCCAATACGAAGGCTACGAAGACGAGTAGCAGGGAAGCCAGCGATCCGGACGCTGCTAGGACTGCCTCCGCAATTTCCTTCGGGCGAATAAGCTTGCCGCCCATTCGTTGCGTAGGTTGCCGCATCCACACGACGAGTCTATGATTGGTGTTACTTTATTAGCCCTAGACCTGACCTGAATCGGCTGCACTGATATCGAAGCTTATCCCGAAAGGAAACGATGGCGACCGGACCCAGCGAAACGGCGGTAATCGAAGCCCTACGAAGCGTGATGGAACCGATGCAGCAGAAGGACATCGTCACGCTGCAGATCGTAAAAGGTGTGCAGGTGCGCGACGGCGCAGTTTCATTGCTGCTGGCGCTTCCTGCGCCCGCGGCGCCGCTGCGCGAAAAAATCGAACGCGATGTTCACAACGCGCTCGCGAGACTTTCCTGGATCACCGCAGTCGAAGTGAAATTCGACGCAGCTCCCGCAGCGGCCCCACCCGCTCCGCCCGTCGCGGCTAAGCCGCCGATCGCCGGCGTGAAAAATCTAATCGCCGTCGCAAGCGGCAAAGGCGGGGTAGGGAAGACGACCGTCGCGGTGAACCTGGCGATCGCCCTGAAAAATATGGGCGCATCCGTCGGATTGCTGGATGCGGACGTGTACGGCCCAAATGTTCCCGTGATGCTGGGAACGAACGAGCAGCCGAAGATGCTGGACGAGCGCACGATTGTGCCGGTGCTGGCGTACGGCATCAAAGTGATTTCGATGGGGCTGCTGAATCCCGGAGACAAGCCGCTGGTGTGGCGCGGTCCCATGCTGCACAGCGTGATGCAGCAATTCCTGCGAAGCGTGCGATGGGGGCAGCTCGACTACCTGATCGTGGATTTGCCGCCCGGCACGGGCGATGTGCAACTAAGCTTGATTCAAAGTGTTTCGGTGAGCGGAGCAGTAGTCGTGACGACGCCTTCGGTGGTCGCGCTGGCCGACGTGCGCAAGGCGATTGAAATGTTCCGCCAGGTGAACGTGGAAATTCTTGGCATCGTCGAGAATATGAGTTATTTCTCCTGCCCCCACTGCAGCCAGCGGATCGATGTGTTCGGACACGGCGAAGGCGAGCGGATGGCGCAGACGTTTGGCCTGCCGTTTCTGGGCGAGATCGAAATCGATCCGCAGATTCGCATCGGCGGAGATACGGGGAAGCCGGCCGCGTCGCTGGGCCAGGATGCGCCGGGCGCAAAAAGTATTTACGCGATGGCTCGCAATGTTGCCGCGCGGGTTGCAGAGGTAAGTTCGTCGAGCTCAGCTCCAGCGGTGCAGATTCTCTAGAAGTCTTTCACTGCCTGCGGTTCTGAATTCTTTACACCAACCTCACTCTTGCAATTGCTTTTCCTCGTACTAAGATCGAAGCATGATTTTATTGTCGAAAACTGGGCGCAGGGCAGGCCGAAGCGGTGGCTCGAAAGAGCCGCACGCCACCCGGCTCGTCCGGATTTCTAATCGCAACATCCAGGAATTAGAATCCCGCGTAACCTGCTGTAAACAAACGATGGCGCCTCGTTCTAATCGCAACATTTTCGGGGTAGCGCGATTCCGAATTTCTCCCCGTTGCCCTGACGCAGGAAGCGCGCGAACCCCGCAAAAGCCATTGCAGCCAATCTGCAGACGCAATATTATCCGCCCCGGAGAAACCAGACCACATGACTGACCTCGTTCAATACAGCAAGGATAATGATGTCGCGGTGATCACCATCAATAATCCGCCGGTGAACGCGCTGAGCCCGGGCGTACCGGAGGGAATCGCCGAAGCCGTCGAGCGGATTGAAAAAGATCCGAGCGTGAAGGCCGCGGTACTGATTGGCGGCGGGCGGACGTTTATCGCCGGTGCGGACATCAAAGAGTTCGTGAAATTGACGTCAGGCGGCCGGCGCGGCGACATTGGAATAGCGCAATATCTGCTGACGATCGAAAACAGCCGCAAGCCCATCGTGGTCGCGATTCATGGGAACGCGCTGGGAGGCGGGCTTGAAGTGGCGCAGGCATGCCATTACCGCGTGGCGTCTCCCGACGCGAAGGTCGGCCAGCCTGAAGTGAACTTGGGAATTATTCCCGGCGCGGGCGGAACGCAACGCCTGCCTCGGCTTGCCGGAATCGCGAAAGCGATCGAGATGTGTACCGTGGGGAAACCGATCAAAGCGGCGGAGGCGCTGGAGTGCGGCATTGTCGACCGCGTGATTGAAGGCGATCTGCTGGCGGGAGCGATTGCATTCGCGCGCGAGGTTGCCGGGAAGCCGGCGCCAAAAACTCGCGAGCGCAATGAAAAGCTGGGTACGCCCGAGCAAAATGCGCTGATCTTTGCTGCCGCGAGAGAGACCGTTCGCAAAAAGCAGCGGGGCCTGCCCGCGCCGCTCGTGGCCATCGACGCGATTGAAGCCGCCACAAAACTTCCGTTCGAGAAGGGCTGCGAGGAGGAAAAGAGACTGTTCTACCAGTGCCTCTACTCGGATCAGTCGAAGGCGCTGATTCACGTGTTTTTTGCCGAGCGTGAAGTTTCCAAGATTCCGGACATCCCCAAGGAACCGCAAATAATTCCTGTGAACTCCGTCGCCATCGTCGGTGCGGGCACCATGGGCGGCGGCATCGCCATGGTCTGCGCGAACGCGGGAATTCCCGTGGTGATCAAGGACACGGATCAAGGAGCGCTCGATCGGGGCCTCGCGACGATTCAGAAAAATTATGCCACTTCCGTGAAGCGCGGCCGGTTCACGCAGGAGTACGTCGATCAGCGGATGAAGATGATCAAGACCACGCTTAGCTACGACGATTTCGCGGGCGCGGACATGGTGATCGAGGCCGCGTTCGAAGGCATGGCGCTCAAGAAGGAAATCTTCGCGGAGCTGGACCGTGCGTGCAAACGCGGAGCGATTCTTTCAAGCAATACGTCGACTTTGAATATCGACGAGATTGCCGCGACTACTTCGCGGCCGGAAGCCGTGATTGGCATGCATTTCTTCAGTCCCGCGAACGTGATGCGGCTGCTCGAAATCGTGCGCGGCAAGGCGAGCGGCAAGGATGTGATCGCGACATGCATGCAGCTATCGAAAAAGCTTGGCAAAGTGGGCGTGCTGGTGGGGAACTGCCGCGGGTTTGTCGGCAACCGCATGTTCCTGCCTTATATTCGCGAGGCGCAATTTCTGGTGGAGGAAGGCGCTGCGCCGGAAGCGGTGGACAAAGCGTTCGTGGATTTCGGAATGGCAATGGGGCCGCTGGCCGTGGGGGATCTGGGCGGGCTCGACATTGCGTATCGCATACGCAAGGAGTTTCGTCACACGGAAAAACCCGGCGCGCGGCAGCCGTTCGTCGAAGATCGCATGGTGGAAATGGGGCGGCTGGGGCAGAAGTCGGGCTCGGGCTGGTACAAGTATGACGCGGACCGGCGCGCGACTCCCGATCCGGAAATTGCGGCGCTGGTGTGCAAGTGGACCGCCGATGCGAACGTGCCGCAGCGGCAGATTTCAGCCGAAGAGATCGTCGATCGCGGGATTTATACGCTGGTGAACGAAGGAGCTCGGATTCTGGAAGAGGGTTACGCTCTGCGGGCCGGCGATATCGACACGATTTACGTGAATGGCTATGGCTTTCCAGCGTATCGCGGCGGTCCAATGTGGTATGCGGATTCCGTTGGGCTGAAAAAAGTGTACGAACGCGTGAGCGAGTTTCATAAGCAACACGGGATGCTGTGGGAACCTGCTCCGCTGCTGAAAAAGCTAGCCGAGTCCGGAAAAGCCTTCGCGGATTTTCAGCGCGAGTCCGCCCACGCCACGGATTAGAGGCGACTCAAGTCTGTGCGAGATCCTCAAAATCGGCACTTCAGCGGCTAAAAGCCGCGCTGATTTTGTGTAGCTTATGTCGTGGGTTAATGTAGCTGACCCCGATGCAGTTTCGGGGTG
>PKUY01000357.1 GCA_003131705.1 Acidobacteriota bacterium | reverse complement strand
GTCTATCTGGTGGTGGTGATGGACTGGTTCAGCCGGCGAGTCCTTTCGTGGCGGCTGTCGATCACCATGGAGACGGACTTTTGCGTCGAGGCGCTGCGGGAAGCGACTGTGCTGTACGGTCAGCCGGAAATTTTCAACACCGATCAGGGCGTGCAATTCACCAGCGCTGCGTTCGTGGACGAGTTGGCCGGCCGCGGTGTTCGGATCAGCATGGACGGCAAGGGGCGGTATCTGGACAACATTTTCATCGAGCGGCTGTGGCGGAGCCTGAAATACGAAGAGGTGTATATCAAGGCGTATGGCTCGGTGGCCGAGGCGCGCCGGAGCCTTGGCGAATGGCTGGCGTTTTACAACAACGTACGTCCGCATCAGTCATTGGCATATCGGACACCGCACGAAATTTTCGACGGTGTGGCCTGTGCGCATGTGGACAACGCTTCCGCATCGCTCCGCGACGCTCCCGCGTTGCCCACATGCGCACAGGCACATCAGCGGGAAAAGGAAGTAATAATGTATTGACAAGTATATAACATGGCCTATACTGACCCTCAGACACCCCCTCGGATCGGGAGGGGCAATGGAAACGCGGTGGGACTCTCTCTTAAGTCACCCCGATTCCTGTCCAACCGATGGGGTCCACCTTAGTACTCCGTTTCATAAATACGGTGACGCATTCTGAGGGTGACTCGGGACGTCATGACAAGCTCATCCTCGGCCAGGAGGATGCGTCATGCCAATGAGAAGCCCATACGTGATCCAACTCACCAGGTGCGAGCGAGCAGAACTGCTTGCTCGATCCAGGGAATACACGTCACCGTATCGTGATGTCGTACGGGCGAAGATCGTGCTGCTGGCGAGTCAGGGTCTCGGGAACGCCAGCATCGCGGAGCATCTCGACACGCCACGTCAGATTGTCAGCAAGTGGCGTCGGCGTTTTCACAGTGAGCGTCTCGCTGGCCTTGAGGAACTTCCACGATGTGGGCGTCCGGCACGCTTTTCCCCCCAGTATCGTCGTCGCGATCAAGGCGTTGGCGTGTGAGTTGCCGTCCCGCCGGGGCCTGCCACTTGCCCGCTGGTCCATCGGCGAATTGCGCCAGGAGGCGATGGCGAGCGGCATCGTCGCAAAGATCAGCGGTACCACGCTCTGGCGCTGGCTCAGCCAGGATGCGTTGCGCCCCTGGCGGCATCGCACCTGGATCTTCCCACGCGATCCGCAATTCGCTCGCAAGGCCGGCCGTGTTCTCGATCTCTACCAGCGCCGTTGGCGTGGCACCGCACTGGGGCCACGTGATTACGTACTCTCCACCGACGAAAAGACCAGCATCCAGGCCAGACGGCGCAAACATCAATCATTGGCTCCCGCTCCCGGCCGTCCGATCCGTGTCGAGCATGAATATGCGCGCGCCGGCACGTTGGCTTATCTCGCCGCCTGGGATGTGCATCGCGCCAGGCTGTTCGGGCGTTGCGTGAGCAAGACTGGCATCGTCCCGTTCGAACGCCTTGTCGCACAGGTCATGAGGCAGGAACCGTATCGTTCCGCGCGCCGTGTGTTCTTTGTCGCCGACAATGGCTCGTCCCATCGTGGGCCGCGGGCGGCTGACCGCCTCAGAACCAAATGGCCCAATGTCGTTCTGGTTCATACGCCAATCCACGCAAGCTGGCTGAACCAGATCGAGGTCTACTTCTCCATCGTCCAACGTAAGCTGCTCACGCCGAGCGATTTTTCAGACCCGGGTGCGCTCAGGCGGGGCCTGATGGCTTTCCAAAACCGCTATGAGCGAGCCGCGAAGCCGTTTAAATGGACTTTCACCCGCCGCGATCTTCACGTGCTCATCGCCAAACTCCGGTCGCACAACGCCTCGTGACCCTGACAATGGCCAAAAAATGCGTCACCGTATTTACGAGTCGGGGTACTAAGCAGGTAACCGCGCCTTTTGGTCGGTGCCCGGATGTTGCCCTGCCCGCTGCGGGATGAGCAGAATGCCAATCAGTATCGCGACAGCAAGGACGACCGAAGCATCGAAGCGGCCCTGCGCAAGTCCGCCAAGGTTCAAAGGTTTGTCGCTAAAGTGGTCCACCACCGCCGCAATGGCGAAGACGCCCCCAAGCCTTTCGTAGAGACTCTTTTCATTCGCTGGAGCCGCTTGCACCACAGTTGTGGCGAGGAGCGCCGCCAGAGCTATTACTATCGCGAATGGTTTGAGGAACGAGCTTTGTGTTTCCATGGTTTGTTTCCTTCTGTTTTTTCTGTTTTGAAGGCGCGAGGACTATCTTGCACGAGTAAAGCTATAGCACCTGCCCCCAAAGTCACCAACTATGTGCATGGCATCTCCGGCGCGTTATGTCCGGCCGACCATATCGCCCGGCTGTGCATAAGCCATTCTTCCTGCCCCTTTAACTATTGATAACAACCTGTTTATCAATAGTAAAGTATGAGGCTGTCGCCTGCTGCAGTGGCCCTTGTCCGCTGACGCGCTTAGTCAGTTGCAGTGATCTTGGGTTTGGGCCTCATGGCGAGTTGCAATCATCGTGCGCACGACCGTCGGATGATTGCGATCCCGGGCGCGGATGATTGCAGGTCGCTACAGGTAGGCGGCCCGCTGCAGTCCACTCTAGCAATTCATTGCAGTCGACTTTGGAAACTGACAGCTATCCTGGTTGATTAACACAGCACCGTCGCTCGCGGCCTCACATGCGGCACTTGTGACGTAGTTCACAGCGTCGCACGCAATCGTACGCTAACGTGATGGCAGGATCGCGGAAGACATCTGGCCGCCCCACTGCCCGCCTGACATAGGTCAGCGCCTCGATTCCACCGACCCGTCGCCGTCGCATATCCATGTCGAAACAAACTCGGAAGGATGTCTCATGACAAAGCCTCCTTCACCCCCGGGCAAGATGCCCACACCGGTCTGGCCGAGCGTCGACGAGCAGCTCGCGGCCGCCAAGGTCACGCATGGCAGCGCTCTCGAAAAGCTGGTTCGCGAGNNCCCCCACTGGCTGCGCGTCTATTGGCGCAAGCACCATCCCGAAGCAACCTATTCCGCGAGCGATCCGACCGGAGGATACCCGCGCACGATCAAGAACGTTTACGTCTGGATGCAGCACAACCAGGATCTGCCGGGAGGCGGCTGGGGACCGCCAAAGGGCGGCGAAACGCAAGACAAGGGAGGTCGCCATGTCCGCTGACCTGCGCATCTCCGGCGCGCAGACGACGCGCCGCAGCGAATCCGACATTCGCGTCAATTACAACGACCTGAACAAGATAATCGCCGCGAGCAACAGTATCGGCGCCTCGAATCAGGCGCAGTTTTATTCCGCCGACGGCGGCGGCAGCTGGGGACAGACCACGCTGCCACTGGCGCAGGGCGACAGCTTGCACAGCGATCCCGCCGTGGACTGGACGTCCGACGGCACCGCATGGGCAATCACCATCGGCATTCAGGGTGCCAGTAATCAGCTGCGGTGCTACAAATCGGGGGATGGCGGCAAGTCCTGGGCCNNGCTCCATCCTATGTGGCTACCCGCGCCGGCCCAGGGGGCACCTGGCAGGCCCCGGTGCAGGTCAGTGGCGCGGAGACCACGGGCTCGATCGGCGGCGATATCACGACCAACAGCGCCGGCGACGCATTCGCGTTCTGGCCCGACACCGGCAGCCGGAATCTCTTCGTCGCGAAATCGACGAATGGCGGCGGCTCGTTCGCGTCGCCCGTCACCATCGCCACCACATTCGCGGCGTA
>PKUY01000090.1 GCA_003131705.1 Acidobacteriota bacterium | reverse complement strand
CCCTATGCGGCAACAAAGCCCTAGGTAAGAGGAGTCGCTCCAGAGCACTTACGTCCAAATCTAATTACTACAAAAGCGAAAATTCCAGTAGCAAAGAGTATCCAAGTACCAGGTTCGGGAGTGGCGGACGGCGTGAACGCATCAACCTCGACGGCAGCTGGCGAACCATCTTTATCCCACCATTTTATAAAGGGCGTATGTGTGTCATGCCGGTCAAAGCGACATTCGGAGTAAACGCAAAATAGTTTAATCAGCCCCTTCAATGTGTCCGTATCCGCGAAATCAAATGAAAACGTCCCATTCGCGAAATCAAATGAAAACATCCCATTGTTGAAAGATTCCACAATGGTGTCATCGGTAAAATGCTTTGATGTCGAGCTAGACGAAGAATTGAGTGACCACGCTGGATGACCTGTTCCCCTATTTATTATCGAGGTCGGGTCAATCGGCGTCTGGCAAGCGCTGGCCCACGGTGAACAGATTCCGATGAGAACCACTACCCAAAGCCACCGAGCCAGCTTCATAGTCGATCTCCCGTGAANNGCGACGAAGAATCGCTCCGAACGCTAGTAAGCCGGTGCCGAAAAGCAACATCGAACTCGGTTCAGGTGTGATTGCAATGTTGGCTGCAGGCAGAACGATGCTACCACCGCTAAGACCACCGTGACTTCCATTTGCGATCGGGTTCGTAGTCAGTGTTAGAAAGACTTTGCCATACCCAACACCAAGTCCACAGGTTGCGCCTGGCAGAGCACAGTAGCTACTGCTAGGGTTGATGTAAAAGTTCCCCACCACCGTTGTATCAATGGTGCCACTAGCCCCGCTCTGCGACAGGTTCTGAATGGATAAAACACCGTCCAGAGTAAAACCACTTCCGGAGAGATCTATGTTGAAGCCACCACTACCGGACGCGACATCGTACAGACCGCCCCCCACGGAGGTCAGCAGAATTGGACCAGTCTCTGACAACGTGAAGGTTGTAATCGGAGGGATCGGAAGCGGTCCCGAAGTGACAGCAACAAACGATGTCGATGAGGGGGACATCGTCATCGTGACGGACGTTCCCGAAACTACAAAATTGAAACACGAATTACAGCTTCCTCCAGCGAGCGTTATAGTCGTCGACGCCGCGTGAGCGGTCATACAACTGAATGCCAAGCAGAATAACAGAACTACAAAACCTACCAATGGCTTCCGCATAACTTTCCCCCTCAGGTCCTCAAATCTACCGATCCCCAGTGCCCCAAGACATTTTGATTTGGTCTGCACTTATATATGTAAACATCAGACCGCGCCGTAGAAAAATCGCTCCCAAATTCTCTAGCACGTTAGGCGGGACAATTATGACTTTGAGAGAAAGCTTGTCAATAACTATATCACCCTAGTACATCCGTCCTAGTACTCCCCTGCGTTGGTTCAATACGCAAGATGGAATTGCGGAGGCGCAATCGCGGCGCTCCCAATGGCTTGTTTCTGGTCGAAGGTGAATTCGATTCTCTCCCGACGGCGAATCCGCAGCGACTGCAGTAATCAGTACATGGGTAAGCTTAGTTTCAAAGTGGCATCGCCTTGAGCAAATGCCCATCGCGTTGTATGAGCAAACATGGGCACTTCGTGAAGCGGCCCCGCATACTTTTCAAGTATCAATCCGGGTGAACGGCGGCAAGCCAGCTCATAGACCGCCTTTTCGCATTGCGCTGTTTATCGATGCAAACGTAGCCAGCATCAATTTGCTTGAGCTAGTGCCTGCCGAGCCTGCTGCGTATTGGCGGTGTTTAGATTCAACCGCAACGCGGCCTGGAGCTGTTCCTTGCCCTTTGTTTTTTGCCCAGACGCTAGGAGGGTCATACCGAGATGATAGTGAAATTCTGCCGAATCTGGAGATTTCTGAACACATTCTTGGAGCAGAGGCATGGCGTTAGCATAATCGCCTCGCTTGTACATCACCCATGCTAACGTGTCGGTGATAGAGGGCACGTCTGGCTCCAGCGACTTGGCCTTTTGCGCCATGCCTAGAGCGACATCGAGGTCCTTACCCTCTTGAGCATCCACCCAAGCGGTGTTGGCGATGGCAACCGCGAAGTTGGGATCACCGGCAAGCGCCTGAACATAATACTTGCGAGCGGTCTCCATATCCCCCCGGTCCAGATACAGATTCCCAATCATCGTGGCAAGCGGTGCAAATTTCGGTTGGAAGTCAAGCGCCTTCTGATAGCGCGCGATTGCAAGCTCGCTCTGCCCCTGCGCCTCGAAAACTTTACCAAGCCTCAAGTAAGCCTGAATATTATTGGGATCGAGCTGGATGGCGCGCTCGAACTCTGCCTGTGAAATACCATAATTCTTGGACTGAAAGTTTAAGGCGCCCAAAATAACGTGGCCATTCGCATCGTTGGGATTGGCGGCAACGTATTGCTGAACGCGGGCGAGCGCTTGAGCGGATTCATTTCGAGCGGTCAAGAAATCCGCCAGTTGTGCCAAGGCGGTTGTGTTGTGCAGATCGAGCTGCAGAGCCGTCTCAAACTCCTTTTGAGCCTCCGGCCATTTCTTTTCCGCGTTGTAGATTTGCGCCGCGTTGAGGTGAACAGCGGGGTCGCCGGGTGCCAATTGCTTTGCAACGAGGATTTGCTCCTCCGCCGGCCGCAGTTTCCCTTGTCGCGCCAGCGTCTCGGCAAGAAGCTGACGATTATCTGGGGCTGCGGGAAACCGCTGAACCAACTCTTGGGCGTAAATCTGGGCATCTGAAACGTTCCCTTGCGCTAGGCTTAGCCGCGCCAATGCCTGCAAGGCGATGGGTAATCCCTGAGAAACCTTTAGAGCATCCATAAGAGCGGTGCGGGTCTGCCCGAGGTCGCCGTTTTGCCAGAATGCCATTGCCAAATAGTAATGAGCCTGAGGTGAGTCCGCAGCGTCCGATGTAACCTTTTGAAGGGAGAGAATTGCATCCTGCGGTTGGCCCTGTGCCATGAGCAAGCGCCCATGATTTATGCGGACGAAAACGTCTTTCGGGGCATTCTTCATTAATTCTTTATCTAAGACAATCGCCAATTGCGTCTGGCCGGTAGTCAGGTAGAGATCCTGCATTCGTTTCTTGATCTCCAAATTCGTGGGTGAGGCTGAGAGGCCGCGACGATACTCTACCAAGGCCTGATCGGTCTGCTTCCGTTGAAAATAGAAATCGCCGATGGCCACAGCCGCTTCAGCGGAATTGGGAAGCTGTTTGCGTAGCTTTTCAAGAAGCGCTTCGGCATCGTCTTTCCTACCTTGGCTCGCTAGCATGGACGCCCATTCGACGTATAGTGAGGTTGCCGCCGGGTTCTTTGCGACTCCGTCTTGGAGGACACGTTGTGCTTCCGAAGCCTGATTCTGTAGTCGATAGAAACTCGCCAGATCGGTATAGGCTTGTATGGACGTGGGATCAATCTCCACTGCCCTCTTCAAGTGCTGCTCGGCATCAGCCAAGCGGTTCAAACTGATTTCAACCAGAGCTAAATTCACATAAGAGCTGGGATCGTTTGGACGCAACTCGGTGACTTTTGAAAACGATTCAAGCGCTCGGTCGGGCTTCTGCTGCCCGATCAATGCGGCGCCGAGGAGCTGATAGGCGCCAACGTTTTTCGGTTCCTCTTGCAGAATAGAGTTCGCCTCCTCTTCTGCCTTATCGAACTCCCGCGCAGCAAGGTAGAGGCGTCCGCGATCCAACCTGGCATCTAGGCGTCCGGGGTCAAGTTCAATGACTTTCTCGAGGGATGCGTAGGCTCCCTGCCAGTCGCGCTGTGCTAAGTCAGCCTGAGCGAGCTGGTAGTAGGCGTCAACAAAACGGGGATCGAGCCGGAGAGCGTTGCGAAATTCGACGATGGCGTCGCCGTATTGGCCTTTTTTCATGTACTTCTGACCCTCGGCGAGATATTTTGTCTTTGCTTTCTGTGGATCGCGCGAGCACGCACCGAGTACGAGTAATAGAGCCATGGAAACTACTATCACGGCCGCTTTCAGTTTTCTGGCGCCTTCCATGTTTTTTGCTCCGTCGTTTCCGTGAGGTTCACTTCGGTATTATTTCATCTAATTGGGGAAAAAGACCTTGGGTAAAACCGACAAGCCGAGCCCGAGCGCTGGCCTCATTGTCGTTTATCGGTGTAATCAAGCGAACTAAGGCGCCATCTGTCCGATTCCGAGAGATCGCGTCGGCCACCATCCAAAATTTGCCCGCATATTCACTGGCGTTGACCCTACCTCTACCCTGATACCAATAAAAGACCAGTTGTTTATTCTCGTCCTGCTGGATCACATACTCGTTCACGACAATCTGGCGCCCTCCGGCAACGGAGATAGTGGCGAACCCAGAATGGACGGGATCCCAGCCCGATCCTGGCAAACAATTTTTTGGCGAGTGGATTGTGTCTCCAGCTCTTTGGCTTCCATAGTAGCCCACATACAACTGAACGGGCGCAATTCCGTCCGCAAAATAAAATCGATTCGTATAGTCACTCACGCTCACGGCTTTCACGATTTCTTCCGATAACGGGCGTTCCTGGCCTGACCATGTTCCCACCGTGTAGGGAAGGTCGTGAAGCGGCTGGTGCGGAACAACTGGTTCGCCGTGACTCACGCTATGCAAAAGAATAAATGCACCAAGTAGAACAGCGGCCGTAACCCCCAATCGTATTGATCCTAGGGAATTAAACATTGGCGGCTTTTCTTCTGCGTTCGCCGATGTGCCGCAGAGTCCAATGGCCACCGAACATTAGTAGGAGAGCAACGAGGAAAATAGCCCAACCAGAGAACTCGTGCAAAAATCCTTCAGCTGCCGAAGGTCCAAAATGGCGGGCCAGCAGACCCGCCCCCATGATTCGGATCGCGTTGGTGACAATTGCTATGGGAACCATGAACGCGGCGAGAACGTAGCGGACCCAGCGCTGGGGGGACACGAGGTAGCCATAAGCAACCGCAAGGGCCATAAGAGTCATGAGCGATCTGATTCCGCTGCAAGCCTCCACTACCTCCAAAGAATAGTTCGACATAATCAAAATATTGCCATCTCGCAACACAGGTACCTGAGCTAACTCCAGCCAGGAAGTAGCGAGGCGGGATGCAATTAATTGCAATGGAAATGTGATCTGATTGTAAATGATCACGGGAATGGGAATCATCCACATTAGGTAGCCCAAGGGAAAAGAAACGGCACGCAGCATCTTCCAACCGGCCAAAAACAGAATCGTTCCTGCAAGCAAGACCAGCAGGGAGAACCTGCTGGTAAACAATTCGGCCCCCAGTGAGCCAAGTAAAAGAAGGCCAATAGCCCCAAGCATTACGACGAATCCAAAGTTGTTTGGCTTGATTTCGGTTTTCGTCCAGCGTTCGCGCTCGCGCCATAGAATGTAGATCGAGAACAGCGGAACGAAAAACCCGTGGCCGTAGTCAGCATCAGTCCACCACTGCACCGCCAAACCCTTGATCACTGAAGCGTAAAGCAGAAGAATCAGGCCTACCAAAATCACAGACCACACCACTAGCTGCCGACTCCACAACCGCGTCTCAACATGCTCAGTATTTGAAAAGGATCCGGCCGAAACTGACACTCCGTCTCCTAAACCCAACGGAAACATCGCGGAATACAAACGTCGATGTCTGTCAGAAAAGACGACATGGCTCATTATACTTGGAAGGGTTCATTCGCGAAACGGTGTGCAGTGCTCCCCGCTAAAACTAGACACCTCTCACCGGTGGAATTCGAGCAGTAAGGGCAGCCTTTCAGCGCGCCTTGAGGATCCCATCGCACGCGGTACTCCCCTGACCGAAGCGCACGGTCGAAGGTCACGAGCTTTACAGTCGCGATTGAGGCGAAGGCAAGANNTAAAGCTGGGGACTATCATGACGCTCGACTACGGCGACCTCAGCTTCAATGAATCCACTGCCTGTGGCTGGAGGTTGTTGAAAGCCGGACTTCCAGTATCCATTGGTCGCTTTCAAGTTCATAAGTCTTGCAGGAGCCACTCTTCACCAAGGCCGTGACGAATTCGGCGGCCTGCCCCAACTGTTTGTCGGGCGGGCCCGCCGCCGATAGTGGGATCGTCACCGGGTACAGCAACCCGTGTTCGTTATCGAAAGCGATTAG
>PKUY01000330.1 GCA_003131705.1 Acidobacteriota bacterium | reverse complement strand
ACTTCGCCGCCGCCCGTCGAGTGCCCGACATGAACTGCGTTCTTCAGATCGAGCGCTTCAGTTAACGCCGCGAGATCGTCGGCATACGTGTTCATTTCGTTGCCGTCCCAAGGCTGGCTCGACCGGCCATGTCCGCGACGGTCATGCGCGATGCAGCGATATCCGCGTGCGGCCAGAAAAATCATCTGGTCTTCGAAGGCGTCCGCGTTCAAAGGCCAGCCGTGGCTGAAGACTACAGGCTGTCCCTTGCCCCAATCTTTGTAGTAGATCTCCGTGCCGTCTTTCATCGTAATCGTCGCCATGAGCTTCCTCCTTGGTGTGTGGGAGATTCCTCGCGGTGATTATGCCGAAATCGTCCACAATTTCTAATGAAATTCTGATGACATTCGGTTCGGCTGGCTGACGCCGAGCCGCTGTATTGCCCTAGCCTTTTTCAGCTGTATCACGGTTCTCATACTCCTGAAGAAGCGCGGCCCTCACCGCCATTTCCGGAGAAGCAATGGGCGGCGTATGCAGCACGGTGACGTGTCTCCCGGGACTTCTCGGATCACCCGTGTTGTGCATCCACGCATAGGCTTTAGGCGCACTCGGATGGCCCTCCAACTCGAATACTTCCACGACGCCTTCCCACATGGTCTTACCCTCATATACTTCTTTCACCGGGACGCTTCCGATGTGCTTCGATTCCACGCCGTGCAGCCCGCGAATCGTACTCTGCAAAGTTTCGATGTAACTCAAAATGGCACCTCGTGGATTTCATTTACAAAGTTGGCGATATTCGCTCTCGCTACGATCCTGCCTGTAATACAGCGTGAATAACGCGTCTCCAATTTGAACCAGTGCTAAACTAAAATCAAATATTCATGGATGAACAGGAACCTCTACTCAATCATTGGAGAAGAAGGCTTCACGCGCCTCGTGGCCGCCTTCTATCGCCGGGTCCCGCAGGACGACATTCTGGGGAAGATGTATCCGGAGGAAGATCCCGCAGGCGCCGAGCAGCGCCTTCGCGGTTTCCTGATCTACCGTTTCGGAGGTCCGCAGCACTATATCGAAGAGCGAGGGCATCCCCGCCTGCGCGCACGCCACATGGCACTGCCATAACGGTTACTTGCTTCCTAACATAAGCAGATTCCGTTTTCCGTGGTTTTGTTCAGGCTTTCAGTTAAAAGGCGTTAGAACACCTTGGCCGCCAAAGCACAATCCAAAGCGACGGTTTTCGAGACCGCGAGGTACCTGAACACGGCCGGGATCGCCAAGAAAGTCGCAAATTTCCGCAAAGGACAGACTATTTTTTCGCAAGGCGACCCGTCTGATTCTGTTCTGTATCTTCAACGGGGCAGCGTAAAACTTACAATTATTTCCTCTGGCGGAAAAGAAGCGGTCATCGCACTGCTATACGCAGCCGACTTTTTTGGCGAAGGATGCATAGCAGGTCAGCCCTTGCGCATTGCGACTGCCGTCGCTCTAGAACCCACGACCGTACTACTCATAGGGAAGAAGGAAATGATTCGCGTGCTTCATGAAGAGCATGAATTCTCTGACCGCTTTGTTTCTCATATGCTCAAACGCAATGTTCGCGTTGAAGAAGACTTGGTGGACCAGCTTTTCAATTCAACGGAGAAGCGTTTGGCACGCATCCTCTTGTTGGTCGCTAGGTATGGTAAAGCAGAAGAGCCGGAGAAAATCGTCGCCAAGATTTCTCAGGAAACATTGGCGGAAATGATTGGCACAACGCGAAGTCGTGTAAGCGTTTTCATGAATAAGTTCCGGAAACTCGGCTACATTAAATACAATGGGGGGCTGCGTATCAACAGCTCGCTATTGCGTATTGTCCTTCGTGACTAAGGCCTTCCATAGCTTACAACCTCAATCAGGCCCGTACTCTTTGAGCTTGCGGTAGAGGGTGGACTTTCCGATTTGGAGCAGACGCGCGGCGGCAAGCTTATCTCCACGGGTTTCCTGCACCGCGTCCAGGACGGCGCGACGTTCTATTTCCGCCAGAGGCACTAGTTCCTTGACGTCGGGAAAGCTCGCGACAGATGCGCTGGTGGGAATCGGGGCCAACGCAATTCTCGAAGGCATCGCCAGATCCTCCGCTCTGATTTCCTCGTTTGCTTCCGACAGGACAAAAGCTCGCTCGATTCTGTGTTGTAGCTCGCGCACGTTCCCGGGCCAGAAATACTCCTGCAACAAATTGACGGCTTCGGGGCTAAATGCTTTCTGCGGGACAGCACCCTGCCGACAGAAGATTTCCAGAAAATACCGAGCGACTGGAAGAATGTCCTCGGCGCGGTCGCGGAGCGGCGGCAGATCGAGCGGGAAAACCGCGAGGCGATAGTAAAGGTCTTCGCGAAACTGCTTCTCGCGGACGCGCTGGAGCAAGTCGGCGTTGGTGGATGCGATTAGCCTCACATCCACGCGGAAAATGTCCGCGCTGCCGAGACGCTGCACTTCTCCCTCCTGCACGAAGCGCAGGAGCTTGGCTTGCATGCTGAGCGGCATTTCTCCCACTTCGTCGAGGAGTAGCGTGCCACCCTGCGCCGCGTGAATACGGCCCAGGTGCGACTGAAACGCGCCGGTAAAAGCGCCGCGAGTGAATCCGAATAGTTCGGCTTCCAACAGACTCTCGGGGATAGCGGCGCAATTCACCACAACGAACGGGCGCTGACTGCGACGGCTAAGCTGGTGAATGCCGTGCGCTACCAATTCCTTACCCGTTCCGGTTGGGCCCGCGATCAAAACGGCAGTGTCGCGGGAGGCGACGAGCCGGGCCAGGCGATAGATCTCCCGCATCTTCGGACTGGTGCCAATCATCCCTGGAAGAGAGTCGATTTTGGCTACCGGCGCTGCGATAAAGTTTTCAGTCGATACGGAAGACCGGTCCCACAGCGCTCCGATCGGACCGTTGGGACGATTCACTTCGGTCCGTACCGCCGAACCGCGCGAACTGGCGGTACGGGGTCCGGTTGATGCGGGAGGTTTGGCCCACAGCGCCGCGATCGGACCACTGGGACGATTCACCTCGGTCTCTGCCGGCGCCTCACGATCACACGGACTGAATGAAAACCGCCCTCCCATTTTCTCTTGATCCAGCACGACCACAGTCAATTTTGGATACCGCGCGCGGATCGTTGCGATCAATTCTTCGACATTCAAATCCTCGATATTCGGATCGAGCAGGAGAGTCCGGAAATCGCTCCCCCTCAACTTGAGTAGAGCGTCCGCGCCTCCCCTTGCCTCGGTTGCAGGGAGAGATTCCGGCCCGAGACTCTCGAGTATTTTGTCCCGGAGTGCCGCATGAGGACTGACCACTAGGACTTTCCCATCCCCTTTTCTCAGCAAGGTTGGCGCGGTACCTGACATTTTGAAACCTCCTTGTTCGCCCTCGTTTTTGTTCGTCTGTCTCAATTAGAAAACGCCAATCCGCACTCAAGATACAGGCGGGTGGGTAGGAGCCTGCGCTTCAAGACAGTAACCAACGCCACGGACGGTGTGGATCAATTTACAATTTGGCGACGGGTCAACTTTCCGGCGCAGACCGTTGATGTACACGTCCACTGCGTTGCTCATCAT
>PKUY01000328.1 GCA_003131705.1 Acidobacteriota bacterium | reverse complement strand
TTCGACACCGAGTTCGAGGCGTTGCTAGCAATTGACACGCTGCCCTGTGCGCTTCCTGGAGCTGTGGGATCAAAATTAACGGAAATCGTGACGGATTGATTCGGAATCAACGTCACATTCGATCCACCGCCGGCGCTAAACCCGCTGCCTGTGGCCTATACGGTGGAAATGCTGACATTCGCCGTGCCGACGTCAGTCAGAGTTACGAGCTGTGCGGCGGATGTTCCGACCGTAACATTTCCAAAGGTCACGCTCGTTGAGCTTGCAGAAAGCTGTGATGATGGCGCGGGCCCGCCGCTCGGAGCCCCGCTCCCGCCTGACGAACCACCAGAGCCCGGAGCACCCGCCAGTCCACAACCGGCCGTGCCGAGCATCGCGGTTAAAACCATCGCGATCGTGAGAAGGCCAATTGCGGAACCGATACTTTGCTTGTTGCGAAGCAGGTTCAGGCGCACTCGAAAATTCTCGGAAATGGATACACCCCTTATGTACAGGCGGATTGTCGGACGAAAGGCTTGCGGAAAACTACTGGACGCAGGTACACACTTGGGACAGGTGTAGAACCTCTCCGCGAGTACGGAGATTTACCTGGACCCGGGGCAGCCATGTTTGATGCCCCGAGTGTTCGTTAACTCACGCCGCTCAGTTGTTTAATCCTTTCGTCGTGGAACTAGAGTGTTGGAACAGGCGCTGGTACTTCGTTCGAATCAATACTGCTCACTCCCGAATCTACTGCCGTCGCGACGTAGAAGTATGTCTGGCCGGCTGTCACATTTGTATCCGTATACGTCGTTCCGGGAACTGGCGATGAGTTCAGTGGAGTTGTGCCATATCCCCCCGACGTGGTCGCGCGGAAAATGTTGTAACCGGATACCGTGCCGGTTGTGCTGGCCGTCCAGGACAATGTCACCGAGTGAGACGACGTAGTTTGACCTGTACCGGACAAAGCAATGGTCGCCGGCGAGTTCGTAGCATTGCTCGCTATCTGAACGCTCGCACCTGTGACGGCTCCAGCGAACGTCGGATCAAACGTGATAGTCAGAGTAACCGACTGACCAGCCGTCAGGATCGTGCCGTTCGAAACACCGCNNTACCGTAACGGCTGAGACGTTGACGCTTGAGTTCCCGCTGTTCGTTAGCGTCGTGGTCAGCGAACTGCTATTGCCAACCGAGACGGTGTTGAAGTTCAGGCTCGCGGGACTTGCTCCGACCGAGCGGGCGGCGGTGAGACCGGTTCCCGACAGATTGATCACCAGCGGCGAAGGCTTGCCGTTCGTGACCAGCGTCAGCGATCCATTGACCGTTGCAGTGGAGCTAGGTGTAAAGACAACGTTGAATGTGACACTAGCGCCTGCTGCAATCGTCGTCGCTGTGGAGAGACCCGTAACACTGAAGCCGGTCCCGACTGGAGTTACTTGTGAAAATGTGAGGGTCGTGTTGCCGCCGTTGGTCAGTGTGATTGGCTGGGAATTACTATTCCCTATGGTGACGGTACCGAAACTAGCACTCGTCGGATTGGCCGAAGCCTGAGCTTGAATTCCGGCTGCGCTCNNTCCCACTACCACATTGCTGAAATTCAACGAAGAGGGAGAGATTGTTAGGGTCGGCTGTATTTCGGTTCCGCTCAAAGACAGGGTTGCTGGTGATGTTGAAGCGTTACTCGTTATGGAAATGGTCCCCGGAGCGCTACTTGCAGCCGTGGGCGCGAACGTGACCGTGAAGATCTTGCTCGCCCCTGCGTTGATAGTCGTCGGCGCGGTCAGATTCATGATGTAGCCCGGCCCGGCGATGCCGACTGCGGTTATATTCAAAGTCGCATTTCCGCCATTGGTCAGCGTAACGTTCTGCGTTGTGCTGCTGCCCGCATTGACATTGTTGAAAGCCAACAGTGAGGGACTGATCGTCATTTGCGCCTGCGTTGCAGTCCCCGATCCGGTCAAATTGATCGTGAGCGGCGATCCGGGCGCGTTGCTGGTAATCGAAACGCTGCCGCTTACGCCCGCAGTAGATGTTGGGGCAAACTTCACGGTAAATGTGCTCGTGAGTCCTGGATTAATGGTCTGAGGCGCCAGACCTGCCATCGTGAAACTAGTTCCTGTGATGCTAGTCGCCGTGATTGAAATAGGAGCTGTTCCGGAATTCGTTAGCGTAACGGGGACGGTCCCGGAGCTCCCAACCAAACGGCTTCCGAAGGCAATGCTCGCGGGATTTGCGACGAGTGTTCCCTGTGTTCCGGTGCCACTCAAAGGAATCGACATTGTGGGATTCGTTGCGTTCGTCGTGATGGTGATGTTTCCCGATACCGTTCCTGCCGCCGTGGGAGCGAACTTTGCCGTAAGGGACGCGGTTCCGCCTGCCGCTATGGTTTGACCCGCGCTGATTCCGCTCACGTTGAAGCCCGGACCGCTCGCGCCGACCGTGTTGATTGTTATAGTTGCAGTTCCGGAGTTCGTGAGCGTGATTGGCTGCGTGCTGGTGCTGGCCACCACTACATTACCGAAATTGAAGCTACCGGGATTCGGAGTCAGAGTGCTTCCAGCCACTAACGCGCTGCCGGTCATCGTCAGGGTCTGGGGTGAGGTGGGGGTATTATCGGTGAAAACGATGCTGCCGCTCGCGCCAGTGGTTGACGTTGGAGTGAATTGAACGCTGACGGATAAACTCTGACCAGCGGCGATCGTCTTCGGCAGACCGAGACTGCTCATTCCAAAGCCAGGGCCTGAAATCGTCGCGAGATTCAAGACCAGATTCGCATTCCCGCTGTTTGTCAGCGCCACAGTCTGCGTGCTGGTCTGTCCCACTACCACATTGCTGAAATTCAACGAAGAGGGAGAGATTGTTAGGGTCGGCTGCATTCCGGTTCCGGTCAGTGTGATCGCCAGAGGTGAGTTTGAAGCATCGCTTATGACCGTCAGACTGCCCGTGACAGCGCCGAGCGAAGTCGGGGCGAATTGGACCTGCAAAGTCGCGCTCTGGCCCACCGGCACCGAGGTCGAGGCGTTCGCCCCAACGACCGTAAAGCCCGCTCCCGAGATGGTTACCTGGGAAATATTCACGGTAGCTGTTCCGGTATTCGTGACACTGACGCTCTGTGTGGCCGAGCTGCCCGTTGCCATGTTGCCGAAACTCAGGCTAGGGGCGCTGGCGGAAAGAACCCCGGTGCTTGTAGCGCCCGGCCCACCAGTACCCCCAGTTGCGGCAGAAGTTGTGTAACCTCCGCAGCTTGATAGGGTTACGCTCGCTAGAATTACCAACAAGCTAGCGAGAAAAGCGAATGTTACGTTCCGTCCCCTAGGGCTAAGGGCTTCGGTAGCGGGATCCTGTGTATGCGTTGTCATGGCATACACAGTCTAGGGACGCGCCTAAGTCCTTATCTACTGGACGGCCGTCTAAACGAAGGACAGGCCTCTTCGCCTGTTCAGGAGGACACGGACACCTACCCCTATCGGGCACGTTGCACTTCGGACCTGTCCTTGAGCTGGCCTTTCGGAACAGTGCGGAAAACTGGCACTTCTGGTTCAGTGAGCGGAGTCGTCCAAAAGAAGTCGTCGTAGGCTGTTCTATAGCAGGGGTTCGCCGGAGTCTCGCGCGATAATCGCCCGCGTGGCGTCCCTGAGCCGGACGATCTCATGCCAGTCGTCGCCCGCGGCAGGATCGGGAACGACCAAGGGCCCGAATGTAACCGTGATGTGTCCTGGCCGAGGCAAGTACGTGTGATCTCTCAAAATCTGACGGGCGCCGCGTACGGCCATCGGACAAATGGGCCGGTGCGTGTCCAAGGCGGCTTTGAACGTACCCAACTGGAACGGTCGAATTCCCGCCGCAGCGGTGAACGTGCCTTCGGGATAGATTGCGACCGTTTCACCACGCCTGAGCGCAGCGTTCACTTCCTCGGACTGCCGGATTCGCGCCTGGGGATCGCTGCGATCAAACGCGAACTGGCCGCTCCGGCGCGCCATCGTGCCGAAAAGAGGCATCGCGAGCACTTCGCCCTTGGCAACAAATCGCACATGACCCGGCAGGATCGCGAATGCCACGATGATATCGATATAACTTGAGTGGTTTGCCGCGAAGATCCACGGGCCGGACGTAGCGATCTGTTCGAGTAGTTCACCGCCCACGGCTGTTATCGGAATTCCTGCAGCGAAAAGCATCCAGCGAGCCACGGTGTGCGCAAGTCGCGCAGCGCGTCGCTGATTCGGGGTGATTGATACGGCCAGCCAAAGCGGCAGAAGTAAAACTCCAAAGACTGTGAGCGCGTAAACACCGTACAGAAGTTCCATCACGCGTTTCCCGCCGCGCTTCACCTTTGCCCAAAGGCGCGGACCACTGGAGCGTACGGCAAGCCTCGTGATCTGCATCCACGGGGGCGCAAGTTTCTTGCCCAGTTTTCCCTCAAGGAAAAGTCGGCGCGTGTCGCTGCGGCGTAATTTGCCGCTGGACGTTTTTGGAATCGATTGCGGGCGTAGCAATTCGACCAAATCGGGAGGCACGCCCGTCGCATCGTGGACCGCGCGGGTGATTTCCGTCGAGATGCGTTGCGCGTCGGCCCTGTTACGCACTTCGGCTGCGACCACCAGCCTCTCCGTTCCGCTGCGCGCATCAGGCGCGCCAAAGGCGACCACGCATCCGGTTCGCACGCCCGGAACACGGCCCGCGATCTCCTCAATTTCGTGCGGGTACAAGTTGCGGCCCGCCTTGATGATCACGTCCTTCGTACGCCCGGTGATGTAAATCTCTCCGCCGGCCATGTAGGCGCGGTCGCCGGAATCCAGCCAGCCGTCCTCGCGCATCAGCGCCCGTGTTGCTTCAGCATTTTTGTAGTATCCGCTCGTCGCCGAGGGGCTCTTGAACCACAGCCTCCCTTCGACCCTCTCGCCCGCATCTCGCCCTTCACTCGTCGCGATGCGCACCTTGACGTCTGGGAAAGGTTTTCCCGCGCCGACAAACTCGAGAACTGCAAGATCTTCGGCCGCTGCCGGCACCGCGCGTCCCTCAGACTCAAATGCATCCCGCCCGATGCGATCGACCTTGTGGCCTGAACCAATTGTGGACGCGGACACGCCCAGCGACGCCTCCGCCAATCCGTACACCGGAAGCATCGCCTCCCTGCGAAATCCGTAGGGGGCGAAGCGCGCTGCGAAGCGCTCGATCGTGTCGGCGTGGACCGGTTCAGCCCCGTTGAGCGCCGCTCGCCATGAACTAAGATCGAGTCCCTCGAGATCTTTGTCCGCGATCTTGCGCACGCACAGTTCGTATGCAAAGTTCGGCGCCGGACTCATCGTGCCGCGATGCCGCTGGATCGCCCTGAGCCAGCGCTCCGGCCGGCTCAAAAACGCCAGCGGTGACATCACCACGACCGGAATGCCGCAGAATAGTGGTACAAACCACGCGCCAATCAATCCCATATCGTGATAAAGCGGCAGCCAGCTCACCGCCACATCGTCCGGTTTCACATCGAGGCCGCCGACGATCGATCGAATGTTAGCCAGCAGGTTCGCGTGCGTCAGCGTGACGCCTTTGGGCTCGCCCGTCGAGCCCGATGTGTATTGCAGAAACGCGATGTCCTCGCCACGAGCGCGATGCGAAAGATTCTCCACCGCCCGCCATACGTTGGAGGTTGACTCCTCCGGCGCAGGTGCGCTCGCGAGACGCTCGGCATTCAAGACTTCGCGCAGTGTTGGAACTCGTGGTTGCAGCAAACGCGCGAGACCTTCCGCCTGGCGAAACGTAATTAGGAAGCGAGATTCGGCGTTGCGCAGAATGCTCGATTGTCGCGTGGCATATTCCGCGATACGATCCGCGCGAAATGGCGGATAGATCGGCACCGGAATTCCGCCGGCGAACAGGATGCCTGCAAACGAATAAAAAAACTCGGCGCAGGTGGGCAGCATGATGGCGACCGCCTGCCCGGGTTCAAGTCCTCGCTGCATCAGCTCTCGGGCGACTGCCGAAGCGCGGCTGTAGAGTTCGCCGAAAGTGATCGTGCGCAAGTGTTCGTCTTCTCGATACAGAAGGATGTGAGCGCGACCAGGCTCGCCGAGGCCGCGCAGCCGCAGAATTTCCGTCAACGTTTCCGCAGCCCGTATTTGTTGTTCGAGCTCCGCGCGCTGCGCGAAAGCGGGCGAAACGGTGGCAGCCGTTCCGGCTAAGGCCGCGCCATCTACAGCCGCTCCGCGATTCTCGCAGTTGCTTTCGCGTAGAAGGGCGTCTATGAGGTCTTGAACGGTATCGGCTTCGGCTACCACGCGATCTGGCAATCGCACGCCGCTAGAACTTCCCAGGCGAACAATCAACTCGACGCGCTCAAGGCTGCCCAGTCCGAGTTCACGCTCCAGGTGAGCCGCCGCGCCGCGCGCTGTCAGCTCCTCGATCCCGCGCGACCCGTCCAGTTCGGCTAGAAGCTGGCGCACGGTTGCCAATGTTCGTGCCGTGACGGAAGATGTGCGATCGAGTTTTGTTCCCGTAGCGCTCACTGCGGCAGCCATTCCGAAGCGTCCAGCGGGGTGCCGGACGGCTCATCGTGAATCGCCCTGTTTGCGCGATTCTACTTCGCTTCTGCGGAGCGTATCACCGCGCGATGAGCCATTCAATCCATTTGACCGCGCGGGAGCGTCCTAATTTGAGCGCGCGGGCGAACGACGATCTCTCAGCGCCAGCTCATTGAGTTGCGCCGATGCGTTGCTGTATTTGGTTGTCAAACAGCGATGTGGGCTTCGGTCAAGAAATCCAAAACCCTTCATGGTGCTGTCGAGTAGAGTGTACCGACTTTGTTTATTTTTAGTGAGTTACGTCCACTTCTACCCGGCAACCACTGTATAGTAAGAGGCAGCGATTGGTGGGCAGTGACTGGTGAGTGGTGGAAGACAAAGTAACGCCGAAACCGGCGGATGGTTCCTAGGGGGCAGGCAAGGAGTCAGGGTGGCGATTGGCAAGTGCCCTTTTGGGAGGCATCGACATCTTCCTTGCTCCTGTTCACCTGTCATTCTTTCGTTCGCCTTACGCCGCGATTACAAGGTTCTCGAATTTGAACGCGAGGGCGAGCAAAAGGTCAGGTGTTCCCGGCAAAGTACGCCAGGAACACCTGACCTACATTAACGTCCAGCCCATCGTCCGGCCCCGGACGCCGGCGACGCCACGCCCCGGTTAGTGGTAAATGCAAAATGCCGCG
>PKUY01000153.1:4183-4380 GCA_003131705.1 Acidobacteriota bacterium | reverse complement strand
ATCGCACACCAAGACTCTCACGCAGGTTAGGGCCGCAACGCTCGCGGATGTACAGCGACTGCTTGCCCAGCCCCGCGTTGCGGCGTCAGAAAACCCAAACGGAAACCAAAACTCAAAACCCCAAAAGGTAACTGAAGAGGGCGCCTGTGTTGATCTATGACACTGCAATGAACGCGTTGTGCCGAGGAAGTGGTAGG
>PKUY01000153.1:0-4151 GCA_003131705.1 Acidobacteriota bacterium | reverse complement strand
CCCGCCTAGCCGATGCCAGGATTTGGCATCGGGCAGGCGGGTTAAGTCTAGAACGTCAACTTGAGCGCAAACTGAATCTGCCGGGCTATTGTGCTCGTACCCCTGATTGAGCCAGCTAATCCCGGAAGGCCCTGAGCGGCCTGAGTATAGACGCCCGGGGGGCCAGCAGCGACGATTACGCCACCGGCGACTGGTAGAGCGAAATTCGTATGGTTGGTGGCATTGAAGAATTCCGCTCGGAACTGAGTATCCAGCCGCTCCCAGAGTTTTGTATTCTTGATTATGGAAGCGTCGAAGTTGAACACACCCGGACCGGTGACTGAGCCTCTGGGAACGTTGCCTAGGGTACCCCCGGCTTGTGGCGCGTAGCAATTGATATTGAACCAGTCGTACCATTTTCCCAGAATTTGGTCCCTTCCTCCCGGGCAGGTGCCGGAATAGTTCGGGCGGTCGCCTTGGATCGCAGCGAGGCCAGAAATGTCCGACGCTTCCTGCACATCGACGGGAAGTCCCGTGTTAACTCGAAGGATCGATGTTATTTGCCATCCTTGGACGAAGCGATTCCCCTTAAAGGGAAGGTTGTAGACGCCATTGGCCACAAAGTTGTGGCGAACGTCGAAGCTGCATCGGCCGTAGTCGTAAAACCGATTGTACGGGTCCGCTTGCTCAAAAATACCCTGTTCGAGACCCGAGGAAGCCGAGCCAGTCGTCAGGCACTTTGAATAAGTGTAGGAAGCCTGCCCGGAGAAATCGTGACTGAACTGGTGATTTAGCGCCACTTGCAAAGAGTTATAGTTTGATGTCTGTTGGGCGGTGGCGGTATTTAATGAGGAAAAGTAGGGTACGCCCGTAGCGGGGTTAATGGCGCTGTCGATCCGCGGATTGGTCACGCCACCGGTAGTGAACTGAACCGTGGCGGGATCCGAGCAGTTCGGGAAGGTGGTGCACTTGGGAGGGTTNNGATATATCCCACCGACAGAACCGTACTGTGAAATACCTCACGCTGCACGGTCAGGTCATACTGCATTTCATAGGGCGAGTTCGAGGTTTGATAGTCGACACCCGCGAACTCGGTGATTTGACCCGTAGGCCCGCCAGCAATGAAGCCCGGAAACGGATTTGGAAATGGGAGAAAGAAGCCAACGTTCAGAGCGCTCGCATATGGAGGAGCCAGATAGTAGTCGGAGGCGTACAGACGAGGAGCTATCTGGTCGTGAAATATCCCGAAACCGCCGCGGATGGACGTCTTGTGATCCGAGAATGGATCGAAGGCAAAGCCGACGCGCGGCTCGAAGTTCTCCGCGTTCGGATTCGACGCAAACACGTGGTGGACAGGTGTAAATCCATTGGCGTAGGAGTGCCCCAACGAATCGGTGAAGTAAGGAGTCGGATCCGCCAAAGGATTATTCACGATCGTGTTCAGCGGCCCGCCGTTCGCTGCCACGCCACCCTTTGGGTTGGTAGCATAGTCATAACGGATGCCGAGGTTTAACGTCAACCTGGGCGTGACCTTCCAGTCGTCCTCGAAATAAGGGGCATAGTCGGTTTCGCGGAAGTTGCGCGCGGAATTGTCATGACCGGGATAGGTGCCGAGAAAAAGGAAGGGATCGCCAGTCAGGAATTGCTGTTGGGTTAGGAAGGCCAAACTACCCCCGTTAACAAACGGCGCGCTGATGTTGGATAGCACTCTCGTAATGGCAACGCCGACCTTGAAACTATGCGCCCCATGGGTCCACACCAGGTCGTCGCCCCCCCCGATTTTGTNNATGTTCTGAGCGATATCGTACGGAAGACCTGTGTTCGCGCCAAGCCCGCCGCAGGTCGGGCATCCGGCAATCGTGCCGTCGGGAAAGCCAGGAACGAACTGAAGCACAGGATTCGGCGCTGTTGTCGTCGCGGCTGTCTCGAAGGTTCGGGTGAAGTTAAATCGAATTTGGTTAATCACGGTAGGCGAAACAATCCTTCGCTCTTGCACGGTAAAGTACTGATTCGCTGAATTGTCCTTTTCAGGCCAATCCGGCAGCACAAGCGAGCCGGCAAACGGGTTTTCACGATTCGCACGGTCGGAGACATACCGGGCGAAGACGCTGTCCTTCGTGGAGAAGTTATAATCCACACGCCCTACAAAGTAGTTCTCGCTCGCCACGACCGAGCCCCTAGTTGTCAAACCTGAATACCCACCCAGGTCGGCGGACGGGTCCGTTGAAAGGGGTGTGGGATAAAGGGCCAGAATTGCATTAATGGTGGCAGCCGCAGCCACTGACTGAGAACCCGCGCCGCTCCCAATACCTCCCGGAATTTGTTCAACTGGGTTGGCCGGGGTGTTAGCGGTACCCCACACAGCCGTACCAGTAGGCTGAAGAGGAACACAGATGGCCGGTAACGGCGTTATAAGATTGGTTTTTGCGCCGGGCTGGCCACAGGGCAACTGTCCACCGTTCTGCGACACGTACGGCTCGGGAACCAGCGTGTTGTTTGTTTGCCCCGTGGAATTGCGAAGGCCCTCATAGTTACCGAAGAAGAAAAGTTTGTCCTTAATAATCGGGCCACCTACGCTTGCTCCAAACTGGTTCTGCCTGAATTCTGGTTTCGCGGTCGGAGTAGGGTGAATTGTTCCATTGTTCTGAAAATCGAAAAAATTGCGGGAGTCCAGTGCACTGTTTCGTAGGTATTCGTACAACGAACCGTGCAGAGAGTTTGTGCCCGATTTGGTGGCTGCATTGAGGACGGCTCCGTTACCGGCAAACTGCGCGCCGTATGTACCGGTGAGCACCTGAAACTCCTGCATTGCCTCGATTCCCAACGTTGTGCCGAGTGCGGCCGACCCTGGCCCGTGCTCCCAGAAATCCCGTACATCTTCATTGTCCATCAGGAAACCCTGACCTTCGGGCCTCGATCCAGAGATGGAAAAGTTCTGCTGCGCACCATAGAAAGCTCCGGCCACGCCGCCGCCACTGGCTCCGTTATTGATCACCTGAACACCCGGCGCCAATTCCAGAAGTTGCGTGTAGTTCCGACCGTTCAGGGGCAACTGGCTCACCTGCTGCTCACTCTCGAGGGTTGAAACCGTAGCGGTTTGTGTCTCGACTTGAGACACCTGGCCCTCTACCGTGATGGTCTGGGTGGCCTGTCCAACCGGGAGAGAGAAATCGACGAGGGGTTGGGCGCCGACGGTTAAGGTGATGCCTTTATGAACTACCGTCTGGAAGCCCGTCATTGAGGCCTGAAGATCATAATTGCCAATGGGCAGTTCGGCGACGTTGTATCGGCCTTGTGAATCGGTCACCGTGGTCTGCAAGACGTTTGTGCCAACGTTTGTTACCTGGATGCTTGCTCCGACCAATGCCGCTCCGGAAGAATCGGTCGCGGTACCCGAGATGGTGCCTGTCTGCGTTTGAGCCCCGAGAGGATTTACGCTCATTAGAGCTAGAAGCAGTGCAGCCAAAGAAACAACCGAGACCCGTTGAAGAAGCTTTATCATTTCTAAGTTCCCCCCTTAAATTTCGTAATTGCCTGCGTCGCGCGCGCCTGTAGCTTCTGCCGATACTTACACCCCAGCCTGCTATAAGATTCCAAAATCTGGATGAGTTCAACGGACGGGCTGACGTGTCGGTGTTAGACGCACCGGCACGTCCCGCTTTACTTCTTTCCATTTTTCCTCTGGCGTTTCAGATCGTCTACCTGCTCTTGGATCCAAACTCGCGTATTGCCGATTATTCTCGGCGGCGTGACTTTGCCGTCAGCAATCCACGTCTGAAGCGTCTGTCGCGAAACGCCAATCGCCTTCGCGGCCTCGCCCGTGGTGTAAAACCTTTCCGCCATCGACAATCCTGTATCACATGCTTGACGGTACTGTCAAGCATGTTCTAGGATGCGCCAGAATCAGCTATACGAGCCGTCAGAGTTGCAGCCGCTAGTAGAAAGGGGGCTCTGAGTTGCCTTTGATGACGGTAAACCGCTCAGGGAAGCAACTAAGCGTGATGTGCGCCTCCTCGTTGACACGGGAACGGCCGAATACTTACGCCTAAAATACAAGAGCGAACTGTATGACAACTCCGATAGGGGACGCCGGGAGTTCTTGTTGGACATTTGTATGTTTGCAAATGCGTCTGGCGGAACTGTCCCTACTAAAAACCTCGTTCGTACGGATT
>PKUY01000133.1:237-4968 GCA_003131705.1 Acidobacteriota bacterium | reverse complement strand
GGACCGATGGGGCCGCAAATGGCCCGTCATTATTTCCGCTTTCAGCTTCGGAGTATTTTCGCTGCTGACGGCCCGCGCGACAACTTTCAACGAGCTGCTGATTTTGCGGTTTCTGACGGGGCTGGGACTCGGCGCGGCCATGCCGAACGTGGTCGCTCTTGCGTCGGAATACATTCCCCGCCGGAAGCTCTCCCTTTTTGTGACGCTATTATTCATCGGCATGCCGCTCGGCAGCGTGATTTGCGGACTAGTCAGCTCAGCGATGCTGCCCACATGGGGCTGGCAATCGGTTTTTTACGTTGGCGGAATTGTTCCGCTGGCGATTTCGGTCGGGCTGATTGCCGTGCTTCCGGAATCCGTGCAGTTTCTGGCCGTGCGGGGAAAAGATTCACAGAGGATGCGAAAGATTTTGACGCGGATTTCGCCGGAATTGGCAAACGCGCCAATAGATTTCGCGTCCGTTTCGCCGGAGCGGAGTCGGAAAGGAATACCAGTGAAGTATCTTTTCACCGACGGCCGAGCGATGGGAACGATTATGCTGTGGCTGCCAAATTTCATGAACCTGCTGCTGCTCTATTTTCTTCGCAGTTGGCTGCCCGCGTTGTTGACGGAAGCGGGCTTGTCGATTTCGGCGGGAGTGACGGCAACCACGTTCCTGAGCTTCGGGGGCATTGTCGGATGTCTGGCCGAGGGTCCAATGATGAACGCCAGCGGAGCCTACCTGACCCTGCTTTCAGAATTTGGGCTCTCCGGGCTTTTTGTCGGCGCGCTGGCTCTGATCACCCGGTCGTTGCCGCTCGTGAGCGTCGTGGCGTTTACTCTAGGTTTTCTAATTACGGGCGCGCAGGCCGGGCTCAACGCGCTGGCCGCGAGTTTCTATCCGACGTCCATTCGGTCGACGGGCGTTGGCTGGGCGCTGGGAGTTGGCCGCATCGGTTCAATTGTGGGTCCTCTTGTTGCGGGAATGCTCTTGTCGAATGGATGGAAGCCGAAGGATATTTTGCTTGCCGGGGCGGTCGCCGGAATATTTGGATGGCTGGTCATTCTGCTAGGCAATCAGATCAAAGGGCATGCAAGCCCGTACGCGGCGGAAGTTGGCGTCGAACGATCCGATCACAAGGAGGAAGTTCGCATATGACTGCGCCAACGAACACGACGTCGGCCGAAAAGTTTAACGCGCGCAAAGTATTTTACGATCAGATCGCGAAGCAGAATCTAGCGCCGCTTTGGGAACGCGTGGGCGGTCTCGTCACGCGTTCACCTCAACCCGCTGCACAGCCCGTTCGCTGGACGTATTCATCCGTTCGCACGAATCTGCTCGCGGCGGGAGCGCTGCTTTCCGCCGAGGAAGCCGAGCGGCGCGTGCTCATTCTGGAAAATCCAGGGATGCCGGGACAATCGAGAGTCACGGGATCGCTGTTCGCGGGGCTGCAGCTTTTGATGCCGGGAGAGCGGGCGCACGCGCACCGTCATGCGGCCAGCGCACTGCGTTTTTTTCTCGAAGGATCGGGCGCGTATACATCGGTTGACGGCGAACGCACGGTGATGGCGCGAGGCGATTTCGTGATCACGCCGGGCTGGACATGGCACGATCACGGAAATGATGGCGCGGATCCGGTGATATGGCTCGACGGACTCGACGTGCCGATTGTGAATCT
This sequence comes from Acidobacteriota bacterium, assembly GCA_003131705.1. Taxonomy (GTDB): domain Bacteria; phylum Acidobacteriota; class Terriglobia; order Acidiferrales; family UBA7541; genus Palsa-295. Next base: position 3,310 of record PKUY01000133.1, on the reverse strand, counting down.
GTTCGATGCTAGTTTTTCCGAGGGCAGCAGCGCGAAGGAGACGCCGGCTTCGCATCCCGCGCACGACTGCGAAGCTCGATACGGAGCGGCAATGCTTCCGGAGGGATACAGGGCGGAGTCGCTGTCGTCGCCACTGATAAATTATCGCTACGCGCGAGTGCGGGAAAATCTTGCGGCGCTGCATCGCAATGGACCGCTCGACACTTGCCACGGAGTGAAATTGCGCTACGCGAATCCGCTAACGGGCGGCTCCGTGATGCCCACGCTGAGTGCGGGGATCCAGCTGATTCCTTCGGGATTTCATACCGCGCCGTATCGCTCCACGGACGGCACGGTATTCGTCGTCGTGGAGGGCATGGGGCGAAGCACAATAGGTGACGCATCATTCGAATGGGCGGAGAACGATATTTTTGTCGCGCCGAACTGGGCGCTACAGCAGCATCGCGCGGACAGCGAGGCTGTACTCTTCAGCTTTTCGGATCGCGCGGCGCAGGAAAAACTTGGCTTGTGGCGTGAGCAGCGCGAGGCGAGCGCATCGTGAGTATTTCTGGTTCGCGGGATTTTCAACTTGTTCCCCAATATTTTCTGAACGGCGGCACGACGACCGAGGACAAAGGATGATTGCAGGGGGATCGAGCAGCCTGCCAATCAGAATCGCCACCCGGTCGAAAGACACGCCTGTGGCGCATGTTGAGGCCGATATTTGCGTGGTCGGCGCTGGGATTTCAGGGGTTTCTGCCGCGATCGAAGCGGCGCGCCTAGGGCGAAAAGTTGTACTCGTCGACGGATTGCCGAGTCTCGGCGGCCAGGCGGTGAACTCAATCATCGGCACGTTCTGCGGGTTGTTTTCGAATGGGCCGGAGCCGCGCCAGTTGACGCACGGAATCGCGGACGACATTCTCCGCGACATGGGCCCGCAGGGAACAATTCATCGCGCGCGCGGCCCGATGACGATCACGATTTATTATGATGAGGTCGCGCTCAGCCGCTGGGTGGAAACCACGGTGCGAGCGGCCGGGATCAAAGTAGTGCTGGGAGCCGTGCTTCGCAAAGTGCGCTTCGAAAATCTCCGGATCAAAGAGCTTTCGCTCGCCACGCGTTACGGCGACCTGCGAGTCACGGCAACCGGCTTTGTCGAAGCATCGGGAGACGCGGCGCTTGTGTGGCAGGCGGGACTTCCCTGCCGCCAGCCCGNNCGATCTACGGAACACAGATCGTGGTGCTCGAACATCTGACCGAAGGACAAAAGCCGAACCCGCAGGAATACGCCCAGCGGCTTAGCGCGAAAGGTGCAGAGTATGGGCTAGTTCGGCGCGACGGCTTCGCATTTATTTTTCCGGAGCGAGGCACGGCGGTAATCAACATGACGCACGTGGAAACGCCACTCGATCCAATTGGAGCGAGCGAGAAAGCGCTCGAAGGCAAGGACCAGGCGGATCGCGTCGTCCAGTTTCTGAAGAAGGAGTTCCCCGATATTTTCAGCAAGGCGCGCGTTCGCGCGTACGGCTTGCCCGGAATTCGGCAGACCCGGTGGATTGTTGGCCGCCACCAATTGACGGCGGATGAAGTGCGCTCAGCCACACACTTCCAGGACGAAGTTGCGCGAACTTCCTGGCCCATCGAGTTGCACGGACAGCCGGAAGGATACGTCTGGGAGCCGTTCGGCGACGACCACGTGCATTATGTGCCGCTCGGCAGCCTTGTGCCGGCGTATGCAGACAATGTTGTTGCGGCCGGAAGGTGCATCGACGGAGACGCAGCGGCGCTGTCGAGCGTTCGCGTGATGGGCCCGTGCATCGCGATGGGAGCCGCCGCAGCGCACGCCCTCGATTTGGCCGGAAGCGGCAGCGTACATCAGATCGATCTGTCCGCCTTGCGGCGCAGGCTCGTAGATAACCTCGAAGGTTAAACTCTGAACGTTGAACTCGCGCGCCGCGCGAATCTCGGGATACGACGCATGGCAGTTCGCCAGAACATCGACCTCTCCGAAATTATCGAAAAGCAGAAGCTTTCCTCTTTTATCGTGCGGGTTGTATTCCTCTCCTGGCTGGTAACATTTTTCGACGGCTTCGACATGGGCGCGATGTCGTTCGTGGCGCCCGATTTGTCGGCGGCGCTGCATATCAGCCGGCTGACGCTCGGAAAAGTTTTCAGTGCCGGGCAGACCGGGATGGTTCTGGGCGGATTTCTCTTCGGCTATCTCGGAGACCTGATCGGGCGCCGCATGTCGATCATCGTCGCGACGATATCGTTTGGCATTCTGACTCTGGGGCTGGCGACCTCCGGAAATTATGCCGCGCTGTTTGCGCTGCGATTCGTGCAAGGTATCGCGGTCGGCGGCCTCCTGCCGCTTGCATGGGCGCTAAACATCGAATACGTGCCGCGGCGTTTCCGGTCGACGGTTGTCACACTGATTATGCTGGGCTGGACGTTCGGCAGCAGCTTTGCCGGACCGATGACGATCTGGCTCGTGCCTCGATATGGCTGACGTTCACTTTTCGTTTTCGGTGGATGCGCGGCTTTTCTGGTGACTGGACTTCTTGTTTTCTTTTTGCCGGAATCGGTCAAGTTTCTTGCGAACACAAATAGACGGCCCGATCTGATCGCTCGCTACGCACAGCGACTCGCGCCCGAGGCGGCAATTTCCGCTGCAGATCAGTTCGTGGTTTCGGGCGAAGGCAGCGGATCGATTATGCGCTTTCGCGTCTCTTTGCTATTTCGCGGCGAACTGCGCTGGATCACACCTCTGATCTGGACGGCGTATACGGTAAGCTCGGTCGCGGTCTTTTTCTGCTCCTCGTGGGGGCCGACGATTCTTCAAACGATCGGATTCGGCCGGTCGACCGCCTCACTNNCTCTTAACGCACTTCGTGGATAAGCGCGGGGCAATCAGCATCATGGCGTTCCCACTGCTCGCCGTGCCGACGCTGCTCGCAATGGGGCTAACAGGAATTCGCGGAAACGGCTTCTTGGTACTCAATTTTTTCGCCATGATGTTCTTGATAGGAGCGCATCTGGGCCTGCAGAGTATTGCGGGAATTTTTTATCCGAGCGCCTATCGCGCGAACGGCGC
>PKUY01000133.1:0-204 GCA_003131705.1 Acidobacteriota bacterium | reverse complement strand
GGCGAGTGGAAACGGCTCCAGGACTGGGAGGAACGATGGCGAGCAGTTCCAAGTCGAGCCGGTTCCGCCATTCACAACTGGGACCGCCGTGCGAGACTGATCAGTACTGCGGCGTTTCTCGGTGATTTCGCAGCTGTGGTACAATTTGCGGATTGCAACTCCGAGTCGTTCGCTGCACTCGAGTGCGCCCGTAGCTCAGCTGGA
>PKUY01000198.1 GCA_003131705.1 Acidobacteriota bacterium | reverse complement strand
TTGATGTGATCGCCCGCGAGGACGCCGAGACCACCCGAATACTCTGGGACCGATTCATGTATCCCGAATTCAGCGGAGAAATAAGCTACTGGATGAGGCCGCAAAACGCCGGCGTGCCGTGCGCCCCAAGTGCGGTCGCCCTNNGTATTCTCGCTGGCGGCGATAGGCATAGTTAATCCTGCTGTGCAGCACGAGCTCGGCGGCACGCCGCTCGATTTCCTTTAGCGGAAGTTCCGAGAGCAGGGCGATAGGATTATGGTTGAGCTGTCTCCAACGCTCGGGATCGAGATCGCGGAACAATCCCGTGGAATCGTGGTCCCAACTCCACCACAGGTTGCGGGCCAGGGCCCAGAGCCGCTCCTGCGCGGGAGCGATAAAACGATCGAGAGCGCGGGCCTCGCTGACCACCGGCGCCACCTGCGCGGCAGCCTGGGCCAGCATGCGAATCTCGTCCTCCGCAAAGGACCGGAGCTCGATCGTTTGCACAACGAGGACGCCCTGGAGCACGCCTCGATCGACGAGCGGAACTCCGAGAAACGACTGGTAAGCGTCTTCGCCAGCTTCCTTGAAATACTTGAAACGGGGATGATCTTTGGCGCGGTCCACGGCAACAGGACGCACTTGCTCCGCAACCAAGCCAGCCAAGCCTTCGTGCAATCCGAGATGCAGAGTTCCGATACATTGCGGCCGCAGTCCAACCGTAGCGGCCAATACCAGGTTGCCTCGATCTGGTTCCAGCAGATAGACCGAACAGACGTCGGTCTTGAACCGTCTGGCGATTAGCGCCACGACGTTCATCAGCGTCTCGGCTGGCTTGCCCCCCTCGTTCGCGAGGTTGGCGATCTCCTCAAGAGTGAGGACGTAACTCTCATCGCGCGTCTGAGCGTTTGAGGTCACGTTCTCAATTTCCTTTTCATGATCAGCCCCGCTTAGTCGGACGCTCTGTTGCGGCATTCCAGACACTTCTATTTATCTCACGCCGACAGGACTGCCGTGCGAACGTGTCGGTGCATACGTCACGGACATGCAAACCCCACACTAGTCGGTACGGCAAAAGCCCCTTTTGCCGTCGGGTAGCCCGCGGCAGGCAGAGTCCCGCAAACTCTAGATGGCAAGCCCGCAACAAGTCCAATCCAAATTGTTAATTGTGAATATCAGCCGGGGAAGATGCGAAGTGATTCCTTATCAGCGCGGCGAACTCTGAAATACGAGCGAGACTTCGTTTTCGGTTTCGATTGCCTTTCCGTCAAGAACTGTAGGGGTATATCGCCATTGGAGAACGGCGGTCTTGGCCGCTCCTACCAGCACTTGTGGACCGCTGACAAACTCAACGCCACGAACGATCCCATCCGGACCGACGATGAGGCGCAATTTGACGATGCCGCCGATTCCGTGGTCCCTGGCGACTGCCGGGTAGATCGGCTCCACGCGGCGAATCAGCTCGCCTCGCTTCAACTCCGAACTCGGTTGCTGGGCAGGCGGCGCGGGCTGGGGTGATGTAAGGGGGCTGGGAGCGGGCAGTCCCAAGGAACCGTTCGACGCGTTCTCCGCACCGCTTGGCAGATTGCCCAAGGCCGAGGCGTTTTCCTTCTCCGGATCACTCCCAGTTCCGGCACTGTTCGCACGCACGGGAGGGGAAAGTACCCAGGTTTGAAAGGGGATCCGGGGAGGTGGAACAGGGGTTGGCGCGCGGCCCGAGGTCTGCCAACGCGGGATCTGCGGAGAAATGCTCATCGGACCATTAAATGAAATCGCCCACCGCTGATTATTTGCGTCCACAATTTCAATCTGTGAGATTTGAGCGATTCGGCCTGCGGATTGCGGTATGGCGTTCAGGTCACCCGAATTGTTGTTGCGCCAGGTAAGGCTGGGAATCTTCTGCAGTAAATTGCTGAAAGTCCCGTGTCCAACGCTCCAGCCCGCCGCCAGAGAAAACACAATTAGAGCAATCACTGCGAATGCCGCAAGCAGAGTTTTCCGGCTGGCCAGCGGTCCTGAGCTGTGCGATGCTTCAACGCCCGGCTGGTCATTTATGTTCCGTTCGGCGTGATGCGGTTCTTCTGATGTCGCTGCGAATGCTTCGGCAGGTGGAGGCGTCGTTGACGCTTGCGCGGCTGGGCTATGCGGGACTTCCGTGCTTTCCACATGTTGCGCTCCGTCCCGAACGCGATCTTCGGGTGGCGCCTCGCGCTCTGCCTGAAATGGTGGCGGAGCGCCTTCACTGGAAAGCCATTCCCTAATTTGAGTGCGCGTTTCTTCGGACAGATCGAGAAATTCAAGGCCCGCAACTTTGCGGGAGTCGCCTGTCCACGCCGTTCTCGCTCTGAGCTGCACCCAACTTCTGGATTGAGCCAACTGAAAGCTTACGGTGGGCAGCACATCGTCCATCACACTGGTGACGGCTTGTACTGCGAGANNCGTTCAGAATGATGCCGCCGTTGCCCTCATCGAGCTTCACGTAGGCGAGCGAACGGACCTGCTGGCGAGGATGCAGGCGACGATCCCGAAATTCTACGGGTTCCCGTTCAACAGAAGCGCCTGTGTCCGACATGGAGGACAAGTCTCCCCTAAGTTGCGGGGAAGGGCTGGGTTTCCGCAACGATTCAGAATTTCGCGCGATTATACGCTCGCCGAACGCGTTAACTCAAGGCCGCTGGTGATCGAAAATCTACAGGTGCGGAAGTTCCGCGGCGCGGGGATAAAGTTTAGTTTCGCGCGGCACCGGTGGAAGCCTGTTGGAGCTGAGGTGATTCCGCCGGCAACTCAATCTGATATCGCGCCGCGCGATCAAACACCACGAAGCCTTCGACGCCAGCCATCTGTGCCGCTACGAGTTGCCTGAATTGGCTTTCGGCGACGGCGTCATTTTGTTTCGGCCAATCGAAAGCGCGACTCATTTCAACCGCGACGCGAGTACGATTTCTCGCGGGCACAAAGACGGCGGCGTCCAGAGTGACCTGCTGGTCGGAGACCAGGCTTCCGCCAGGTTCGATCCGGGTCATAATGACGACATCGGGACCATCGGCGAGATNNCGAGATGGTAATCCGTGTCCGTTTTATTGTCGAGATCGTAGAACAGGAGCACGGCAGCGTGCGTCGGATCAATTTCTCTCACTCGCACGCCCGAGAGTGTGCTTTCGATGGCACTCGAGTTCCAGGGGTTTGCGGATGCCGGGGAGGAGGCGGGCCGCGAGAATTTGGCGGACAACAGAATCACCAGAAGGAGTAAGCCGCAGGAGGCAACGGCAATAAGCGTGATTTTTTCCCACAGAGCCATCGAGAGTGAAACTTATCACATCGGCCCCGATTTGTGCGATGCAATCGGTCGCACGTGAAGATCCGCAGGAGATTTTCGGGTTCGTGCAGGGAAACGCGGTGTGGTGTAAGCTCTAAAAGTTGCAGCGATCACTACTTTCTTGAAGGACGAAGACCATGGCCGAGAAAATTCGGAAGGACGACGCAGAGTGGCGGTCGAATCTGACCGAGGAGCAATATCAGGTCACGCGGCGTAAGGGAACTGAGCCGCCGTTTTCAGGGGAGTACGACGACACGGAAACAGAAGGCACTTACGTGTGCGTCTGTTGCGGGCAACCGCTTTTCGCTTCCGATGCAAAGTTCCATTCCGGGTCAGGCTGGCCGAGCTACTGGCAGCCGATNNATCTGGGCCACGTCTTTGACGACGGCCCCAAGCCGACCGGCCTGCGATTTTGCATCAACTCTGCTGCCCTGAATCTAATCGAGAAGGATTCGGACAAGAGATCCTAACGGTACGCTGCGGCCGGTCAGATTCATTTGTCTTCCGCCGGAATCAACCTAGTGGTCCAGGAAAATTAGCTCTGGATGCTGGTTGGAAGCGTCTGTCGGAATCAGTCGAACGCTTCCCGGCGAGACGACGTAGAAGTCGAAGTTTGTCGGGAAGCCAGTAGGAACGGGCGTACTTGTAGTTAGCGTGCCGCGGCCATTTGACGCGATGCCGACGATGACCGCAGCAAAAGCTTGCGCGAGGTGAGGAGCGGCTGTCGCGGGCGCATCGATTTCGTCAACCGTCCCTGTAATGTCTCCGATGCCGTTCCCGGTCACTTCCCCGAGCACGTTGGTGGACTGAGCATCGACCAAGAAAGGCGCGCTGAGCGTGTAGCCGCCGAGAATGGAAGACTGCGAGAACGCAGGCCCTCCCGATTGCTGCTCGAGAAGCCCCGTGGTGACTCCTGCGTCACCCCCGAGCAGAAATCCCGTGCCCGGTCTTGTCAGGTAAGCCACTGCCACGTGCGTTGTCGTGGCCGATGATCCCAGCCCCGTGAAGGCCACCCGCCCGTTGGATTCGATGGTGCAGGATCCCGAAAAAGAAGGAGCGGTCACGGCTCCGGCGTTGTTTTCGTCGTAATTCAGAGTCACGGCTGTATGGCCGTCGCACGTCGTGGACGTCAGCAATCCCGCCAAAATATCGGCATTTGATGCGTTCTCAGCGGTACCGGTCGCCACGCTTGCGCCTTGCAGCGCAAAGTTGCTGAACGTGGTGGACGGGTTCTGGAGAATCATCTCGCCCGCCAGCCGGAATTCCGTCGGCTTGCCCGTTTTGGTGTCGTTGTCGATTTCGAGCACAAAGAGATCCGAGGACGAAACAAAATAGAAGACGAAGTTCAGGTTCACCTGGAGGGGGCTATTCGGGACCTGGAACGTTGGGCTTATCGTCCCGCGGTTACCCGACAGGAACGAGAAGCTCCCGGCAATCGACTGAGAGCTCAAAGCGCCCGCGTTATTGAAATCNNCACCGGTTTTCCGGTTAAATCCTGACCGGGAAATTCAAACGCATAGTTCCCACTGAGGTTAGCCGCGCCGAAGCTCGAACCCACGACGAGCTTTACCGTCCCCTCGCCATGCGTGTGGTTTACGTCGGTGCTTGTAGTCGTAGAATTATTCTCAAAGATATGGGCGTTCCCCGGCGAATCGAGCACCAGTTGATAGTCCGTGGTGAGAGTGCTCTGGCCAGCGATTGCCTTGAGTTCGAGCGTGCCACGGCCGTCTCCGGTCCCGTCGATTGCGTAAGTCCCCGAAAGCGCCAGCGTGGTCGCGACACCTGTGACACGGTTGACATCCTCATTGCCGCCCGTGATATTCCCTCTGCCATCCGCTGTGAAGACGCCGGCGATTAAAACCGTTCCGTCCTTGTCGAAGCCATTGAAGAGGAATGAATATGTACCTTGCAGGAGGGAATTGTCATTCGTCCCGTTCAGCACGGCGATCGTGAATTGTTTCGTCGCCGTCATCGGACTTGGCGTGCCGGTGATTGGATCGACTTCGGCATCCGCGACCTGAACTGTGAATGTGGAACTGTTCACAAGAATCGGAGTGCCGGAAATAGTGCCTGCCCCGTTGCTTCCCGAAGCGAGTGTCAGACCCGCAGGGAGTTGTCCCTGAGTTATGGTCCACGTGTAGGGTAGGATTCCGCCCGTAGCTTGCAGCGAACCGGAGTATCCAGTTGCCGTGGCGCCCGACGGCAGCGACATCGTCGTGATGGAAAGCGGCGGAGGCGCCTGAATCGTGATCGAGAGCGGCAGCGGCGCCGGGGGCTGCACTTGGGAAGTGGGCAAGGCGGAATCCTTTACTTGAACCGTGAACGAATATGTTTTTGGATACGACCCCGGTTGTTGAATAGGGATACCCGTGATTTGGCCCGTGCTGGAATTTGCCGAAAGTCCCGGAGGCAAACCAGCCGAGAAGGTAAAGGTCAGAGGAGCGACTCCCCCCTGAGTAGCCACGGACGAATTGTATTGCACGTCGTAGAATCCCGGTGGCAGCGAAGTCGTGGTAACCGAGAGCGGCGGCGCCGGATCCAGTGAAATTGTGTACGCCTGACTGGCGGCGGGCGCGCCGCCACTGTCCGTAACAGTTACCGTGAACGTCGTCACGGATTCTGTCGTCCCTGTGTTGCAGGGCGTCCCGGAAATTGTTGCCGTAAGGCTGGTTGAAGACGTGCTCAAATGCAGGCACGGAGGAAGCGTGGGATTGTTGAACGTGTAGGGAGAAACGCCGCCCGTGAACGAAATCGTCTGTTCATAGGGCACGCCATTTTTCCCGTTCGGCAGGACGCAGGGAAGAACCCCCGGAGGATTACAACTTGTGCTTGCAAACGCGGGCGGGATTACTATGGTTATCGCGGCCGTCTTGGTGACAGTCGTGTCCGTGATGGACTTTGCCGTCAGGGTCACGCTGAGTGACGTCGTCACGTTGGTGGGAGGAGTGTAAGTGACTGAGAAGGGCGTCTCATTCGTGAGCGCCCCGCACTGCCCAGAGCTTGTACCCACACCGGAACATCCAGAGCCCGTTAGGACCGGATTGTCCCATGTGACCCCTGCGTTTTTTGTGTCGTTCCCCACAGAGGCCGTGAAAATAAGCGTCGGGGCGACGGGCGGCACAGCAGTAGGATTGCTCTCGTCCACTGACAGAACATTGCCAGGGGTTGTCAGGGTGATCGTGATGGGGTTCGGTTTACTGCCGCCACCGCAGCCAAACAAAATTACCAGGGTAAAACATGCCAGAAAATAAGTTGCGGTGTATCGAGATCCCCTCATGCGGCCACCAGAATTCCCCTCATCAAATTTGCTCCCTCGCGCGGGACTGCCTTCCATTCGGGCAGACGCCTTCACAATCGTCCCATCAAGTACGGATTCTCTTCGGACAACGCCCTAGCCGGACGGAATACTCCGCCCTGAGTTCTCCCGGCGCAAGCAGCCAAACAAATTGAATAACAAAACGCTCCGGGAGTGTCAACGCACATCTCTGGGCACATCTCCCGTGCCGACCTGCCCCAAAATCGGGGCTAGCGCACGTTGTAAGATATCAGAACTGACGCCAAGTAACAGCGTCGGGCACGATTCAGGCATGTGGATGCGTTTGCCTCGGCCCTCGTTGCCTGCCGATTTTTCAAGCTGCTGGCAGGCCTTTTCAGTTTTGACTGAAAATTTGGTATAAGAGAGAGATTGTCCGGCGGGTTCCGGGCAGCTTCGTTTTTCCTCTTTCTTATTACTCATTCGGAGGAACTCATTGATTGAAGTTGAGGATCTGACCAAGGCCTACGGCCCGGTCACGGCCGTGGATCATGTCTCGTTCACGGTAAATAAGGGCGAAATCTTGGGTTTTCTCGGTCCAAACGGAGCTGGGAAGACCACGACCATGCGCATTCTCACCGGATTTATGCCTGCGACCTCCGGAACAGCGCGCATCGCCGGATTCGACGTCTTTCGGGATTCGCTCGAAGTGCGCCGCCACATCGGCTATTTGCCGGAATCACCTCCAGTCTATCCGGATATGAACGTCGAGACGTATTTGGATTTTGTTCTGCGGATCAAGAATGTTTCGGCGGACAAACGGCGGGCGCGCATCGACGATGCGCTCGAAAAAACCAATATCGCCGACAAACGCAAACAACTGATCAAGCGGCTATCGCGCGGATACAAACAGCGCGTAGGCTTGGCCCAGGCTCTGGTGCACGATCCGGACGTGATTATCCTGGATGAGCCCACCGTCGGCCTTGATCCCAAACAGATCATCGAGGTGCGCAATCTAATCAAGGATCTCGCGGGAAGCCATACGATCATTCTCTCCACGCACATCCTGCCGGAAGTCAGCATGACGTGCGATCGCGTGGTCATCATCAACAAAGGGAAAATCGCCGCGGTTGATACGCCCCAAAACTTGACCGCGCAGCTCAAGGGCGGGCAGAAAATTCATATCGACGCGCAGGCGCCCGAAAAACCTTTGCAGGAATTGCTCGCGCAGATTCCTGGCGCAAGCCGCGTACAGGTGACTGCTCCGAGAGCCGACGGCCATCTGACCGCGACCATCGAGGCGGCTCCGGGCCAGGACATTCGCAGTCAGGTGGCTGCGAGGATCGTGGAAAAAGGCTGGCGGCTGTACGAACTGGGCAGTGTCAGCGTGAGCCTGGAGGATATTTTCCTCGAACTTACCACGGATGACGCAGCGCACGCGCAGCCGTCCAACTAGCGGAGCCAGTTAGTTGAGAATTTAGTGGAGAATATTGATGCGAAGCATTTATGCCATTTATCGCAAGGAGATGGGCCACTACTTTGTGTCCCCTGTTGCTTACGTCGTTGTCAGCATCTTCCTTATTCTGAGCGCGTTTTTTTTTAATTTGTACCTCGGCCAGGTAATGGAGCAAGCGTTCGGAGGGCCCGAGACACCCGACGGCCCAAGCCAGATTTTNNGTTTGGTGGCCCTGTTGAATTTGTTCTTGATGCCCCTGCTCACCATGGGCACGTTTTCCGAGGAGCGCAAACGCGGCACGATGGAGCTGCTGATGACGTCTCCGATCAGCGAACTCGACATCGTTCTCGGGAAGTATCTGGCGTCGTTCACGCTTTTCGCCGTCATGCTCCTGCCGACCGCGAGCTTGTTCATCGTGCTTTGGCTTCACACCGACCCGCGGCCTCCGCTGAGTATGCTGCTAGCCGGATACCTTGGGGTTCTGTTGTTCGGCGGATGCCTGCTGGCGCTGGGCATGTTTCTGTCGTCTCTCACGGAAAATCAGATTATTGCCTTCGCGCTTACTTTCGGCTCGTTCCTGCTGCTCTGGGCTATTGATTTTGGATCGCGCGGGGCGGCGGGACCTGTCGGGCTAGTGGTTGCGTATCTCTCGGTGATCAATCACTACGAGGACTTCACGCAGGGAATCATCGACACGTCGGGCTTGATCTATTACGCGAGCTTCATCGTTCTTTTCATTTTCTTAACCGTGCGCTCGGTCGATTCGATGCGCTGGAGACGAGCGTAATGCCGTGAGGCTTCTTCGTTGGCGTAGCGCAGGCTTTCCGATCGCGGAGGAATTTATAGGATGAAATGGGAGCGGAGTGATTGGGCGGAAGTCTTCGCAAGCACTGGCGCAGCCGCGATCATCGGGGGCTACGTCCGGTACTCGTATCAGGGAGAGCTGCTTCCTTTCAGCGAGGGCCTGATGATCGCAGGCGGAGTTCTCCTTCTCGCCTCGATCACTTTTGGATTCGGCGGGATCGTGAAGTTCTTTTCCAGGCGCTCCTCGCAACTGGGCACGAACACCGCAATTTTGTCGCTCGCGGTCATCGCCATTCTCGCCATCGTGAATTTCGTGAGTTACCGGCACCATAAGCGTTTTGATCTGACGAGCGAAAAACTCTATACGCTCTCCGATCAGACGAGAAAGATAGTTGGCGGCCTCTCGGCGGACGTCAACATTGTGCGCTTTGCCAAGGTACCTCCTCCCACCGAGCTAACGGATTTAATGTCGGAGTATAAGAATGTCAGCTCCCACATCAAGTTCCAAAATGTGGATCCCACTGAAAAGCCGGAGATCGCCAGAGAATACGGCGCACGGCATATGGGCGACGTCATCGTAGCCTTCGGACCACGGAAGGAGAATCTGAATCTCACGCCGGAGGGAGGCCTCTCGGAGGGAGATGTGACCAGCACGATCCTGAAAGTGACTCGCGACAAAGTGAAGATGGCGTGCTTCGTTACCGGCCATGGCGAGAAGTCGCTGAGCGACTCCGGCGCGGAAGGCTATGCTTCAGTCGATCAGGGACTCAAAAAAGAAGGCTACAACACAAATTCTATCAACTTGGTTACGGAGAACGGCGTTCCTCCTACCTGCGACGTTGTGGTCATCGCGGGTCCCACGCAAGGGTTCTTCCCCCAGGAAGCACTGATGGTCCACAAGTATCTGGATGCAGGCGGGAAAGTACTGGTCGAAGAAGACCCGGAAACAGATCCGAAGTTCGACGACATGTATCAGGCCTGGAACATTGCGGTCGGCAACAACATTGTTGTTGATGCAAGCGGCGTGGGACGGCTGATTGGCACAGGTCCAGAGACGCCGCTGGTTCTGGAGTACGGCGACAGCCCCATCACCAAGAATCTGCAAGGCGGAATGACCTTTTTTCATCTCGCGCGCACAGTTTCGGTGGCCGACAAATCCAAGAACGATTCGCAGGGCGTCGAGTTGCTGAAAACTTCTGATCGCACGTTTACCATTCCTAAACTTGAGAAGGAAGTAAAATTCGATCCGAAGACGGCGGGACCGCTTTCGTTAGGGGTTGCGGCGAGCCGCAGGTCCGGGGAGCAGAGCGATCGCCTGGTCGTGCTCGGAGACTCCGATTTCGCGGAGAATCAATGGATTGGCCTGCAGCGCAACGGTGATCTCTTCTTTAATGCCATCGACTGGCTGGCCCAGGACGAAAGCCTTATTTCCATTCGGCCAAAATCCTCCACTAACAGGCGGATAACGCTCAGCGAAGGCCAGGTGGCGATCTTGCGATGGATCGAGCTTATCTTGTTGCCTGGACTTGTGATTGTGCTGGGGATTTCCATCTGGTGGAAGCGCCGATAGAGAAGCCGGCCGACGGTCATGATCAAAAAAACCACTCTGCTTTTGGTCTTTTGCGCCGTTGTGCTCGGCGCGGTCGCCTATTATTTTGATTGGAAGCGCGGGCAGAATGCGAAGCCTCCTGAAGACGTCTTAAAGCCTGCCTATTCGGTCCATGCAGCCGACGTCGTGTCGCTTACGATCGCGCATCCTGCCGCGGGGACGCCCGACATTCGTTTGAAAAAAGATGGCGGCGTGTGGGTGATCGTCCAGCCGATGGAAACGCTGGCGGATCAATCAACGATCAACGCCATCATCGATCAGATTGCGGCTGTAGAGGTCATCCAAGCAGAACCAGGCACTGCTGACCGTCGCAAGGCTTACGGTCTTGACCCGCCGCAAATCTCGGTCGAGTTCCAGCTTCAAAACGGCACGAAACATACTTTGGCGTTTGGCGACAAGGATTTTGCCGGCGACTCCGTTTACGCGATTGTGGACGGTGCACAGAATGTTTCGCTTCTGCCGGATTTGCTCTCAACTGGCCTCGGAAAAGGCCTCGATGGTTTACGCGATCGCGCTGTGCTGCACATTGACAGCGCGCAGGTGACTTCCTTCAGCCTCAAGAATTCGTCTGGAGATTTGGCGCTGACGAAGGAAAAGGGTCAATGGAAGTTCACCGAGCCCAGTCATTCAGTTGCGAGCCAAGATGCCGTGAATGCGTTCACCCAGGCAGTCGCCACAGCCAATTGGACCGCAGTGGCAAGTGAGAAGCCCGAGAGTCTGCCTCGCTATGGTCTTGCAAATCCGGCTATAACGTTCACAGCGACGGATAGCAAAGGCGCGAAATCTTCGCTCGTCGTCGGAAAAAGAGACGGGAACACTTACTTTGCACGGGATCTCGCGCGGCCGGTGATTTTCAGCATCGATGAAGAACTGCACACGAAGTTCTCGCAAGGACTTGACGACCTGCGCGACAAGTTTGTCGTTCACGCCACGGCTGCGGACATCGAGCAGATTCAAATCCGCAACATCAATGGATCGATCGTCCTGAGCCGCAAGAAGGGAAATCCGGATCAGTGGGTCTTCGACACTCCTGCCGATCAGAAGGGAAAATCTGCTGCGGGTGATAAAATTATCGACGCGATCACGACCCTGCAGGCGGAGCAAATCATTGATCACCCCACCGCGAATGTGCTGCTGCAACTCGCGAACCCGGTGGTAAGCGTGGCTTTCACTGACAAGAATAGGCAAGTCCTAACCGTCCGATTTTCGAAGCCAGCCGGGGATTTCGTTTACGCGCACACGAGCGACAACCCATCGCTGTTTAAACTCAAGAAAGGGTTTGTCGATGATTTGAACTTCAAGGCCGCGGATCTGGTTTTCTGAGATGTAATCGGCTGCGACTAGCGCGGTGTGGCCTAGTTTTCTCCCGATCGTTCAGCATCGTTTGACCATGCGGCGAGCAGGAGGACGTTTCCCGTGGCCGGCGAAACGTGAATGTAGTACACCAGCGAACCGCTTTCCACTTCGTAGAAGCCGTTGCGCCTTGGGTCAGGGATGAACGGTGTTCCGGCTTCGAGCAGATTTCGGAGAGTCTCCGTGTCCGTAGGCCGGCTCCTGAGGTCTTCTATCTTAAATTCACTTTGGGTGGTGGCTGGCATTTGCCTGTTCCCCTCTCACCTCTATACTACGCGGGGCGGGCCCTAAAAGTTCCACAGCTCTCGGTTCCCAATTCCTAAATGCCATGGGGCAAGTGTGCAGAACCCAGGCAGGCTCGTAATTACCAAATAGTAGGAAGGTTAACCGTCAACTTGATACTTGTGCGGTCCCGTGAAACTTGCGATAGTCACAGGAGTCAAGGATTCTTTCATAGTGAAAAAAACCAAGGCAAAGAAAACCAGCCGGTTCCGCCGTGACAAGCGACGCAAACATCGCCACTGGCAGGTTACCGTGTATTACCACGATGGCGAGAAGTTCGCCCGTGTCTACATCGATCGCGAACGTGCCGAACGCTTCGCCGAACGACAGAAGAAATCACCGGTAATCAAGGCGACTCGCATTCTGGAAGTCGATTAGCCGCATTGGTTGGCTNNACTTTTGCGTCTGCTCGACTCCACAGTGGATATCTCCCGAAAGCAGCTTTCCGCCGGGCCTTGTCCGGTGGTTGGCGGCATGCTATAAATGCTCGAGAGATCGATTTTGTACGCGGGATTCGTATAGTGGTAGTACGCCACCTTGCCAAGGTGGAGGCGAGAGTTCGATTCTCTTATCCCGCTCCAGTTTTTCTTGAATGGTGTTATTCACCCTAGTCGTTCTGGCCAGTTCCTCCCCATCGTGCTAAAGTCATCTCCCCTAACGCCCATGCTGGCCTATCTCTGCGGTCCGATGGATTTTGCTGACGACGGTGGAAAGCTCTGGCGACGCAAACTGGCCCCGTTCCTCCGGGACCAACTTGGCCACCGCGTCTACGATCTCACCGAAGACTCCAAGAAAAGCCTCACGTCAGACGAGACCGCAAATTTCCTAACCTGGCAGAAGACCGATCTCGACAGGTTCCGCCGCGTCATTCGAAAGATGATCGCCTTCCATCTCGACTTGATCGAGCACAAAGCCGATTACGTGATCTGTTATTGGGATGCGTCGGCCGTGCAGGGCAGCGGCACAGCAGCCGCGCTGACTGCGGCGCATCGCAAGGGACTTCCGGTCTACCTGGTCACGCCTTTGCCAGTGGAAGAAATCGATGGGTGGGCGCTAGGTTGTTCCGACCAGGTATTTGCATCGATCGAGGATTTGAAGGAATTCTTAGTCGCTCGTTTCTCGCGTGAGAAACAGACGCAGCTTTGGAAATATTAGATCGGCATTCCGAAAGTAGAAATCAGAACCTGCATTTTCTTGCGCCCTTCCGTCTTCCGTATCGAACCGCGGGCAGCTTGCTTTTCGAGCGAACACCCTGAAGAATTCTACGCTGCGAATGAAAACGATTATCGTAGCCGTGGGCAGTACAAGACGCCCCAAATTGGACGCGGTGCGAGAGGCATTGACCGCGATTTTTCCAGTGCTGCACCCCGACACTCCTTTCGAAATTGCCGCCGTGGAAGTTTCCAGTGGTGTACGTCATACGCCTCTTTCGCGCGAGGAAATCATGACCGGCGCTCGCCAGCGCGCCGAAGCGCTATTGCGCATCGCCCGTGAAAAAAGTGTGCCCTGGAGATACTTCGTTGGTCTTGAAGGCGGCATCGATATTGTCAACGAACGCGGTGCACGCTGGGTCTTCCTGGAAAATTGGGCCTACGTCACCGACGGAACTGGCGGGGGAGCGTTCGGTCAATCGGGCGCCGTCTTACTGCCTGAGCAGCTCGTCAAGCGAGTGTTTGATGAGGGCGTCGAGCTGGCGGATGCCATCGATGTTTTCGCGGGCGGCCAAGGCATCCGTGACGCGCAAGGCGCCTGGGGCATTCTGACGCGCAACCTCATTACCCGCCAGGATGCCTTCCGGATCGCCATCGTCAATGCTTTTGCTCCGCTATTAAGCCGCAATCGTTGAATCGTAATTGTTGAGTCGCATATTGGACTCGCAAGACGTCCGCCTCCCGATCGGGGTTCGGACGGAACTTCCTATTCACGCAGCCGACGAAAAGCAATAGAATGGCGGTATCCGATCATGGGCTTCCGGTCCACGCTCGCGCTTGCAGCCGCGCTGTTACTGGGCGCGGATATTCCGGGTCTGGCCACTTTTCGTTCGACGCCCTCGAGTGTTGGTGACTGGAATTCTGTAGTTCTCTCGCTGAGTCCACCCGGTTCGACGACAAATCCCACAAAACTTGATGGCGTCCCCAAGGGTGACGCGTCCGTACAGAATCCTGCCCATTCGACGCAGCCCTTGCAGCCCGAATCGCGCCTGCTTCTTATACGTTACGTCGATGGCGAATTCGCAAAGGCGGTGCAGTCGCTTCCGGGCGGCAAGCATGGTTTCAAGGTTCCGGTCGGCAAGCCCCTTAACATGCAGAATCTGAATGACGCCTTGAGACTCTATGGCACCGCTGCCAGCCAGGGCGATACGATTCAAATCACGGGATTGGAGTTTCGCGCGCAGTCCATCGTGCTCCAGATCAATGGCGGCGGGAAGAAGCACTTCCGCTTGCGGCAGCATCTGCAAATCGGCATCGGCGACATGTCGACCACTCCACCGCCAACTAGCGGCCCGCCCGAGATTGCAGGCGCAACGCTGGTCCTTGACTACGGGCGCCCGGTTCCTGACATGAGCCCGGAAGACCTGAAACACGATCTCTCCGTCATGCTCGATTTTTCGAAACAGCATTCAGCCACCGTGAATTGGATCGACACGTTGCCCCCGCAATTTCAACAAGCCATCAAGGACCACCGCGCGATTCTGGGCATGGACCAGGAGATGGTGATTGCGTCCATGGGCCGTGCGGAGAAAAAGGTGCGCGAGCGCGGGCCCGACGGCAACGAAACAGAGGACTGGATCTACGGGAATCCGCCTGCCAAGACGATTTTCGTCACATTTGAGGGCGATACGGTGATCAACGTGAAGGAGTTTAATTGAGCTACAGCTCGNNTCAAAACTTCCGAAATGGCTAAGCTCGATGAACCCGCGTTGACTTTTCTCCGTCCGCACCCTAGCATCGGAATTCACTGAAAAACCTGCAGATTCCTCTCGCAGGCATATCGTTTCTGCAATTCTTTCGGAGGACGCATGGCCGTCAAAGTAGGCATCAACGGATTTGGACGTATCGGGAAAAATATCTTTCGCGCCGTGCTCGGCGACCCCTCGATCGAGATTGTCGCGGTCAACGACATCACGGATTCGAAGACGCTCGCGCATTTGCTGAAATACGATTCGATCCTGGGCAATCTCCCGAATCACGTCACCTCCACGGAAGATACGATCTCCGTCGATGGAAAAGGCTTCAAAGTTTTCCGAACGAAAGACCCCGCTGAGCTCGACTGGGCCTCGGTTGGCGCATCGATCGTCGTCGAATCCACCGGGCTTTTCACGAAGGGTGCCGATGCGCGCAAGCACATCCGCGGGCCCGTGAAGAAAGTCATCATCTCCGCGCCTGCCACCGATCCCGACGCGACGTTC
>PKUY01000334.1:3148-3340 GCA_003131705.1 Acidobacteriota bacterium | reverse complement strand
AACCAGGACGTGAAGACCAACGCACTGGGGCGGGTCCGTCCGGTGAACGTGCACGAGATGATGGCCAACGTTCGCTCCTATCTTCGAATCACGCAGGCTCGGCCGCAACTGGTCAAGAACTACTTCCGCGAACGCCATGTCCAATACGCCGCCCGCTAAAAACTGTCACTTATTAAGTGCTCGGAGTAATAA
>PKUY01000334.1:0-3101 GCA_003131705.1 Acidobacteriota bacterium | reverse complement strand
GGGTCATCGGGTTCTCGGCGGTGCCGCGCACGGCGTCTACACGCTCGGTGAGATGAGATCCATCGGCGAGCGTGACCTCGACGATCGCCACCCGCTTTGGCAAGAGGTGATCGAGTTCCTCGTCGGGGACGAGAGTTACCTTCGCGCGTTGACGGAGGATCGCCGGGTCCTGCATGCGTGGCTTGTCGTGCACCGAACGGAACGAGACTGTCTTGTCGATCAGCATCATCGCGATCAGGTGCTGCAGGCAGATATCCGGCATGTCATGGTTGCTCACGCTGATCACCCCTCGGTTGGCGAGTCGCACGATCACCTGCTTCACCTGTTCAGCCTCGAAGGGGTGCCGCTGCAGTAAGATTTCCATNNGGTCCATTTCTTGATGTCTGTCCGCGTCACTTCATAGCGCTCGCCGAGCTTGTCAATCAGTCCCTCCGGATCGGCCTGGGGCGCGTAAGTCAGAAATAAATTGTTGGATCCCGACAGGATATCGTCGACGCCCACCCAGCCGGACTGAACCAACAAGGCGGCAGTGACCCCACTGCGTGCCGGCATGCCCGCGGAGGCGAAGGCCTTCTCGGNNGAGGATTGCTGTGCGGTATAGTCGAGCACCCAACGCATCTGCTGGGTGTTCAGACTCGCCGCGCAGCTGGCGGCCGCTGCGGCGCCGAAGACTCCAGCGACGCCGTGGATATCCTTGGATCCCCTCTGAGAAGCCGTGATACTCAGGGTCATGGCGACGCGCGGCCCGATGTCATAGCCTAGCACTACCGCCCGGAGGAACTGCATCCCGTCGTTGCCGAACTGCTCCCCGAGCGCCAGCGCGGCGGGCACAATCGCGGCGCCTAGATGCGCGTTCGCCAGCCCGTGCGTGTCGTCGGTCTCGTCGGNNTCGCGAGCGCCGCCTCGATCGGGCCGCAGAGGATATGGGAGGCAACGACGGTCGCAATGTTCTCGCCACCATAGGCTCGGGCAAACCGGATCGCAGCACGTCCCCCAGGCAGCTCGGAGCCTGAAACCATGGCGGCCAAAGTATCGAGGATGTGGTGCTTCGCCTTCTCGACCACCTCGTCCGGCAACGTGTGACCGCGAGCCTCGCTCATATAGGTGCTGAGCTTGGCCATGACTGGGCTGATGGATTCCGTCGCCATCCCCGCCCGGTACGGAAATGCTGCAGCCGCGATTGCCCAGCCCGCGCGTTGCAACAGGCTGCGCCGGGTCAGCAGTTTGCCCCTGTTCGCTGCCAACACACCTGCGTTTTGATTACGTCCCACAAATGTTATCCCGACCCTTCTTGTCGCGGGCACCGTCGAGATCGATACCGCCCGACAAACGGCACGAGAACCTTACAACTAGAAATTCCGACTGGAACTTTATCACGGTTAACTCTTCTTCAACATCCTCGATTACACCGGAAGCACCATTCGCCTTTTCTCCGACCCGGATTTTGACGGAGGGCTTTGGTGACCGTCGAGGAAATGAACGCAGCAGGGCGAGAGGATTAAAGCCGCTAGCGAAAAGCCCGAGAAGTCATCACGGATCCTTTACCTCCCCAAATCCTCGAACCTAGAGGCAAGGCAAGAGATGAGCCTGGCAAGTACTACGTGGATCGGGGCTCCATCGAAGTCGTCGCCCACTTCGCTTCCGAACTAGACGCCGATGGCAAGCACCTTCGCGTTCTCCGCTTCACGGATTACACAGGCAAGAAGGCGCACAGCATGTGCCCTTTCGCTGCGAAACTCCGCTCACATGATTGGGCATCCCGCTCCCTGCAAAGGGAGTTTGCAGGGGTTATCATTGTGGACGTTCGCCTGCTGCCTCGCCAAAACGTCATCTTGGCAACCCTCGCCGCTTAGAGTTGGCTGTCACACTTGACGCCGCTACTGTCGCATCTGCGGACAGAAGCGGGCCGGAGAATACCCTGCACCCCGAGGGCTTTAAGCGGGTTGATATCGGCCAGGCAGCATCTGTCCGTCTGTAAGAACAACAACGACAGAGAAGCGCGGCTGATTTCCTTGAGCTTAAGACCGCAAGGGTCCGCCGAATCAACAGCCATACCAACGAACTAACTACCCCGACTTGCTCACTTGCAGCGCGATCGCCGCCCCCAGGTCCTTGGTCGTCGAGGTACCTCCAATATCGGGTGTACGAACTTTCGATTGGGCTAGAATCTCCGCGATTGCGTTCTCCACGGCATCCGCGGCATCGGGAACACCCAGGTGCCTGAGCATCATGGAGCCCGACCAAATCTGCCCTATGGGATTCGCGATTCCCTTTCCGGCAATGTCGGGTGCCGAGCCGTGGACTGGTTCGAACATGGATGGAAATTCCTTCTCCGGGTTGAGGTTCGCGGAGGGAGCGATGCCAATCGATCCGACCACGGCTGGGCCCAGGTCGGAAAGAATGTCACCGAAAAGATTGGAACCCACGACAACGTCGAGCCAATCGGGATGGCGCACAAAGTGAGCGGTCAAAATATCGATGTGATATTGGTCCGTGCGGATATCCGGAAATTCAGCCGCCATCTCCTGAAAGCATTCGTCCCAGAACGGCATGGTATGGATGATCCCGTTTGATTTTGTGGCGGAGGTCAGATGCTTGTTTCTCTTGCGGGCCAATTCGAAAGCAAAACGCATCACGCGGTTTACGCCACGCCGAGTGAAAACTGTCTGTTGAACGGCGATCTCGTCCTCTGTCCCCTCATACAGACGCCCGCCAATATTTGAATACTCCCCTTCGTTGTTCTCCCGGACGATGCAGAAATCAATCTCGCCGGGTCGCCAATTCTTCAGCGGAGTCTCAATCCCCTCGAACAGACGTACGGGCCGCAAATTGACATATTGCCGGAAGCGACGGCGGATAGGGATTAAGAGTCCCCAAAGCGAAACGTGATCCGGGACGCTGGGATGGCCAACGGCGCCGAGGAAGATCGCGTCGAAAGGCCGCAGCTGCTCCAGGCCATCGGCGGGCATCATCTTTCCGGTCTTGAGGTACGATTCGCAACTCCAATCGAAGTCGTGCCAGTGTATTTCAAAGCCAAAGCGACGAGCCGCCGCTCCCAGGACGCGGATGCCTTCCGGAACCACTTCCTTGCCGATGCCGTC
>PKUY01000264.1 GCA_003131705.1 Acidobacteriota bacterium | reverse complement strand
ACTCGAGCATGGTGAACTCGGGCTGGTGAATCGCGTCGATCCCCTCGTTGCGAAAGTTCCGGTTGATTTCGTACACGCGGTCAAGCCCGCCCACAACCAGCCGCTTCAGGTAGAGCTCCGGTGCAATGCGTAGATAAAGGTCCACGTCGAATGTGTTGTGATGGGTGACAAACGGCCGCGCCGTCGCTCCTCCGAGGATCGGATGCATCATGGGAGTCTCAACTTCCACGTACCCGCGCTCGTCGAAAAACCGGCGCAGCTCTCGGGTGATTTGTGCGCGGCGCAGAAAAATCTCGCGCGCCCGCTCGTTGACGATGAGGTCGAGGTAACGCCGCCGGTAGCGCATCTCCACGTCCGCGAGCCCGTGCCAATTTCCCGGTAGCGGCAGCAGAGCCTTGCTCAGGAGCTCGAGCTGCGCGACCTTTACCGTAAGCTCGCCAGTCTTGGTGCGGAATAGTTCTCCGGCAATCCCAATGATGTCGCCGAGATCCAAAAGCTGAAAAAGTTTGAAGCCTCGTTCGCCTACCACGTCGAGCCGCACATAAATCTGCACGCGCGCTCCGTCGCCCGAAATATGCGCAAATGCGGCCTTTCCGTGCGGTCTCAGCGCCATGATACGGCCCGCCACACGCACCTTCGTGACGTCCGCGGAAAGCTGCTCGGCCGTCTTCTCGCCAAACTGCGCGGCAATTTCCCTTGGCGTGTGCGTGACTTCGAATTTGTGCGGGTAAGCCGCATGACCCAGAGATTCTATTTCGCTGAGCTTTTTGCGGCGCTGCAGGTACTGGTCGAGCGGTTCAAATTCCAACGGGACGGTCCTTTCGGCAACCGAGGAGATCGCTGGCGAGTCGAGCCGCAGTATACGGTCGGCCCCAGCAAGCGTCAAGAAAGCGCCTTGTTTCCGAACCGATGCTATACTACGGAGCGCTACTTGGGGGCCATCGTGTTTCCTAGGCGGGACCCGGGCCATTCAAAGCGCGACAAGGTGTCGGACGATTGGACCGCCGCCCTTCCGCGGGAAAAAACCCAGGTTTTTCAGACCGTGGTCGGTCGTTGGGAATGTACGTACGCCATGATGAGCGTGGCTCTCGACGAGGCCCTCTCTCTCCGCGCCCGCGGAGAGTTGGTCTGCGCCCGCCAGCAGGTTTCGATCGCGTCCGACCTCTTCGGGCGATTATCTGAAAACATCATTTGTCTTTGCGACACCCTCGCCGTTCGCGGTAAGAAACTTGGCAGGCTTCCCGCGGTCGAACCGCTGAACACAAAATTCTTTCGCGGCAACACTGGTCAAAGCGCTGCTTCGTGGAACGGAATTCTGCACCACGTGCTTTTCGGCAATCGTGCCCGCTTCTTCCACAAACTGAGAATTCTGTGCGAAACACTCGAGCAGATGGGGCGTGAATTCCACGAGGCGGCGGGCGACATCTCCAAAGGTCTGTCGGTGCAGCCCGCTGATTGTTGGGAAAGGCTGGATTTCCTCCACTATGATTTCAACACCTGCCTGCGCGAAACGGAAGTGGTGTTAAAAGCCTTTCTGCGCACGCTTCCTGCGGACCAACTCCCCGCCTTGTGCGCCGAGTGGGACGCACCCGTCGAACCCAAGCACCTGCGCATAAAGCCGCGCCTCTCTCGCGCCTCCGCATAATTTCGCAACCGCGCCCGAGCTATCCTGCGGCTCATTCCATAAGGCTAGCCCTACCGAGAGACCCTCGACGCAGGATGCAATTCCGAAGAAAATAGGCGAGACTTGCTTGCTACGCCCCGTGCGAAATGGGGGTTGCCAGTAACTGCCGCCACCACCGGCCCGGAGGCGGGACAGTTGCGCTTGTAGAACCGAAGTACAACTTCTAAAGAGGCCGACGCATCGCATTGAAGGATGCGTCCCAACGGGTAGCGTGGCCCGAACGAGACGAAGCGATACCGGGGAAGTACCGGAAGCAGAATCCATCCGGCTGGCACAGCAAGGTGATGCGGCGGCTTTTGAACGCCTGTATCAGCTGCACAGCCGCCGGGTTTATTCGTTGTGCCTTCGGATGGTGGGGAATACGGCCGAGGCGGAGGACCTGACGCAGGAAGCGTTCCTCCAGCTCTTCCGCAAGATCGCCACCTTCCGCGGTGAGTCGGCGTTTTCCACATGGCTGCATCGCCTTGCGGTCAACGTCGTTCTCATGAAACTGCGAAAGAAGTCGGGCAAGGAGACCTCGCTTGAACAGGTCACCGAGCCCGATGAGGAATCCGGAACCCCGCGGCGGGATTTCGGCGCGCTTGATTTACGGTTGAGCGGTTCACTGGACCGTGTCAACCTGCAGCGCGCGGTCGGGCAGTTGCCGCCGGGTTACAAAGCGGTGTTCGTCCTGCATGATGTGCAAGGATATGAGCACAATGAGATCGCACAAATGATGAGCTGTTCGATCGGCAACTCGAAATCGCAACTCCACAAAGCGCGCATGCGTCTCCGCGACTTGCTTCAGGAAACCGTGAGGGACAAAGCCCGCGAAGATCGCCGGGCAGCTTCTGCCGGCGAGGAATAAAAGACATGAGCACCATTCGCTGTAACGAATTCTTTGATCATCTCGACGGATGGATGGAGGGCGAGCGCCCCTCCGACGCCCAGGCGCACGTGCGCGAATGCGCGCAGTGCCGCGGCCTTGTTGACGACCTCGAATCCATCCACCAGACCGCTCGCACCTTGGTTGATGTCGCGCCTCCGCCGCAGCTCTGGTCTTCGCTGCGCGCGCAACTTATACAGGAAGGACTGATCCGGGACGAACGGCACGGCTGGGTGCGGGGTTTCACCGAGTGGCTCGACGGAGTGTTCGTCTCAGTGCCGCGGCCTGCCCTTGCCGGGGCCTACCTAGTGGCGCTAATCGCGGTGGGTGTCGCGCTGGCCGGTCCACTCAATCAGCACTTCGACGACCCGTGGATGACCGGAATGCAGAGCTCCACGCAGCCACTGAGCGCGAACCTCGACACCGCCGAACAGGCAACCATGTCTTCGATGTTGGATTCCAATCCGGTCGTGACTGCTTCCCTGCAGAAGAACCTCGCCATCGTTGACAACTACATCGCTTTGTGTGAAAAGAACGTGCACGAAGATCCCGAAAGCGAAATGGCCCGCGACTATTTGTACGAGGCCTATCAGCAGAAAGCGGATTTGCTCGCTCAGATGAGCGATCGAGGGAACGGCAACCGATGAGCACCCAACCGATTCTGCCTCAGCATTTCCACTGGAAGGCTGCCGGACTCCTTGTTCCTGGCCTCCTGCTGCTGAGCGTAACGTCTGCACCGGGCGCATCGGCCGACCGGCTCGAAAAACATTTCAAAGTCGAGGCTCGCCCCGTCGTTACGATCCACAATCCAAGCGGCACAGTCACCGTGCGCGCGTGGACGAAATCGGAAGTCATGGTAATCGCTAAGCGCGCGACCGATCAGGTGGAAGTCGACGCCGAGCAAACCGGTAATCGCGTCGACATCATGACCCGCCAGGTTTCTGACGTCGCTTCGCCAGCGGATGTGCGCGCCGATTATGAGATCAGCGTTCCTCAGGATGCCGAGCTGCAGATTCACGACGATTCGGGCGGCGTCAACGTATCGAACGTGCTCGGCGATATGAACGTCGAAACGATCGCGGCCGACGTGGACCTGGAAGATGCCGTGGGCTACCTGACGGTGAAAACCGTCGGCGGCTCGTTCCAGTGCTCGCGCTGCGCCGGGCGGCTCGAGGTTTCCTCGATCAGCGGGAATTTCAAGTTGATCGATCTCCACAGCACCTACGTCCGTGCACAGACTTCGGAAGGCAACATCCTTTTCAACGGCCAGTTTTTGCCGAACGCGACCTATCGTCTGAAAAACTACAGCGGCGTGATCGAAGTTCGCTTTTCACCCGGCGATTCGTTCGACATGAGCGCCACCTCGCTGAAGGGCAAAGTCCACAGCGAAGCGAATCTGACTCCATCTTCGCACCACCATTTCCTCCCGCGATTCGGTAACGCACTTTTCGGGACGTTCAACTCCGGGCGCGCCTCGCTCGAGTTGAGCTCCTTCGATGGTACAATCAACGTCCTCAAGCGGGATTGATTGCACCGACCAGCGCGCGAGTGACAACGAACAGCGCGCCGAATCAAGCTTCCAACCCCGCTCCGAATTCGAACTCTTGGATATCGATGACTGGCGAAATTCGCAATCGGAAGCTCGTCTGCCTCACTGGATTCATGGGCAGCGGCAAATCGACCACCGCGCGCTTGCTCGCCAGCCAGCTCGGTTGGGCGCATACCGACCTCGACAAGCGCATCACCGAAGCAACCGGCGCTTCGATCCCCGAAATTTTTGCTCGCTCGGGCGAATCGGAATTCCGCAGAATCGAGAGCGAGCAACTCGCGCGCATCGTGGCCGAATCCGTTGAGACGCAGAAGGCGCGCATCGTTTCGCTCGGAGGCGGAACGATCGCGCAGCCGCAAAATTTGAAGGTACTGCGGGAAAACGGCGCGATGCTGATCTGGCTGCACTGCCCCATCGAGGAACTTTTGCACCGCTGCGCTCAAATCACCGACCGGCCGCTCTTTCGCGACGAAGCCAGCTTCCGCCGTCTCTACGAAGAGCGCTTGCCAACCTATGAGCTCGCCGACTATCGCGTCGAGAGCCATCTGGAACCGCCCCGCGTGGTCGAACAGATTCTGGCGCTGGGAATTTTTCCCCGGGTGACCGTATGACGCATAGCAGGAAGCCCGCGTTCGCCGTCTCCATGTGTGCAGCGACGCTCGCGATTCTCGCCGCCGTAACAATTTCACACGCGCGAACGGCACACGCTTCGGCCTCCGCGTTGTCCCCTGCGTCATACTCGGCGCCTTCCCCGCGCGGTTTGAAATCAGCATCGATTTTCACCGCGGACAAAGGCACTTTTCGCATACTCGCAGGCGGGCAACAGGTGGGCACCGAAGAATTCGAAATTGGCCCGAGCGGCGGCGACTGGATCGCTCACGGAACTTCGGAAATTAAAACCGCTGACGGCGTGATGCACGTTACGGGAACTCTCGAGCTTCACGCCGACGGCACTCCCGTTCACTACGAATGGACCACGCAGGGCGCTAAGAAGGCTTCGTCTACGATCACTTTCAACGGTCCTGCCGCCACGATCGATCTCCGCATCGAAGGCGTGAAGCCTTACACGCAGCAGTTCACTTTCAATTCTCCGCAAATCGCCATCATCGACAACAATCTGTACCACCAATATGCGGTGCTCGCGCGCCTCTACGATCGCGACAAGAAAGGCGTGCAGACTTTCTCCGTGCTCGTCCCGCAGGAGCTGACGCCAGGCAGCGTGACCGTCGAATCGGTCGGGAGCCAGGACGCGGGTGGCAAGAAACTCGATGAGCTTGTAGTGAAAACCGAAGACCTCGAAATCGATCTCTACCTCGACGGCGACCGCCTCGTCCGCATCGTCGCCCCCAGCACCAACGCCGAAATCATCCGCGAGTGACAATCCGATAAGGATTGTCATCCCCAGCGAGGGCCCTTCAGTTTGAGGAAAGAGTCCGGCCCCTAGGAGGTCGGAGCTTCAGCTCCGACCTAAGGCCTTTTCCGTCAGGGGTTTTAACCCCTGAGGCTCGATTTTTACTCGGCGAATTCTCAGGCGCCGGGATGTTCGAGCAGCAGCCGGATGCCGCCGTTGACGGTGCGCACCGAAATCGGGCCGCCGCCACCGTGGCTCGCGTCGACGNNCCACCGTGGCCGAGCTTTCCGCGGTAGGCGCGCGCTCCCGGCAGATCCGAGGTGGACGTGACGGGAAACTCGGAGTAGAGGTCGCCATTCATGTTGCGGACGTTCAGGTCCGCGCTCGCATTCGAGGGCAGGCCAAGCACCACCGAGCCGTTAACGGTTTCAAGTTTCATCGGCGCGCCGTCGATCAGGTGACGAAATTCGAGGCGCAAGTTTCCATTGGTTGTTTTCGCGTTGAACCGGCCCGAGCTTTCGAGAACTTCGACGTTGCCGTTGACGGACTTCAGTTCTCCGCCCCCTTCGACACCGCGCACGAGCAAACTCCCGTTGACGGTCTGAACGGAACCCAGCAGAACGCGATTGGGAACGTGGATGTGATACTCGACGGCGACTTCGACGCCTTCGTCATCCGGATAGCGCGTGTGGACGTCAACTTCTCCAGGATGGCTTTCGACTTCGATTTTCACGCGATCGAGATCGTGGGTGTCGTTGTTGGAGGAATTGTTGGACGACTTGACGGCGCGCACTTCGACCTCGTCGCGATCCCAGCCCTCGACTTGCACCGACCCGTTCACATTATCGAGCATGAAGTGGCCGCCCGAAGGCAGCGGATAGGTTTTCAGGAATACCTGATCGGTGTTCGCAAGAACCGGTAGCCCGCTACACAGGATGCAGGCCAGAACCGCCACTGCACCCACTCCGAATGTATGAAACGAAACGCTTCGCGTCGTCGTCGTTTGCACGTTACGCCCCCTTGGGTGCAAGGTTCGAGACTTTCAACCGTTCGACTTTTCCAGCCTGTCTTCAGGCCAAGTGCACCGAAGCGGCGGCTAAAATTCGCGCTTCTCGCCAGGCCCTGCGGCATGCGCTGCAATCATCGGCCGCACCGCCCGCAAGAGCTACATATATCTCTACGAATGGAACGCTCCCGGGGTTCCCTATTGGTGCGATTTTCCCGGCGGAATCGTATTCGGTTGCGTCATCCGCTGCAGCTGCTCCATTTGCTGCTGGATCTTATTCATCTGCTCCCTGTAAATCTGCGTTTGCTTGTCAACGTCGCTCAGGACGAAGCGAATATTCCCGGCAACCGTGCGCAGGCGGAGAAGTTCGCCACCACCATTCAGCGCACCCTCGGCGCGGACCGTATGCACGCCTCTCCCGGAATCGTTATGACTGACCTTGAGAGGAAAAGCCGGATCTATGATGACTTGGTGCTCGTCGCCCTTCTCAACCTGCGCGTCGATCGTGACCGGCAGCTCGCGCGGCAGATGCACGACGATGTCGCCGGCGCTCGACTGGAGGTCGCACGTGCCGGAGTTCTTCGTGGGAGTAACAAACCACGCCGTAATGCCACCTGCTTCCGTGGAAGCTCTGACCGGGCTATCGACCTGGGTCAGATAGATATTGCCGCCGGCGGTGACGAGATCGGTCGGTCCGAACATGCGGACTACTCGGATGCCGCCGCCGCCCGTCTTCGCCCGCACCAGTCCGGCTGCTTCACCGACTTCGATTTCGCCGCCGCCGGTTTCCGCGGTCAGCTCGCCGCCGGAATGCTCGAGCGTGATATTTCCGCCGCCGGTATGGAGGTGCGCCGTTCCCTGCACCGACCCCAGACGGATGTGGCCGCCGTCGGTGTGGAGCGTGGCATTGCCGGCCACCGAACCGACGGTGATGTGACCGCCGTGCGTGCTGGCGAACAGTTCGCCCGCCACGCTCTTGGCGACGATATCGCCGCCGCCGGTTTCAAACCGCGCCGGACCTCCCATATTCCCTGCGGTGATGTTTCCGCCGTCCGTCGTCAGGGTGACGCGACCCTGGATTTCGCTGGCATCAATGTCGCCGCCGCCAGTGGCGACATCCAGACTGACGCTTTCTGGGATCGTCAGCTGGAGCGTTACCCAGAGGCGGCCGGACGAGCGGTGATTGGAAGCCTGAGCTTTGAGGTATACGCCGTCGGAGGTGTCGCGCGCAGAAACGGTGAAGCTCTTCAGGAGCTGCTGCGCGTCTTTCTGCGAAGCTTCGGTCTCAAGATGGGCGCGGTAGTCCACTCGGTCGGCGCTTTGTGTGTGAACGACGATGCTGCCGAGATCGGCGGCGAGGTGGATGCGTTCGCCCGGGTNNCCGAGCCAGTCAAGTCCGCGGTCACGCGCGGTCCGGAATGGCGATTGTTCGGTCCGGGCGGACGGCGATGCGCCGAAGCGCTGGCGGCGAGAAGCAAACCGGTGGTCAGCGAGACAGCAAGAAATTCACCGAGATATTTGGGGAAAGCGCGCCGGGAAGTTGGGGACGCCACTCTGATTCGCAACATCAGAATTTTTCGCGCGGGCCAAAATCGCTGATCGCGGCGGCGCTCTGCAGTCGAATGTAGGTGTTCGGATCTTTTTGCATTCGATCGCGCAGCACGGCCAGCATGTGAGGGTCGGAGCCGACTTTGCCTTTCGCGGCAATGTCACGCAGCGCGTTGACTGCTTCGATGCGAACGCCTGGATTCTCGTCGTCGACGAGCGCGTCGAGCAATGTCTGGCGAATCATATCCTGCGGTTCCGCGCCATCGAGCGCCGCGAGCGCTTTCAGCCGCACAGCCGCGTTGTGATCGGTGCGGACAGCATTGCAGAGAGCCGAGCGTACGTCGGGATCGTTGTTGCGCGCGCGCAGGCATTCGACGGCATCAAGCCGCATTTCCGCGCAAAAACGGTCACCGTGATTTAGAATGCCCAGCAGGACGGCCTTTACATCGTCATCGTCCACCGTGCCTTGCACCGTCACGGGCTGCTGCGACTTAAGCTGCAACTCAACTCGAGCGGGCCCAGCGTTGCCGGACGGGAAAACATTCATGCCGGCCACATCCGCGGTATGCAGATCGAGCGCGGTGAGACTCGAATCGGCAGGCGCACTGGAACTTGCGAAGTTTGCGGGCGAATCATTCGTATCGGCGCTGGTTCCAGTTGCGGTGCTCGGGTTGGAAGATGCGACGTTTGTTGCGGGATGGCGAAGCAGGCGCGGACCCAAAATTCCCAAACTGAAACCGATCAGCAAAAGCAAAGCCGCGCTCCACGCAGGCCGCGGCGCAAGCCAACTTCCTGGAAGTAAAAATCCAAGGCTGCGGCGGAGCCAGCTGCGCTCTTCCTCGCGGTCGAGCACGTCCTGCAGACTTGTGCGGCAACTGGCAAGCTCGGCCGCATCCGGATCATTGCGATGCGCCGCAATAAGCGCGAGCAACTCCCGTTCGTGAGTCAAAGCGGCCGAGCACGCATCGCAATTCGCGACGTGCGCGGAAAAACGCGCCTGATCCGCCGGATCGAGCTCATCGCCGGCCGCAAAAAGAACCAGCAGGGGGAGCCATCCGGCGCAGACCAAAGCCGTCGGGTCTCTGCCCTGCGTTTCCTCGCTTCGGTCGGCATTCATGTCGAAATCCTGATTCATCGTCTGAATCCTTGGTGACCGAACATCTAACAATCGCCTACCGTACAGGGCCGAGGCTCGCGCGCAGTTTTCGCGTCGCTCGGAACAGCGAATTCTTCGCTGTCTCCTCGGACGTGCCGAGTAGATCGCCAATCGCTCGCAATCGCAAGCCCTGGTAATGCTTCATCTCAAAAACCATTCGCTCGCGAGGCGTCAGACCCTTCATCGCTTCCTGAATGTGGCGGCCCAGCTCCTGGCCCAGCAGGTTCTTTTCAGGATTCGCCGCGGCGTTCAGTTCCGGCTGCCGGTCGAAGAAATCGCGGGTGCCACCCTTGGCCTCTTCCGGAACTGGCGCTTGATCCTCGCGATGGCTGGTCCGGCGGCGAAGGTGGTCGAGCGCTACGTTCGTCACCACGCGGTACAGCCAGGTATAAAAGCTGCATTCAAACCGAAAGCGGTGCAGGTTCCTGTAAACCCGCAGAAAACTTTCCTGATAAATGTCGCGGGCATCTTCTGGGTGATGAACGAGGTTTCGTGCCAGGCGCAGGACGTCGCGATCGTATCGGCAGACCAAGTCCTCAAACGCCAGGCGGTCACCCGACTGGGCCTTNNGGCCTTACGGACGAGTGCCTGCTCCTCCGCGAGCTTCAACGTGGCTGCTTGGCGCGCATCTCCCTCGAGTGCGACGCTCATCCCCATTGTTTCCACCACCGAGCTGGACTTTGACTCGACCTCGGCCCGCTCGTTCGTTGTCAGGTCGGCGAGGCTACGTGCCCCGGTTTGGAGCCCTGCTCCGGGTTCTGGGCTAATAGACGGCCGAAATGGCTCTTGGTTAGCATTTGTTGAGGCCATTTTGGCACTATCGGGGACTTCAGCCAAGGCCTGGTCAATCCGACGAATTTCGCTCTGGTCATTCGAAATTGTAGTCATAGGGCTTCTCACAAGAAGTCTCGCGCGCCGGCATGTTTGTACAAAATAAATTACGTGTGCCACTATCCGATTGTTCCGGTCAAATTGGTCTTAAGTGAAAGTGCAGCGTGTTAAAGTGCAGCGCAACGGAGGTGGGCCATGCAACGCCACGCGCGAATGGGGATGTACATGTGTCTGGTCGTACTGCTGTCGGTCGCAGTTCCGTTACGCGCTCAACAGCCCGAGAGAAACGCGGCGCCGGCGCAAGACGCAACCGCGGCGAACAAAGAAGGCGAGGCCTTGTATGGCCAGCGCTGCGCAAGCTGCCACGACGGCAGGGTTGCTCGGGCGCCGAATCGCACTGCGTTGGGACAGATGTCGGCTGNNGTTTCGCTCTGACCAGCGGAAGCATGAGCGCGCAGGCGGCTGGTCTGACTCCCGCGCAAGTCAACGCGTTGAGTCAATTTCTTTCGAAGCAGGTTCCGACGACCGAACAAATCCCCGTGGACAGCAATGTCTGCCCGGCTGGAAGCGCGTCTTTCGCTGAGCCATTCGCCAAACCGCATTGGAACGGATGGGGTGTGGATGCGTCGCAACATCGATTCCAGCCCGCGGCAATGGCGCAGCTGCGTGCGGACCAGGTTCGGAAGCTGAAATTGAAATGGGCGTTCGGATATTCGGGCGCTACTCAAGCATATGCGCAGCCCACCGTAGTTGGCGGGCGCATCTTTGTCGGCAGCGCGGCCCGCAAAGTTTATTCGCTGAACGCGAAAACCGGCTGCATCTATTGGGTTCTCGATACGGATTTCCCTGTGCGCACAGCCATCAGCATTGGAGCGAACGGGCCTCACTGGTCCGCGTATTTCGGCGATCAGCACGGGAACGCCTACGCCGTGGACGCCATCACCGGAAAACTCTTGTGGAAAACGAGTTT
Organism: Acidobacteriota bacterium; assembly: GCA_003131705.1. Taxonomy (GTDB): domain Bacteria; phylum Acidobacteriota; class Terriglobia; order Acidiferrales; family UBA7541; genus Palsa-295. The sequence continues at coordinate 13,901 of PKUY01000264.1, read as the reverse complement.
GGATGCGCACCCGGACGCGCACGTGACAGGCACGCCGGCGCTTGTCGCCGGAAAGCTCTACGTGCCGCTATCGTCCCTGGAAGAAGTGAGCGGGGCGGATGCGAAAGATGAATGCTGCAAGTTTCGCGGCAGCGTTTCTGCGTTAGACGCCGCCACGGGAAAAATACTCTGGAAGAGTTACACGATTGCCGAAGAACCAAAGCCCACGCGCAAGAATGCGCAAGGAGTTCAACTTTGGGGGCCGTCGGGCGCCGGGATCTGGTCATCGCCCACGATTGACCTGAAGAACCGCATGGTTTATGTGACCACCGGCGACAACTATTCCGATCCGCCGACAACTACCTCGGACGCATTTATGGCCTTTGCTATGGATACTGGAAAATTGGCATGGTCGAGCCAGATGACCAAGAGCGACGCGTACAACATCGATTGCGACATACCGGACGGGAAGGAAGTGAATTGTCCCTCAGCAAAGGGACCGGACTTCGACTTCGGGTCTTCGCCCATTCTGGTGGACCTGCCGAATGGCCGCCGCGCGTTGATCGCCGGGCAAAAGTCGGGCGTCGTCTCGGCCGTCGATCCCGATCACGAAGGCAAGCTGCTGTGGCAGGTTCGCGTTGGCCAGGGAGGAAGTCTCGGCGGAGTGCAGTGGGGATCCGCGGCGGACGCAAAAAACGCGTACGTAGCGCTGTCCGACGTTCAGAGGCGAGCGGCGCCGCCAGGATCGGCCGCGGGACGAGACTCCGTTTTTGGCGTGCCGTATGAGTTGGACCCGAAAATAGGCGGCGGTCTCACTGCGCTGAAAATCGAAACCGGAGAAATTGCCTGGCACACGCCGCATCCAGGTTGCGTCAAGCCAGGCTGCAGCCCAGCGCAATCGGCGGCGGTGACCGCGATTCCGGGAGTGGTGTTTTCAGGCGGCGTTGACGGCCACATGAGAGCCTACTCAACCTCCGATGGCCGAATCATTTGGGACATGGACACCGGACGGGAATACAAAACCGTCAACGGGGTGAAAGCCAACGGCGGGTCGATCGACGAATCCGGACCTGTCATCGTCGGAGGGATTCTGTATGTGAATTCCGGTTACTTTTTTCAAGGCAGCGCTTCCGGCAACGTCCTGCTGGCATTTTCGGTTGACGGCAAGTAGTCAACATTCTTCACGCCGACTTGTCGACCCGCAAATTCGGTACGATCATCCATACAGCGTGACCTTCGCACTAACCAATTCGGTGAAATACCTGCACGGCGTTGGCCCGCAACGCGCCGTAACGCTCGAGGCGCGCGGCATCTCGACCGTCGGCGACCTGCTCAGCTATCTTCCATTTCGCTACGAGGATCGCATTCGCTTTACGCCCATCGCGGAGATCGTTCCGGGGCAGGTGCATACGATTCTCGCGGAAGTCACGAGCGGAGGAGGAAACACGATTCGCTTTGTGCGAGGCCGCAGGCCCATTTTTCATGTGACCGTGAAGGACGGTTCGGGCGCGCTCCACGCGCGTTTTTTTCATGGCGGCTACCTGCAGGGACGCCTGAAAGACGGCCAGCGGCTCGTGCTGCACGGGAAAGCGGAAGTGGACCCTTATCGCCCCGGCCGCATCGAGATGGTGAACCCGCATNNGAACCCGCAGATCGAGCTCGTGAGCGGCAGCGACAAGACGCCCGCCGACTCCACCGAAGTCGGCCGCATCGTGCCGATTTACGAAGCAATCGGCGGAATCAGTTCACGGATGCTGCGCCGAATTATTTACAGCGTCCTGCTCGGCTTCGACGGCAACGTGCCTGACCTGCTGCCCCCCGACATTCTCGAGCGCTATCGCTTCCCTGCCCGCCGCGAAGCTCTGCTTTACGCGCATTTTCCCCCGAAAGACGAGAATCTCGAATTACTGAACAGCAGCCGCAGTCCCGCGCAAACCCGGCTGATCTTCGAGGAGTTTTTCTACTACCAGCTCGCTCTGGCGCTGCGGCGCGCGGGAGACCATCGCAGGCGCGGCATTCCCATGCGCGTGCGCGAAGTGAAAATCCGGGAGGCCTTGAAACGCATTCTTCCCTTCAAGCCGACCGCCGCGCAAAAACGCGTGCTCGCGGAAATTGCGACGGACCTGGAGCGGCCCTACCCAATGCACCGGCTGCTCGAAGGCGACGTGGGAAGCGGNNACCATCGTGATCGAGAACGGCTACCAGGTTGCGCTGATGGCCCCGACCGAAATCCTCGCGACGCAGCACTTCCTCTCCGCTCGCCGTATTTTCAAAACCGCCGGATACGACGTGGAATTGATCACCAGCGGACGAAAGCGCGCGGAGCGCGAAGAAGTGCTGGCGCGCGTGGAAAGCGGTGAAGCGACAATTGTGGTGGGCACGCACGCGCTGATCGAGGACCCGATAAAATTTCACCGGCTGGGGCTTGTGATAGTGGACGAGCAGCACCGCTTCGNNGACGCTCTACGGCGATCTCGATCTTTCTGTGATCGACGAAATGCCGCCCGGCCGCACGCCAATCGAGACGCGCTGGGCGTCTGACGCGCAACTGCCCGGCGTCTGGGAATTTCTGCGGCGCGAGATTACGGCAGGCAGGCAGGCCTTCGTGATTTATCCCGTGATCGAGGAATCGAAACAGGAGTTGAAAGCAGCTACCCTCGAATACGATCGGCTGGCCAAGATCGTGTTCCCGACAATGCGCGTAGGCCTCCTGCACGGGCGCTTGAAGAACGAAGAAAAAGACGCGGTGATGGAACAATTTCGGCGGCGCGAAGTGGATATTCTCGTGGCGACAACCGTCGTCGAGGTCGGCGTGGACGTGCCGAACGCAACGGTGATGGTGATCGAACATGCGGACCGCTTCGGCCTCGCTCAGCTTCACCAACTGCGGGGCCGGATCGGGCGCGGCACCGAAAAATCGCATTGCATCCTGGTCGCACCGAAAACGATCACCGGAGAATCGCGAGAACGCATTGAAGCGATGGTCGCAACATCGAATGGATTCGAAATCGCCGAGCGCGACCTGAAGCAGCGTGGTCCCGGCGAATTCTTCGGCACGCGGCAGCATGGCGACGCCTCATTTTCGTTTGCGCAGCCGCTCCGCGATCATGAGCTGCTGGAATTCGCGCGCCGCGAAGCGTTTGCGCTGGCCGAAAACCCGGACCGCGCGAAAGATCTAGTCGCGCGGCTGGAAGCTCTCAGCCCGGCATGGCAGAAAAGATATCAGCTGGCGTCGGTGGGCTAACGGGAAGGATGAAAACATGCGCGTGATCGCGGGGACATTTCGCAGCAGGCGCCTCGAGGAGCCGGGCAAGCTAAAGATTCGGCCGACGAGCGACCGGTTGCGCGAAACGCTTTTTAACATTCTCGGGCCCGCCGTTGCAGATTCTCTTTTCATCGATTTGTATACCGGGACGGGCGCTATCGGCATCGAAGCGGTTAGCCGAGGAGCGCGCGAGGTAATCCTCGTCGAGTCCGATCCGAAGGCGGCGCGGCTCGCTCGCGGGAATCTCGCGGGTCTCGGGATAAGTGGCGGCGCCGAATTGATCGAAGCCGAGGCTTTGGCCGGGCTGGAAAAGCTTGCGGCGCGTCATCTGGTCACGGATTTCATTTTTCTCGATCCGCCCTACGAAAAGAAGCGCGAGCATGTGCGCGTCCTCGAATTTCTCGATGCATCGCACCTCGTTGCTCCGCGGGGCCTGGTGATCGTCGAGCATCACCGAAAGATGGAGCTGGCCGAGCGGTTCGACCGCCTCGAGCGCACGCGCGTGGTTCAACATGGCGACGCGGCGCTGAGCTTTTATCGCCTGGCAGCCGCTGCGTAGCTCGGGCGCATCCAATCCGCACGTATAATGTATAGACCGATGCCACCTCTCCTGCAGCGCAATACCCCTCCTCCCGCGGACTCGACCGTCGAGCTCTCGCCGCATTCACGCCTGCCTCGCCTCGATCTGGGTATCGATTGGGAAACTACCCGCGAGGAATTTCCGACGAGCTTGCGTGCGGTCTTTGCGGGTCCGCGCCCGCCGAAAGATAGCGAGCTGCCGAAAGACCGCGTCATCCGGGCTCACTGGATTCGCGGCAAGAAACCGGGCTGGTCGTTTGCCGGGGCATGCCTGTTGCAGGCGGGGGTCATCGTGCTTTTGATTCTGCCCATATGGGGATTCTTGCCGGACAACACTCCCACGCTCGCGCCGGTACAAATCGAATTGACGTGGTACGGCGAGCCGCCCGATTTGCCGCCCATTTCCTTGCCGGCCGCAGCGCGGAAGGAAATTGCAAGGCAGAAGAAACTGAATGACGACGCCAAAACGCCCGCCGACAGCGGGGCGGACACGTTCCATCCACGGCAGACTATTCTCTCCATACCCGTGCACGTGACGCACCCGCGGCAGACGCTGATCCAACCGGACAAACCGGCCGCGCCTCCCAAGATCGTCACACCGCTGCCGAATATCGTGCAGTGGTCCGCGCCGGAAATAGCAAAGCCGAAATTTCAGCTATCCGCGAGCGCTGCTGCGCCAAAGATCAAGGAACGCGCTGTAAAGGATGCGGCCGCGCCGGACGTGCCGAGCGTCGAGAAGAACGCTGGGCCGATCGCAATCGCGTCAAAGCCGTCGGCAATTCCGCGCCCGAAGATGCCGTTGAGCGCGATGTCGCCGCCCCTCGCTCACGACGAGCCCCGCCAACAGACGCAGGCGGATGCGATCGCTGCTCCGGAAATCGGATCCACTCCCGAAGGCGATGCAAGCCTGCATCGCATCATCGCGCTTTCCGCCACGCCCGCTCCCCCGTCGCCCGGTATGAGCGTGCCGGAGGGAAACCTCGCGGCGCGTATTTCGATTTCACCCGAGGGAGCGAAGCCGGGCACTCCGGGGGCTGCAGCGAATCGATCGAGCGATGCAAGCGGCGGAGCGACCGGAAATGCTGGATCCGCCGCCGGCACGGCGCCCGCGGGAGGAGCCAGCGGCAACGCGAACTCGCTGCCAGCCGCGATCAGCATCAGCGGCGGCGAGCCTCGCGCGCGAAACGGCGGAAGCGGAGGGATAACTCCGTCCAGAAATCGTGCCGGAAAGTTAAACCTGAACCCGGACATACCCTATCAGCCATCAAGCGCTGCGAGAAAAGGGCCGGTGAACGTGGCGGCACTCGATCCGAGCTTGCCACCAGAAAAGATCCTGTCCGGCAGCGAGGTGTTCACGCTGCACATCGATCTGCCAAACCTTACTAGCGCAAGCGGAAGCTGGATTCTCAATTTTTCGGAGCTCGACGAGACGGATCGTCCTCTCTATAAACGGAGAGAACCTCTCGCCGCTCCGGTGCCGGTCGCGAAGGCCGATCCGAAATATCCGCCGGAGCTAATCAAAGGGCACGTGCACGGCGAAGTGGTGCTTTACGCGATTATCCGCAAGGATGGCTCGGTCGATAGCATTCAGGTGGTGCGGAGCCTCGATCCGCAACTCGATCGGAACGCCATGGATGCGCTTGGAGAATGGAAATTCCGGCCGGCCACGCGCGCGGGCGTGCCCGTCGATCTGGAAGCGGTGATCCACATACCGTTCATTTATCGTGATCCGAGAAATCTCGGACCCCGATAGGCGAAGCGGCCCTTCACGCTGACAGAACTTCGATCAAACGCGAGACATCTCCGGAATCGTTGTAGATATGAGGCGCGACCCGCAGCGCGTTTTCGCGCAAACTAACAATGATCCCGGCATCGCGTAATTTCCCGAAAAACTTGGCAGTTTCCTCCGGGTTGCGTCCGGCAATGCAAACGTAGGGTCCGCGCCTTTCGGTTTCGGCGGGCGATGCGAGCGCACACGTATCTTGAGGCAGCCGTTCGATAATTTCCTTCACCAGCCCGTCGTTGTGACGTGCGATCGCTTCGACGCCCACCTTCAGAATCAGATCGAGAGACGCATCGAGCGCAGCGAGGTTCGTGAAACTCGCAGTTTCGGGAGAATCCCATCGCCGCGCGCCGGCAACGGGACGGAGATTTTCAAGTGGCAGCGAATGGAAATTGCGCGCTCCTTCGAGCCCCTGATAGTAGAGCGACCCCAACTGCAGCCGCTCGACCCATTCGTCCGCGATCCAAAAGAAACCTGTGCCATAGGGACCGAGCAGCCATTTATAGCCGCTCGACACGGCGAAATCCGCGCCCAGCGCGCCGATATCGAGCGGCATGGCGCCCGCGCACTGGGCCAGGTCCAGCAAAAATGCGGCCCCGGCCGCGTGACAGGCTTTCGCAACGCGTTCGGCATCCAGCAGCGCGCCGTCGTCAAACCTCACCAGACTGGCGGATACGAGCCGTGTGCGCGGACCGATGTGCTCGATGTAATCGTCCGCGCTGACAAAGCGGCCTTTCGGTGAAAACATTTTCATCCGCAGCTTTCCCGCTCGTTCAAGGGGAAGCCAGCTGGAAAAGTGCGAGGGAAATTCGCCGCGCGCGATCAAAACTTCGTCGCCGGGTTTCCAATCCATTCCGGCGGCTATGGCCGCCATGCCGCCGCTGGCGCCGGTGGTGATAGCGACTTGATTTGGATCGGCGCCAATCAGTCGAGCGATTTTTGCCCGAACGCGATCGGGCAGATCGAAATGGACACCCTCCGGCATAAGGTGCGGCAGTTTCTTCCACTCCAGTGCTTCCATTGCCGCGCGCACCGCGGAAAGCGGAAGCGGCCCTTGATAAGCAACGTTCATATAAGAGACGCTGCCGAAATCTCCGAATTCAAAGCGATAATCCGTGGCCATTTTCGTTTCCTCTCTTTTCCTACGCACGATCTTATCCGTGACGAACCACGGCGGGAAGCTGCGAAGGCGGGGACAGAATGGACAAATTGGCCTGGAATACGAAAGAGGACGATGCGAAAACAATCCTTCAGGCCGATGGCCTTCACGATGACGATGCTCGCCTACCCTGAGCCCATCGCGGGAGCGAAGGGCCGCGTCGTCAGAAATGCGTACGGAGTTCGCGGAAGCCGGAAAGAATCAGCAGTTTTCCGGTTCCGCTTTCGACCTCGTCCTTCTCCAATTCCCAGGTAGCCACATGCGGAATGAAAACCGCGTTCAAGCCGGATTGGAGCGCCGGATTAATGTCGCTGCGCGGGCTGTTGCCCACCATCCAGCCGTGCGATTTCACGATTTTGAATTGGTCGATCATCTTGCCGTAGGTTCCCGAATCCTTCTCCAGCACGATTTCAATGGCCTCGAAATAGGGTTGCAAGCCGGAGCGTTCGACCTTGGCCGCCTGCTCGGCGGGCTCTCCCTTTGTCAGCAGGATTAGGCGGTGGTGCTTGGCGAGATAGACGAGCGTTTCGGGCACCCCATCGAGAATATGCGGCGGCGTGCCTTCCAGTTCGTGCGCTACGCGCTCGATTTCCTTCACGACTTCGCGTCGCGCCGCGTTTCCGGCAAGTTTCAAATAGGTCTCTTCAAGCGAACGCCGAAAGCTGCGCACGCCGTAACCGTGCTGCCGGATGTTGCGGCGCTCCGTCTCGTTCAAGATGTGCCGGATATATTCGCGCGTGTAGCCAAGATGCTCGAGCTGGGTGATGAAATCGTCGATGGCCTTCTCAAAGAAAATGTTGTTTTCCCAGAGGGTATCGTCCGCGTCGATGAGAATCGTTTGGCGTGCCATGAGAAGGTCCGGATGTAAATCTTGCGTCAGCGGGAAAGATAAGAGAAGCAGTTTTTCAGCCGATGGCGCCTGTCTGCAAGCGGTTTGCTCGCGCGACGAGCAGCACGCCAGAAGACTGTCTAGGCCAACGCGGGAAGAAATTCGTAGCGCTCGATCCGCGCGGCCACTCCCCGGCGGCCATTGTGTGAATCGACTCGCAAAACGCGCGCGTAGCAGCGAATGTTCACATCGCCGGCCAATGTGATCTGCTGCGGCAGGGTGAGGACGAACTCGATGGAGCTGCCGGCTTCGAGACTAGCTTCGATCAGGAAATAAAGGCCGCGGAAGCTAACGTCGCGGGTTTCACCCGGCTTCTCGGTGACTCCGTTTTCGGCCGAGAACCGGACTTTCACGGGAAGCATCATCGAAAAACGCCGGGCGGCTCGACGCTCCACACCGGATTCCATGAATCCTCCCGTAGCTTGCAACTGAGTCAACCTACCACCGCTGCCTGGTCGGCGCAACGGCTTTCCGAGCGGACCCAGAGCGTCTGCCGGCAACGGTTCTCTTTATCGTCTCCATCGCGGGGCCGACGCAACATCCTTGCGGGAGTCTTGCCTGATTGACCTACTCGTCCGCGGCCGCTACGATGGAGCCCGATGCACGACACGGCCCACTTCATGGAACGGCGAAAACACCCCCGCGCGCAACTGCAACTTCCAGCGCGTATCCGCTGGCAGAGTCCTTTGGGAATGCGCATCGAAGTGACGGAGACGGTGGACGTGGCCCGTCAAGGCATCCTCGTTCACCGAAACACGCCTTGCGTAGTTCCGGCGCGCGTTTGGGTCGTCTTTCCCTACAATCCCACTGTCGGCGGTTCCACACAGCCGGAAACTCCAGCGCGCATCGTCCGCGTGAAGAAAGAAGAAAACGGAAGCTATCGAGTAGCGCTGCATCTCGAACCGCCGCACCGCGAATTGCGGCGGCCCATGGATCAGGAACGCCGGGCATCCCAGCGAATTCCTTTCGCGCTCCCCATTTTCGTGCGCGCCGCCGGAACGCCGTTCCCCGAGGAGTCCATGACCGGCGACATTTCGCAGAACGGCACGCGATTTGAAAGTTCGCACATTTACGCCGTCGGCGATAACGTACTCGCGAAAATTTCGTGGAATGAATGGTCGAAGGCAGGAGAGCTCGCCGGGCGGGTGGTCCGCGTTGAGTCCATGCAGGACCCGCCGGGCCCTGCGCCCGTGGCCGACCCGGAAAATGGCCCGAGCCCCGTTTCCAGGTCCGTTGCCGTCGAATGGACAAATAGTGTGACGGGCTTAGGACCGAAAGCCGCGAAATCCTGATGCCCGAAAACGTTTGAAGCGCAAGCTTCCGCATCCGAAATAATCGCAGGTAAATTCTCTCATTTGAACTTATGACGGAAGTCTTCCATCGTAGTTTTTTTCTCGCCGGACCGACAGGCCGTCTCGAAGCCTTGCTCTGGACCAGTCCGGATGCTGATCCGAAATTCGTAGCGGTCGTCTGCCATCCGCATCCCCTCTTCGGCGGCACGATGCACAATAAAGTCGTCTATCAGACCGCGAAAGCCATTCATCAGCGCGGCGCAACCGTGCTCCGATTTAACTTTCGCGGCGTCGAGCAGAGTGAAGGTGTGCACGACCGTGGCATCGGCGAGCAAGATGACGTGGGCGCGGCAGTCGCATACCTGGCGGCAGAATTTCCGGGCCGCCCAATTCTCCTTGCCGGCTTCAGTTTCGGATCGTGGGTGGGATTGCGCGTGGCCTGCGAAGACGCGCGCGTCAACGAACTGATCGGGTTAGGCCTTCCCGTTGATCATGTCGACGCCTCTTACCTGCGCGCGTGCGAGAAACCGAAACTCCTGATTCAGGGCGCGAACGACCAGTACGGCTCGCGCGCGAACATCGAAGCTCTTTTCGCGACTCTCGCCGAGCCCAAGCGTCTTGTCGTCATCGAAGCCGCCGACCATTTTTTCACCAGCCATCTCGATCAAGTCGGTGCAGCGATCGACACCTGGCTCGATGAAACTGGCCGTCCCTAACGCTTCGGCTCGAACAATTTTAGGAACTGATCGCGCGGCGCCGGCTCGACCGTAACGACGTCGAGATTCGCGCGCACGTGCTCCACGTGGCTCATTCCTGCGAGCGCGGTGGTAACACCCGGAACGGATCGCGCGAACTGCAACGCGTTCGCAGAATCCGTCTTCAGCCCGAGCACCGCCCCAATGTAACGCGGCAAATTTTGCGTCAGTTGCCCCTGCAGCAGCGCGGCGCTCGTCATCAGTGTGATTCCCAGCGGCCGCGCCGCCTGCACCATGGCCATCGTCTTCCCTTCGACCACTTGATTGGGTCGCAGTAGCGCCTCGGGCATCGCGAGATTCAACGGTAGTTGCACGAATCGGAAATGGTGATCCTTGCCGCCGGCCTCGCGCGCGATTTCCTCCATCGCCGCGAGCGAAACATATCCCGCGGATTTTGGCTCGTCGCGAAATGCGTTCCACGTGGCGAGTCCATAAGCGCCGATTTTCCCGGCCGAGACGGCAGACTCAAGGAACGCAAACGCCGCAAGGATCCGGCGGCGAAATTCGTCCCGGGGAATTTCGCTCAACTGCGTTTCAGGATTGTGCAGATAGAAAACGTCCACGCACTCGACGCCGAGATTNNCTGATCCTCCAGGTAGCGCGGCGTCATACAATGGCAGCCCGCGGCGATTTCTTCGGGGCGGAAAATTCCCGGCTCGATATATTCGCGCGAGAAATATTCATTCGCGTCCTCCGGCATATCGCCATCCGGAGTGAGGAAGCCCGCTTTCGTGCAGAGAATAATCTCGTCGCGAGGAAAACCTTTGGCAGCAAGTTCCTTCAGCGCCGCGCCGACGGAGCGTTCGCTGCGCTGCAAGCGATAGTTGATGGCCGAATCCACCACATTGAAGCCGCCCTCGATCGCGGCCACCACCGCGCTCGTGTAAGCCCGATCCGTCTCATCGTCCGCCTCGCCGAGATACGTCCCAATCCCCACGGAAGAAAGCACGAGGCTACCCTGCACGTCGCGAAAATGTCCCGCGGCCGCGCGCCCCTGGAATCGCGCCGCGTAGCGCAACGTGCCCTGCGATGTCGCGAGACCGGGCAGGCGCTTGCCGCTAAATTCTGCGGGAGATGACATCAGGCCTCACTGACCTGCGGGGATTGGAAAACTGGCGCAGTATATCAGAACGTAATCGACGGAGCTGCCACCACCAAGAAATTAGACCGGGAAATCACGACACCACGCGCACGGTCATTTCCTGCTCCGGTTCGCCGCCCGCCAATCCTTGCGCAATAATCAGCTCGCGCGCTTCGACGCGAATCTTCGGCAAGTATCGCCCGAACGCCGTCCCACCCAGGATTGCCAGCACTCCGCCAACCGCAACCGTCCACGGCGCGCCAATGTGATCGGCCGAGAAACCTGCGAGCAGCGCTCCGAGCGGCGCCATGCCCATAAACATCATCGCGTACACTGCCATGACGCGGCCACGAAGACGGTCCGGCACCATCGACTGAATCAGCGTATTCGACGAAGCCATGTACGTCATCATCGAGAAACCCACGGGCACCAGCAAGATCGTCGAGAGCAGCTGCCATCGCGAGCAAGAGAAAAGAATCAGGCTTACGCCCACGCAGCCGCAGGCGATCGTAATCCACCTTCCGAGTCCCTGAACTTTTGTGCGCGATGCAAGCAGCAAAGCGCCGCCCAGCGCGCCGATCCCGGTAGCAGTCATCAGGACGCCCAGCGTCCGCGCGTTTCCATGAAGCACGCGAGCCGCAAAAATCGGCATGAGCACCGCGTAAGGCATGGCCGCCAGGCTCACCAAGCCTAAGAGCGTCAGAACTGCGCGAATGGGCGCTGTATCTCGCACAAAACGAAATCCCTCGACGATGTGATCGAAGGGCGATGCGAGTACCCGCTCGTGCTGCCTCGGAGCAATGCGCATCATAAGGAGCCCGGCGATCACGGCGATGTAACTCACGGAGTTCGCGAAGAAGCACCAGCCCTCGCCAACGCTTGCGACCAGAATTCCCGCGACCGAAGGGCCGATGATCCGCGCGCCGTTGAAAATGGACGAATTCAGCGCGATCGCATTCATCAAATCTTCGCGGCCAACCATTTCCACCAGAAATGCCTGGCGCGCCGGGAGATCGAATGCGTTCACCACTCCCATGAGAGCCGCCAGCACCATCACTTCCGGGACCGTGATCCGTTTGGTCAGCGTGAGCATTGCCAGAATGAACGCCAAAATCATCGACACGGTCTGCGTCGCGATTACAATTTTCCGGCGATTCCATCGGTCCGCCGCCATCCCGCCCAGCGGCGCGAACAGCACCACGGGAATCTGCCCGGCAAACGCCACCGTGCCCAAAAGAAGCGACGATCCCGTGAGGCGGTAGACGAGCCACGCTTCGGCAATCATATCCATCCACGTGCCGACGAGCGAAATCAACTGGCCGCTGAAGAAAAGCTGGAAATTGCGGTGCTTGAGCGAGCGAACCATGTCCCGAAAGCGGGAACGATTCGCCAGATTAGCGCTGGCGGAAGTTTCGACGGCGTTCGGTTCGCTCATATTTCAATTGTACGACGCAACGCTGCGGGCGCTGCTTGCGATTGTTTTTCGAATTACGTACGTCGCGGCTCGCATCCTCCGCGTTCTCTGCGCTTGGGCGGTAAATCAGTTTCTTGATTCACTGCCGGGAGGGGCCAGAAGTCGGCCGCAAGCGCGCAGAATCCTCCGGTACGGCCACTCCGCTTCTCGAAAAAGAATTTCGCCCTCGCGCGGCTTGGAGTAAAACCACCTCGCCACAAGCGAGAGATGCTCGGTCAACTCCGGGCTCGCGGCGCGCAAACCATAATGACGGCGCCAATTCACGGCCGGCTTTTCCGGATTGTCTGGAGCGTTAGAATCGCGCTCCCGGTCAGCGTCCTGCTCAATCTCCGATTCCTTTTCCTCCGGCTTGATCTCTTTTTGCAATGCCTGGCGCAGAAACCCCTCGACGGAGCGCGGCTCGCTCGAGATTTCTCCGAAACGCAAAAAGATTGGCTCCTCGAGCAATCCCGCGCGCAACGGAAAAACGGCGATTGTCTTTTCCTCGGCGGCGCGCTCCAGTATCACCGCGTCAAGATGGTCGATTCGCTTTGCGAGCTCGGGAAGGCCGCGCAGCGTGTCGGAAACTTTTTCCATTCGCTTGTGCAACACGGCCGCGCGCTCAAAGTCGAGCGCTTCGCTCGCCTCTTCGCGCTCACGCTCGAATTTCGTGGTGAGCGCCGCGCCGGTCGTATCGAGCGTTGCCACCGCGCGGCCGGCTTCCGCGTCATACTCCTCCTTGGTGCATCCCGCAAAGCACGGCGCCAGGCACATTTTCATTTCCGAATAGATGCAACCGGGAAAACTCGGATCGCGGCGGATCTTAATCTGGCAGCGGCGAATCTTGAAAAGGTCCAGGAACTTTTCGGCAAAAGCGTCCGCCGCAGCGCGCGAGGCGAACGGCCCGAAATAGAATCCTCCGTCGGCTCGAATCCGCCGCGTTGCAAAACACCGCGGATACTCGCTTCGCAAATTCACTTTCAGCACCGCGGGGGGTCGCAGGCGCAGCACGTCGCGGTAGCGGTCCGGAAAAAGCTCCCGAGCCTGATGGTACAGAACGAATGACTGCTCGAATTTCGAGCCCGTCACGCGATAAAGAATCCGCGCGGCAACTTCGCGCAAATTCAGCCGCTTGGAATTTTCTTCCGGCACGCTCAGAAGACGCTCTGCAGCGCGACGAATGTCAGCGGTCCGCGCGAGATAGGGCCGTGCAGATGGATCGGCCATTTCAATGACCAGGACACCCGCGCGCGACGGCAGCGCCGAAAAGAATTCGGCATCACGCGTCGCGTCAAAGTCCATTCCGCTATCGAGTGGAAGCACGCGGGAAGAATACTACGGAGTGAAAGCTAGTTGCTTTTCAAAACCCAAGAGGCGATCACCATGCGCTGAATTTCGCTGGTGCCTTCGTAAATTTCGGTGATGCGCGCGTCCCGGTAGGCGCGCTCAACGGGATACTCGCGGCTGTAGCCGTTGCCGCCGTGAATCTGGATGTTCTCCGCCGCGCAGTGAAAGTACGCCTCGGAACAGAACGACTTGGCCAGGCTCGCCGCAATCGGTAGTTCATCGTTGCGCTCTTGGGAGGCCCAGGCCGCGTAGTACGCCGCGGACTTCGCCGACTCGACGTCGAGGAGCATGTCCGCGCACTTGTGCTTGATCGCCTGGA
>PKUY01000338.1 GCA_003131705.1 Acidobacteriota bacterium | reverse complement strand
CGCCAGTAGCCGAAGGCGCCGGACACTCGGTCGCCGTCCTTTAGCAGCCGCGTGATCGTGCATTCCATATAAACGTCGAAGCCGAGCTGCACGCCGCGGTCCTGCAGGGTACGAATCATTTCCAGACCGGTGCGGTCGCCCACGTGGNNGCTGCGCCATGCGCCAGTTGTTGAGGAATTTTCCGCCGCGCATCGTGTCGCGGAAATGGGTGCGCCAGTCATCCGCTTTGTCCACGTTGGCCATCGCCGCGGCCAGGCCGCCCTCGGCCATCACGGTGTGCGCCTTGCCCAGCAGGGACTTACAAACAACGGCAACGCGCGCGCCTTGCGCCAACGCTTCGATCGCGGCTCTAAGTCCCGCTCCGCCTGCGCCGATGATCACTACGTCGTGTTCGTGGGTTTCGTATTTTGCGGTCACAGCAGTCGGATGTCCCTTATCAGGCCGGAGGATACCAGGCGGATGTAAAGATCGGTGAGCCCCACGGCAATCATGCTCACCCAGGCCCAAAACATGTGGTGCTCATTCAGGAATGACACGCCCTTCCATGCCGAGTGGCGCGGCTTTCCGAAATTCACGCAGGAAAAGCAGTCGAGCTTGCCGCCGATCAGATGCCGAAATGAGTGGCAGGAGAACGTGTAAACCGTCAGCAGGATGATGTTTGCCAGCATGACCAGTGTGCCGACGCCAATTCCGAATCCTTGCGGGAAGATGAATGCGAGTATCGCGTCGTACCACAAGAAGATGACAAAAATCACCGCGACATAGAAAAAATAGCGGTGTAGATTTTGCAAAATAAACGGAAACTTCGTTTCGCCCTTGTACTTGCTGCCGCTTCCCTCGCCGACCGCGCAGCCCGGAGGATCGAGTAAGAAGGCACGATAGTACGCTTTGCGATAGTAGTAGCAAGTCGTGCGAAAGCCGAGCGGTCCGGCGAGAATCAGAAGGGCCGGGGAAAACCGCCACCAGTGGTGGTCAGGATCGATCAGAGGCGAGTAAAATGGCGAGAGATACGGAAGCCCCAGGTGATAGCATTCGTAGAATTTGCCTTCGAAGGCACGCCACGTTGTATAAACGACAAAAATACCCATTACGATTGCAAAGGGCAGGTTTTCCAGCCACCAGGCATCGCGGCGCTGCGTGCTGCCAAAACCAGTCAATCCTTTTACAGTAGAAGAATCCGCCACTCCGTTTTTCACCCCCACCTGTATCTTAGAATATTCGAGAATCGCGCTTTTGCATATAACAATTTGCGCCGTCCGCAAACGCCTTCTTGCCTTTCGAGCGCCCACGTGGCGTGTCTGAGGGAAAAATCGTCAGTGCAGCGCGCGACGCCGCACCGCGATCTATGCTCCCGGAAATCTCAGTGGATCGAGTAGCCGCCGTCCACGACGATTGTCGTGCCGGTAATGTAGTCGGAGGCGGGCGCGGCCAGGAAAACCGCTGCTCCCGCGCATTCATCCGGATAACCCCAACGCCCTGCCGGAGTCCTCTGAACCACCTCGTTGTAGAGCGGCAGCGATTTGAGCGGCGCGGTCAGCTCCGTCTCGAAATATCCGGGAGCAATCGCGTTTACCTGGATGTAATGCGGCGCAAATTCAATGGCCATCGACTTGGTGAGCTGAACAACTGCGCCCTTCGACGCGCTATAAGCGGGGACCAGGCCCGAGCCGAACAGCGCGTACATGCTCGCAATGTTAATTATTTTCCCTGCTTTCCGCTGCACCATGGACTGCGCCGCCGTTTTTGAGAGTAGAAACATTGCGGTCAGATTGAGGTCGAGGACTTCCTCCCAGCCTTCCCTGCTCTCCGCAAGGACCGGTTTCACGACGCCCGTCCCGGCATTATTCACCAGAATGTGCACCGGGCCGAGGGTCTTCTCCACCTGCGCGAAGGCTGCGTCGCGCTCGGGGTCATTCGTCACGTCAACCTGAAGCGCCAACGCGCGAACTCCGATGGCCTCAAGCTCCGCGAGGACGGCTCTATTTTTCTCCGGCTTACGTCCGAAAATCGCAACGGACGCTCCCGCGCGCGCAAAACCGAGGGCCATGCTGTGCCCCAGCCCTCCATTGCCGCCGGTGACCAGGGCAACACGGCCGGTGAGATCGAACGGATTTGCGGGTGTCATAGAATCGCTCCCGCCAGGGTTACAGAAAATCGCGCGTTGCAGATGGAATTAAGTTTGCGAAGCAATTTTTCCCGGCTCAGCGTGAGATCTCCTCTTTCGGAAGATTTTTTTCCGGCAGATCAAATACCCATATGGCGGCTCCATGATCGGGCGGATTTTGAATTTCCGGCACGAGCACCGGGAACGTCACGGTTTGCGCGCCGCCGTTGCCAACCACGACGGCTATGTATTGTTTCCCGTTCACGCTGTAGGTAATCGGGCAGGAACTGGGAACGTCATTCATGCGGATTTGCCATAGCAAGTCGCCCGTCGAATCGTCATACGCTTTGAGAAACCGATCAAGCGACCCTGCGAAGAGGACTCCGCCCGCCGTTGCCNNCCGCCGTTGCGAGCACGCCGGTTGTCTGCGGCGCACGCTGGCGATCGATCCAGAGAACCTTCTTCGTCTCCAGGTTGAAAGCCTCCAGGCGACCGAACTTGCCGTCGCTGTCGGGGCGCGCTCGTATGAACCAGTTTACGCCGGATGTAAGGTTGCCGCGTTCGCCCGGCGCTGCGGGAATCAGGTCCATACAAGACTCAACCATCGGAACGTAGATGACCTTCGTCTCGGCATTGTAGGACGTGGCGATCCAACTACGGCCGCCACCGGGGTGCGGACAGATCATGTGAGGCTTTCCGTCGCCCACAACAACCGCGGGATTGATTGTTTTCTCCCCCGTTTTCGGGTCAATCGACGAAACCACATTCTGGATGCCCAGATCCTTCGAGAAAATGTACTTCCCCGTCGCCGCGTCCATTCCTTCATAAATGGCCATCTTGCCAGACGTAATGACGAGCTTCTGGCTGGCTCCGTTCACCGGCAGGTTGATCAGCTGCTGCTCGAAGGCCCAATCGAGATCCCACTGATCGTTGTGCACGTGTTGAAAATGCCAGACAAGTTTGCCCGTGTCGGGATTAAACGCGAGCGTCGAGTCCGTATAGAGCCCATCATTCGTGATTCCCGGTTGATTCACCGGATGCAGAAGCGGGCCGGTATCGTAGGTCTGCCCGACTCCGAAGTAGGCGAGGTTGAGCTGGGGATCGTAGCTTCCCGCTGTCCACACAGACGCGCCGTTGCGCTTCTCAAGCGGCAGACCATTCCAGCTTTCCCCACCAGGTTCTCCCGGCCGTGCGATCGTGAAGAACCGCCACGCTTCTTTGCCGGTCTCGACATCGAGCGCCACGATAAAGTTTCCTCCCGGCGACTGGCCGGCGATGCCTTGCATCACCTTACCCTTCGCCACGAGCGGCCCGCCGGTGGTCTGAAACCCTTTCGAGTAATCCGCGATTTGCGTGTCCCAAATTACTTTTCCGGTTTTCACGGCGAGCGCGACGATGTGATCGTCCGAAGTGGGAACGAGAAGTTTGTCGCGGTAGATCGCTAGGTTTCGTTTGACGCTGGTCCTGTTATCGCTCGGTAGTTGTCGCGAATATTGCCAGAGCAGATCGCCGGTCACGGCATTCAGCGCTTGCACGCGGTCGCCGTAGCTATCTACGAAAAGGACTCCGTCATGTTCCAGTGGCGTCGCTTCGTTCTGTCCGTTCGGAAGGGACCACGCCCACGCGACTCGAAGGTCGCCAACATTCTTCTTGTTGATCTGTTTCAGAGGGCTGAAGCCGTGATCGTCGTAGGTGCGCCGCCAGGTCAGCCAATCGCTCGCGGGAGGATTGTCCAGCAGATCATCGGTAACGGGCGTGATCTTCTCCAAGGAATTGGGGAGGACCACCGGGGGCATCGGCGGAGCGAGCGGCGAGAGCGGCATCGCCGGCCCCGGCTTACGCGCCATCGCTCCTTGCAACAGAGTCATCAACGAAAGCGCGTTCGTGTCCGACGGCAACTCCATGTTGCCTGCCTGCACACCGTTCTGCTGCAAAATATAGGCGATGACTTGCGCGTAAGTCTCTGATCCCAACTCTCCCGGATTCGCTGGAGGCATCTTGGTGCTGATGTACGTGAACAGCGACTCGGCTGTTTTGCCGCTCCATTGTTGGCCAAACGAAGTTCCGTTCAGCCCACCCGCGAACTCGCTGCCGCTCAAGCCTTGTCCGTGGCAACTCGCGCAATTCTTGGCATAGGCCGTCTTGCCTTTCGCCGCCTGCGCCGCAGTGAAGGTCGCCGGTTTTCTTGCCGAGCTTTGCGCGTGAACTAGCCGCGAAGATCCCAGCACGCCAAGAAATCCGCCGGTTGCGACGAAGCAACCACAAATGAGTTTCGTTTGCAGCGTCATGCGCGTCCCCCAAAAATGAGTTCTCAATTCGCAGCGTGCGCCCCACNNGCCCCACATTTTGCCGAGCGTATACGCTTCAGCGACCTCGCCGCCGTGCATTCCACCACTATTGAGTTGAGAAGGCTAGGAGAAATGTTGCGAACTCGATGATGTTGCCAGCGCGCAAATGCTTCGTCATCCCAACGAATCGCCGGCGACAAATTCGCCCCAAATCACACAAGCGCCCGGCCGCCGTCGACTACGATGACCTGCCCGGTGACGAAATCGGCGGTCGCGAGGTAGGCCACCGCTCCGGCAATATCGTCGCCAGTTCCCGCGCGATGCAGCGGGACGCGTTGAATGTAGTCTTCGTCGGGCGGCTCGCCGGGAAACTGAATCGTTCCGGGCGCGACGCTGTTCACCAGAATTTCGGGAGCGAGAGCGCGCGCCAGGCAGCGCGTCAGCATGATCGAACCAGCCTTCGACACACAGTAATGCGTGTAGCCCGGCCATGCCAGCAGCCCTCCCAGCGACGACAAATTGATAATACGCCCGCGCCCCTGGCGCTTCATGATTGGCGCGGCTGCCTGCGCGCAGAGGAATTGCGATTTGAGGTTCGCCTCCATGATGCGATCCCATTGCTCGTCGGTGAGGTCTGCGAACTTCGCAGGGAAAAACATCCCGGCGTTGTTCACCAGAATGTCGAGCCGTCCGAATTCCTTTTCAACAGTCGCGAACACTTTCCGGACCTCCACGCGCCGCGAAACGTCAGCCTGAATTGCCATGGCGCGGCGGCGACCCCTTTCCGAGCCCATCGCGTTGATTTCGCCAACGAGCGATTCGGCATCCGCCTTCGATCTCGCATAATTTACAGCGACGGCAGCGCCCTCCGCAGCGAGACGCAGCGCGATGCTACGCCCGATGCGCTTCGCTGCTCCCGTAACCAGCGCGACTTGCCCTTCCAGCGGTTTCACCGACATGCGCCACTCCTCCACAATGCAGACGGACACATTAGCATTAGCCGAGCCTCGGAGCACAGCGCGAGCGGCATGCCGCCTGACGCCATGCTGGCAACTGAACGCGAGTTAGCCTATTCTCGCGAGACGCCAAATGGAGGCCGAATGAAAATCGATTTGCTGGCCATTGCGCCGCATCCAGACGACGTGGAACTCACCTGCGGTGGCACGATGACCAAAATGGCGCAGGCCGGATACCGAACGGGAATCCTCGATCTCACGCGCGGCGAAACGGGCACACGCGGCACCCCCGAAACACGACTCAAGGAAGCTGCTCGTGCGGGAAAGATTCTCGGCGCCAAAGTGCGGTTAAATCTCGAGCTGCCGGACGCCCACTTGTGCGTCTGCGACGAATACAAGATCGCCATTGCCGAAGTAATCCGCGAGATGGAACCGCATACCGTGATTCTCCCTTATTGGGAGGGCCGGCATCCGGACCACTACACCGCCGCGCGGCTGGGCGATGAGGCCTGCTTCGTCGCAGGACTGAAAAATTATCCTCTCAAAGGCGACGCGTTTCGGCCGTTTAAGATTCTTTACGCGGCGTCGTACGCGGATGTGCAGCCGACGTTTTGCGTTGATATTACGAAACAGTACGACCGGAGGCGCAGGGCAATCCTGGCGTATGCCTCCCAGTTCAATCCGCCGAAAAAGGACCGTCGCTCGAAAGTGGCGCTCCCGCTGGACGAGCTCGAAGCGCGCATGAGCGACCGAGCGAGGCATTACGGGCGAATGATCAACGTGAAATACGCGGAAGGCTTTGTGGTGAAAGAAACGCTGCGCATCGACGACATCGTCGACATGCCCGTGCGTTCGATGTAGCTCAGGCCCTTAGACCTGAACGCTTGCAGCAAAAAAAATGCCCTGGGCGGTAATCAACCCAGGGCATTTTCAGTTTCGCTAACCAAAAACTAGAACTGGTTCCACAGATATTGGTTGTAGACCTCGTGGTGGAACTGTACCTCGGGCCCTTTAACGACCGTCCCCAGCAGGCGCGCGCATCGGTCCGCGGACGCTTGTTTCAAGTCCGCGTATCTGCCTTTAACATCCTCGCCCAAAAGCTTGGTGGTCCACTCGGCCTTCCGGAAATCCTCAATCGCGGTGTAAATGTTATCCGGTAGGTACCGTTCAGCCTGGCGAAGATTTGCGATCTTGGCTGTGTCGCCATCCAGCCCTGTCTTGAAGACCGTGTAGAGGACGAGGTAGGGATTGGCGTCCGGAGCGACGGAGCGAACCTCCACCCGCATGCTCCTGGAGTTTCCGATCGGAATGCGCACCATTGAACCGCGATCTGTCGCTGACGCCTTGATCTGGTTCGGTGCTTCAAAGTGCGGATCCAAACGGCGGAACGCATTCACACTGGGATTGAAACAAAGGCATGTGTCTGTGCCGTGCGTTAGAATTCGATCGACGAATTCCCAGCCCATGCCGGCGAGCTGTTCTTGTCCCTTTTCGTCCCAGAACAGGTTCGTCTTGTCCTTGGTGATGGACACATTCGTGTGCATGCCACTGCCGTTCACGCCGACAACCGGTTTCGGGAGGAAACTGACGGTCATACCCAACTTCTGTGCCACCTGGCGGCAGATCAGCTTGTACAGCTGAATCTGGTCGGCCGCGGCCACCACTTCCCCGTAACCGTAGTTGATTTCAAATTGCGACGGCGCGACTTCCGGGTGATCCTTCTCGTTCTGGAAGCCCATCGCGCGCTGCACTTCGGCTACGGTGTCGATGAACATCCGCAGCGGATCGCCGGGCAGCGAATGGTAATAACCGCCGGTATTCACGTATTCGAATTTGCCCGTCTCGTGGTATTTCTTCTCGGCATCTGTGCCGGCGAAGAGAAATCCTTCGATTTCATTCGCGGCGTTGAGCGTATAGCCGTGGCTCTTGTAATAATCTCCGGCGAACTTTTTCAGGATGCCGCGGATATCAGCTCCATACGGGCCGCCCTTTTTGTCGATGACTTCGCCGAAAACCAACACCTTGCCAGGACCAAAGAAATCCGACGGTGCCCAATAAAAAGCGCTCCAATCAATTCCCAAGCGCAGATCGCTTTCCTTCTGGGCCGTAAAGCCCCGGATGGACGATCCGTCGAACGTCAAATTGTCCGCGCTCTTGACCAGAAACTTCTTGTCGTAATCCAACATGTGCAAGCGGCCTTCAAGATCGCTGAAGAACACGGTGACGGCCTTGATGCGCTTCTCATCCGTCAAATACTTGAGGCGCTCTTCCTGAACCTTGTCAGGCGCAACGCGGCTCATGCGCTGTTCTTTGGCCTTTAAGTTCAGCTCTTCCAGCTCTGCGTAAGGGATTTCTAGGAAATTGCGAAGTTCGTTGGACATGAATCTCCTTCAATTTTGAAATGAACGTCTGGCTATCAGGGTAGTCCCGCCTACGGCTTCACATCCAAATTGCCGGGCGATAGTATCTCTTGAATCTTTGAACCGTCCAATCAAAAAAAGTGATACGCCCGATTCAATTCCGCTACCCCGATCAGCCTCTATCCGTCACTGTCCGCGTGGGTTATCCCTAAAGAAGTCATAAAGCATTTATAACAACCGGCTCCTCTGCGGCAGCACAGGTGAAGTGGTAATTCGCGCTGCATCAGAGAGGGATCGTGGCGTACGGCATCTGCTAAACTGCTTGTCGGAGTCATGCATCGATCATGAAACTTTTCGGCCGCAAAAGCGCCGCAGACCGCCCTTCACGGCCCGGTCCAGCGGGCACGAAAGAGAACACTCCATCCGCGCCCCATCGGCTCACTGTCGAGCTGAAACGCGCAGAAACCTTTGCGACGATGCTGGCGACGAGTCGCGGCTCCCGTGTAATTGAAGTCGCGGACTTGCTGGCGGGAATGTACATCTGCAACTGGGACCGGCTCTCGAGGTATTGGGAAGGCGGAGATCAGGACGCGATTGAAAGATTTCTCCAGGGTTTTTGCCGAATCAGCCCACAGAGATGGCATGCCTGGATCGAGCTTTACGACCGCGAGCGTCGTGAAGGCGAGCAAACCGGCTGGGCGCCATTGAGGCTGCTGAAAAAGAAAACTTCCAGCGAAAAGCCTCCGCGGCCATCTGCCGCCCTCACAACCATTTTTCAGCAAGCGGGGCAGATTGCTCCCTCCTACGATAGGGTCGGCAACCGGTCGATTCCAATCCTCACGAG
This sequence comes from Acidobacteriota bacterium, assembly GCA_003131705.1. Classification (GTDB taxonomy): domain Bacteria; phylum Acidobacteriota; class Terriglobia; order Acidiferrales; family UBA7541; genus Palsa-295. The sequence goes on along the minus strand of PKUY01000338.1, from coordinate 12,146 downwards.
CGAATGCGTCCTACTTTGCATCGTTCGAAACCTCGGGACGGATGTCGGCAAGAAACTGGTTGGAACGGGACTCGACGCGGACAGGCTCCAATACGATGCGCTGTTTCCCCGGCGTGCGCCACGCGGAAGCACGAATAAGTGATCGGCGACTCGCTGCGAGTCCCGAACCATCAAATAATCATCTTGAAACGCGGCCACAGGACCGAAAGCGGCGCGTGAGGCTTCCGGCAGATATACACAACAACGGACTCCTCGTTCGGCATAGCATGAGCGCTGGTTATTGTCGCGGCAGCCTGCACTTCGTCGAAAAACGTAATAAACTCGCTCGAGCGTTCGCCGAAAATGATCATGCACTCGCCCGAATAATCGCGCGGCCCCCAGTAGAAGTAGCTGTTGTGTCCGCCGATAGCCTTGGGCAGCCCCAACGCCGGTCCGTAATAGTCGATCGCACCGGCCTCGCCGTAATTTCCTGCGAGAATCGCGCAGCTTGCGCGATCCGACGCCGGAAGATTCTGATACACGTGCGCGACTGTGGCGGCCATGTTGTCCCATCCAAACATGTCCGCGTAGAGCTGGGGGAGATCGGCCTGATACGCGTCGCGCTCGGTTTTCGCCAAGCTGGAGTACGGCAGCACCTGCGAATACCGTAGAAAGGTGTTGACGGGCAGGATGGGAACCCCGAACGGCAGAGCAACCAGTCCGCTGATGACAATCAGCGCGGGAAATGCGGCTCGGATACAGCGGGNNCCGGTAAAATATTCGAATGCAACCCCGCCTGCGGCCATCAGAACGGGATACACCGGAAGCGGGTAATACGATTTTCCGCCGAGAAACATGAAAACGGCCATAACGATCAAATATGCCCAGCCAAGAAATCGGAAGCGCTTCCCCTCGCGCGACAAAAAGCACCAGGCCAATCCACCGAGCCAAAGCGGAAACGCCACAGGATTAAGAAACGCGATCTGCTCACTGAGAAAGCGGAGCGGTGAAATGGGAACGTTCTTGTAGAGCTGGGCGTTGCGAACTACCTCGATCTGAGGCCAGCCGTGACGCGCTTCCCACAGTACGTTCGGCAGGAACAGCGCGAGCGCAATCAAGCCTCCGATCCAAATCCACCTGGAGCGGAAATAGCTGTGTTCGCCCGAAAGGATCAGGCCCGCGACAACCGCAAAACCGAAAACAAGCATGGAGTGCTTGTTTTCGAGGCCGACGCCTGCCACTACACCGAACGTGAGCCAGAGCCTTGGCGATGCGCCTTTGACGATGCGCACTACCATCACTGAGCACAGAAGCCAGAAAAGAGGCTCGAAAGCGTTCATGGAAAGAAAACTGTCGAAGGCGAGGTATGCAGGGGCAAACAGCATTGCCGCGGCAGCAACAAATTGAGCGAAGCGGCCCCCGCCAAGTTCCCGAGCGAGAACGCCCGTGAGGAGTACAACGGCGGAGCCCGCGATCACCGGCAACAAACGGATCGACACGAGCGAATTGCCGAAAATGTGCCGCGACACCCAGGCAACCAACGCAATCAGAGGCGGCTGATCGACGTAGCCCCACGCGAGGTGCTCGCCGCAAGCCATGTAGTAAAGCTCGTCGCGAAAAAAACCGTAGTGATTGATGCCGGCAAATTGAAAAAGAAGTTTCGAGCCCGCCAAGGCCGCGAGAACGGCGGTTGCACTCGTCGTTGCGCGCGCGGATTCGACGAGCGGGCGCTCGCTAAACTCTTCAACTTGGGTTTCGCTCATGCGAATCCGTGTTTTAGGTTTCTTGGCGTCTCACGCGTTCGCAGAGCGTCCGCAGGGTAGCGCTCGCTCACCTTGGCGGGACTGGACTTGCGTATCCCGCCGGAATGAGGCGGAACATCTTGCGTATCACTTAAGGAGTAACGATCGCCGCCGACTTGATGCTGTCGATGTCCGGAAAATTCTTGTCCAGATACGGTTTCCCCAGCGAGGTAATCGAGCCTTGATCCGGGCGTTCTCCGTAGCCGCTGTAAAGCTTCTGGACGACGTCCATGCCCGATGTCACCTGCCCGAACGGAGTGAACCCCTGCGAATCAAGAAACGTGTTGTTTCCGAAATTGATGAACAACTGGGTGGTGCGCGTATTCGGGCCGGCCGTAGCAAACGTGATATAGCCCGGCTTGTTGCTCTGCTTGCTCGGATCGTCCTTGATATTTGCGCTCTGCCAAACCCTGTTGACCGCTGGGTTGGCGCTTAGCCCAAACTGAATCATGAAGCCCGGAACCACGCGGAAAAACGCCGCGTCGGTGAAGAACCCGTGCTTGACAAGGTTGTAGAAACGGTCGGCGCCGACAGGCGCCCAGGCGCGGGTCACCTGTACGACGAAATCGCCCTTCGTGGTGGTGAACTTCACATCAAAAGTCTCGGGCGCCTTTGCGGCGAGTGTAGCCGGATGCAGCAAAGCGGGATCAGTCGTCATATGCGTTGTCCTCGGATGCGTCGGAGTAGGAGCAGAAGATTCCTGTGCCGTTGATGGTGTGGTTGATTGCGCCTGCCCGGCGAAAGCCGCAGGAGTGAAAACCACAGAGATACAAGCTGCAAGCAGAACGGTAGAACGTTTCATACTGTATTTCCTCTCATTCATTTGGCTGTGGCCTCCACATCTTGCATGAGGCGCAGCATGTTGCCACCAAGAATCTTCTGAATGTCGCGTTCGGAATAACCCTGCTCGAGCAGGGCCTCCGTAATCTGCGGCAGGCGCGAAGCGTCCTCCATCCCGTAGGGCATTTCGGCACCATCGAAATCGGAGCCCAAACCAGCGTGATCGACACCAGCAACCTTCACGACGTGGTCGATGTGATGGATGATTTCCTTCCAGTCGACACGCGGCAGCTTCCCCTGTGCCACAAGCTCGCGGACCATCTTATCCGATTCTAGGAGCTGGCAAGCCTCGTTTTCTCCGCATCGCTTCTTGGCCTCCGCGTCCATTTGCTCCTGAAGCTCCGGTCGAGCCTTGACCGCGTCGCGGAATTCTTGGCTCAGAAATCCCATATGGAAATTGATTTGGACCACGCCACCTTTCGCAGCGAGCGCTTCGATCATGTCGTTTGACAAGTTGCGCGGCGTTTTGCAAATCGCCCGGCACGACGAGTGCGAGGCAAAAACGGGGGCCCGGCTCACTGCGAGCACGTCATCGAAAGCGTTGTCGGAGGCATGAGAAACATCCACGATCATACCGAGACGGTTCATCTCGCCGACCACCGTTTTTCCGAAATCGGAAAGCCCATCGTGCGCGGGCTTATCGGTCGAGGCGTCGGCCCAATCGGTATTGCGCACGTGCGTGAGCGTCATGTAGCTGACGCCGAGCGATGCATATTGGCGGAGCACCTCAACGTCGCCGTTCATCATGTGTCCACCTTCAACTCCCATCAGGACGGCGATCTTGCCGGCAGCGGATGCTCGGCGAATGCCCGCGGCAGTCCTCGCAAGTNNCAAGCGCGAGATCCTCTCCGTGCAGCTGGACCTGCCGGCACACGGCGTCGATCTGGATGAGCGCGCGCTGAACCGCCCAAGGCCCGGTAACTGTGCTCGGCACCCAAATCGCAAAAAAAATCGCGCTCAAGCCTCCATCGCGCATGCGAGGAATGTCGATCGAGCCGTCGGAATGCCGAACACCGAGATCGAAATCGTCGAACACGAGCCGCTGCGGCGTGTCCGCGTGCGTGTCAATCACGATCGATCGCGAATGCAGATCGCGGGCCGCCGAAGACCTGTTGGATTCGCTGCTAGATGAAACCAAGGGCAAAATTCCTCCGCATCACGCCTTAATAAAATACAATCTTCGGTACGAGACGAGCTTCCCTTCCCGCCTCATCCGAATTTCACTCTCCTCAAGTTATACCAGAAGTCACTTCCGCAGACTGTAGGCGCGCTTTGCCCCTGGCATGATATGCCCGCACTTGGCACGAGCATCATGTGATAGAGTCCGCACCCAGAAAAGCAGCTCCGATGCCCAGCGAACATTTAGGCGATCTAAAAAAGTGGGTAAGCGATCTCGCTCGTAAAGTCGGTGAGGACGAAATCCTTCGCCTGAACCGCGCCGTCGAGCTGATCAGCAAAGATTTCGGCGTTGAGACCCACGAAGTCGCAATTCTTGGTCTCACCTCGGACGAGCACTCTCTGCGTTTCCTCGCGCCCGACAACCTTCGGACCGTCGGACAAATTTCATTATCGAGCGCGAACGCACTCGCCGCCCGTACCGTTCGCGATAAGCGCCCCGAGATCATCAATCATTTTACGGTGGTACCTCACGCGTCGGTCTTTGAAGCGGTGCCCATCGCCGAGGAACGGCGCGGTGNNCAGAAGATCATGAGTTCGCCCGTGACTCTGGGCCATCAGGTGATTGGCGTCGTTCAAGTTTCGCGCGAGGGAAAATCGCTCGCGGATGCCGGGCCGGATTTCACGCATTCGCAACTTCGCGAGCTCAAAACCATAGCTGACGCTCTCGCGCCCTGCGTATTAATTTGCAACAAGGAATAAAATTGTCTGACTCGAATCTCGTCGTTCCATCTCCCCCCGCGCACGAATTCGCGACCTTTCACACAACTGTAATCATCGAGCATCGCAGAATGAATCACATGTCGTGAAATGAGTTGACATCACTGCGCGTGCTTGTTAATTTTCAAACGCCAGCTTTTTCAACTCCAAAAATAGGGGCACCGCACACCGGCACGGCTCATGGCGTTCGTCGCAAAGAGAATTTTTCTCACCAAGGGAGTCGGAAAACACCGCGAGCGCCTGTCGAGCTTCGAACTCGCCTTGCGGAACGCGGGCATAGCAGCATGCAATATCGTTCGAGTCTCCTCGATTTTCCCTCCCCACTGCAAGCTGATCTCCCGCAGTGAAGGATTGAAGCACCTCAAGCCTGGCCAAGTCGCCTTCACCGTAATCAGCGAGAACCAGACGCGCGAGCCGCACCGTTTGATCGCCGCGGGCGTTGGTCTGGCGCTCCCGGGCGATAAGTCGATGTACGGATATCTTTCCGAGCATCACTCCTTCGGCGAGAGCGAGGACATCGCGGGCGAATACACCGAAGAGCTGGCGGCGGAAATGTTGGCCACTACGCTGAACGTTGAATTCGATCCGGATTTGTCGTGGGACGAAAAAAAAGAGGTCTACCGGATCTCGAATAAGATTGTCCGCACTATGAACATCACCCAGTCAGCCGTAGGAGATAAGCGCGGCCTGTGGACCACAGTGCTCGCCGCGGCAATCCTCCTCGGCGAGGATGACTGACCCAGTCACACTCCCGCCGGCCCCGCACACAATCGAGAAATCCGAGATCAAGCCTAAACCTGTGGGCTTGGTGGTGTGCCTCATCGCTGCCGTCGCGCTCGCGGCCGTCGTTCTTTTCGGTACCGATGACTCCAGGAGTTCGAGCTACGTGCATTGTTGAGTCACCGAGTTGCCGTACATTCTCGCCATTGCGATTATTTCGCTGTCCCGGGACCGTGTGTGGCTTTCTTTTTTGGGCGGCGTAGCTTTCACAACCGGCATCGCCTCCGTTCTTCTTCTGATTCCCCTGATCGTGCTGAACGTCCGCTGGAACGGTTTCCCGCAACGCCACGATTTGATGGCATCCGCCGCAGCCGTCCTGTTGGTGCTTTTGGATGCATTCATCCCCTCTGCATCGTTTCGTTTGCGCTCATTCGACACCGCGGCTTTCATCGTCGGGATGGTTTTGACCCTTTTCTATCTAGTCGGCAGCGGCGTCTTCCTCACCCTATATCCGGGACTTGCACAGGGTTTCGCTTCGATCACCCCGCCATAGCGGCAGAATCCCGTCGGCAGCAGCCCGTGCAGGATGCGACGCGCCGCGCCCGTTTTTCTTTGCCATTCGGTTTTCCCGCAGGTAATGTTATCTCACTTGGCAATTTCGAAATGCATGCGCGCTCACGCACCTAATTGTTGACACGGACGCTGCCAGCAAGAAGCATCATCCGATCTTCCGAGGAAACATGAACCTACGATGAGTCGATACACTCCCATGCCGTCTGAGAATTTCGGTGGGTTGCCGGAAGAATATTCACGCTATGAGATTTCTCGCGCCGTCATTTTTCCGGTCCCACTGGAGCGCACGCTGACAGCATCCCGGGGCACACACAACGGCCCGGCTGCGATCCTGGCCGCGAGCCATCACATGGAGCTCTACGACGAGGAACTCCAAATCGAGCCATACAAAGAAATTGGGATCCACACTCTGCCGCCGATCGACACTAATGACGGCTCTCTCGACGAAGTGATCACCGAGCTGTTCACCGCTGAGTGCGGACTCCTCGACGATGAGAAATTCCCCGTCGCGCTCGGCGGAGAGCGTTCCATCACGCCGCCTCTGGTTACCGCCATGGCAAAGAAATTCAAAAACCTGAGCGTGCTTCAGCTCGATGCCCACACAAATCTGCGCAACGAGTACCAGGGAAATCCTTCGAGTCACGCGTGCGCGATGAGGCGCGTGGTCGAGGTGTGCCCTGCGGTGCAGGTGGGTATCCGGTCGGTCTCCTTGGAAGAAGCCCAGGCGATTCCGCATTTGCGGACGAAGGTCTACTGGGCGAAAGATATCGCGCGCATGCCAACCAAGAGCTGGATCGCAAAAGTCCTCGGAGACTTGAGCGCGAACGTTTATCTGACGATTGACCTCGACGGATTTGACCCCTCAGTCATGCCCGCAACAGGGAGCCCGGAGCCTGGCGGCCTCGACTGGTATCAGGTAACCTCTCTATTGCGCGCAGTCGCCTCTCATAAGAAGATCGTCGGGATGGACGTGGCCGGTCTCCTACCGCAGCCGGGCGACCAAGCCTCTGACCTGCTCGCGGCCAGGCTCGTGTATAAATGCCTTGGCTATATCTTCTGCCAGGGATAGATCGAGGAGACAGCACTGATGAATTTCATAGCCGGGATCGCGATTGCGCAGGACCGTGTCTACACGATTGGCGTTTCGTCTCGGGGGTTGATCGGCTGGATCATCATCGGACTGCTCGCGGGGTGGATTGCAGGCCATCTGACTCGTGGGCGCGGATTTGGCTGCACTGTGGACGTGATTCTGGGGCTCGTCGGCGCTGTAATCGGCGGCTGGATTTTCACGCGGATTGGAATTGTACTTTGGGGATTCTGGGGAAGCCTCGCAGCAGCAACCGTCGGCGCAGTCCTGCTTGTAGCCGTCGCCCGATTGTTCGCCGGCAGCCGCTCAGACTAGCCGCACGCGCCTGACTGACTATCGCTCCGCTAACCNNTAGAATTAAGCTATCCACGCGGTCGAGCATCCCACCGTGGCCCGGCAGCAGCGAGCTCGAATCCTTAACCCCAGCCCCGCGCTTGTACGCCGACTCGATCAAATCTCCCATTTGCCCCGCAATGTTCGCCAAGCCGGCGACCACCAATAACCCGAGCGCGCCGGTATGCAACCAGCGCGAAAACAAGACCGCCACCAGCAGCGAGGCGACCAAATTCGCGAGCGCGCCCTCCCACGTTTTCTTCGGGCTGAGCGCTGGAGCGATGGGCAGTCGTCCAAGCGAGCGGCCAACAAAGTAAGCGAGCATGTCCCCCGCCCATATCAGGCAGAGGGTGAAGAGCACGAGCTCGCGGCCGACGCGGCCGATTTCATTGATGCGAACCAGATAGCTGAACGGCAGCACAATCAACAGAAGTGCCGCGGAGCTGACCGACATCGCGGGCAGAACCTCGTGCAAAGGCCGGCGCGTGGCCAGCCCAATGCACACCACTCCGAAGAGAAATACCAGCAGAACTATATCAATCGACACCGCGCCCTGCGCGGCATCCCGCACGATAAAAGCTCCCTCTCCCAGGGCGTGCGTTTCAATCAGTCCAGCCGCATATTGCGCGTAGAAAATTCCCGCGGCGCAGGCCATCGTCCATTTGCGGAACGCGCGCAAGCCGACGCGCTCGCCCATATCGAAAAACTCTCCCAGGGCGACGACGGCGACAACCGTGGCAATCGCGGCGAGCAGCGCAGGAGGTCCCCACCAGACCAGCGCCACAACGACCGGAATCAGAACGGCGGCTGTCAGAATGCGAAGGAGCATCTCGTCCTATCCCCGCCTCGAGCGCGTCACGCGTTCGGCGGCTTCAGTCGCACGAGCCACCGAACTCCCCGGAGAAGCACCATGGTTCGACGATCCACGGCCGCGTTCGGAGCCCAGCCCGCCATAGCGGCGCTCGCGCTTCTGAAAGTCCACAATCGCTTCGAGCAGCCGTGCGCGCGAAAAATCGGGCCACAGCGTTTCGGTGACGTAGATTTCGGCATACGCGATCTGCCACAGCAGAAAATTGCTCACGCGCATTTCGCCACTCGTGCGAATCAAGAGATCGGGATCAGGAAGGCCTGCCGTGTAAAGATGCTCGGAAATGGTCTGCTCGTCCGCATGAAACGCGGAGAGGCCATTGGCGCGCACATGATCGAGCATGGCATTGAAAGCGTCGGCAAGCTCGGCGCGGCCGCCGTAGTTGAGCGCAACCACGAGTTTCATCCCCGTGTTGCGCGCCGTCTCGCGCATCGCGTCGGCGATGTCCTTGCGCACGCCTTCGGGAAGCTCCTCGGAGCGCCCGATAAACAGCATCCGAATGTTATTTTTGTGAATCGTGGGCAGCTCGCGCTTCAGGTACTCGCGCAGCAGGCGCATCAGGAAATCGACTTCCGCGCGCGGACGTCGCCAGTTTTCGAGCGAAAAAGCATAGAGGGTAAGGCACGGAACACTCAGCCGCGCGCACGTCTCGATCACCGCGCGCGCCGCCTTCACGCCTGCGCGATGCCCTGCGATGCGAGGCAAGTGTCGGCGCTCGGCCCAGCGGCCATTGCCATCCATGATCACGGCAAGGTGGTTCGGAAGTCGTTTCGGATCGAGTTTTTCGAGAAGCTCCGCTTCCTCGCGGTTGGCAGGCTTCAGAATTTCGCTGTTTTTCACGGGAAGAAGTTTGCTGCTTTTCTCAGGAAATTACTCAGAAACTTTCCTCTCGCGAAAGTAGCACAGCCATTATCCCCGTGCAAGGCTAGCAGCTTTCGTGGCACAGGCACTTTTGCTGTAGCCTTCGTGCAGTTGATTCGCTTCGCTACGCACCAAATCGCTCGGCCAACTCCCGAATCTCGGTATTCTCGATCACTCGTCGCCGCAGATTCTCTCTCGTGGCCTCGAGCATCGCGCGCCCTAGATCCTCGCCCGCCACATACATCGAACGGAACGGCTTCAACAATCGCAGCGCAGGCCGGAGCAGCGCGTACATTTTCGGCAAACTCGCCGACGGCTCCGCATCGATAAACGCTGGCCTCCAGCAATCCGCTTCCACCAGTTCTATCAATTCGTTCTCGGTTTGTCCCTTCACTTTCGACCAGAAGGTTCCGCTGTCAGCTCGAGTCCCCGCCCCGCTGATATAGTGAAACGCCGCCCCCGGACTGTCCGCACTCAGCATCTGCGCCGCCGCGATCGCGTAATCGTGCGAGATCTTCACGAATTCCTCTTTGCTCACCTGTGTCACCGAAACTCCCAGGCAGAACAGGCACGCATCGACCGACCGAAATGCCTCCGCCACAGCCCCATACTCCAAGTAATTCTTGTGCACGAACTCCCGCAGCTTCGCCTCCATACGTCCCAGCGGTCTCCGCACAATCACCCGCACATCTTCCACGACCGGCGTGTTCAAGCACGCCTGTAACACGGCACCGCCCGCCGTTCCGCTCGCGCCAAACACCAATACGTTCACGGGATCAGGCCTCCGTCACTTTCGTTGCCAGAGAACTTCTAGGGTAGTGTCGAAGGTGATTCCATAAACAAGCAACTTGCCGTATGCTGCCGCTATGGTGATAGAGGAGTTGAGATGCCCAAATTTCTGATCGAGCGAGAGATCGGCGGCGCTGGCAACATGTCACAGCACCAGCTCCAGGCCGTCTCGGAAAAATCCTGTTCAGTCCTTCGCAATCTGGGACCTGAAATTCAGTGGATCCAAAGCTAGGTCACCGGCGACAAAATGTATTACATCTATATTGCACCGAACGAGCAAATGGTGCGGGAACACGCCCGCCTGGATGGTTTCCCCGCCAATCGCATTTCAGAGATCAAGTCCGAGATCGATCCAACCACGGCCGAGAAGACCTAACCACGGTACGACTTATCGGGTCTACGCCCGCCTAGTCCGGTTCTGTTGGCTTCATTTGGCAACATCATGCCTGCCCAACTGAACGTGCTGTAGGGACCCTTATCGTCTACCGCCGGAGGGTGCGGATCGTTCTGGCCTGAATGATTGCCATTCGCGGATTTGTTCGGACACTTCACTCTTCTCGCGCTCGTCAGTCGCTTTTTCCCACCGACGCCGAAGCTCTTCGAGCCGGGCATCCACAAATCCGGCTCGTCCTGATTGGCGTTCTGGTTTGTCGCGGTTACCGTATCCCATGTTCAGATTGCTCCTCTTTTGATTTGAAAATGTCGCTACTGAGGCCCATTCGTCAAAACGGGCATTCACCCAGTTTATTGTACTCCGTTGTGCCGCCTAGATCGCTGCAGAGACAAAGTCTCTCTTTTTCGTGCCCGTAATTTCCGCTTACCCGACCGTACGTCCGAGTGGCTCGGGTCGGGCTTCGGGGGCTCAATTCCATGTCGGTTGGGCGAAGGCTTGTTTATCAACAACGAGGAGCCCCGCAGCGCCTTCTACATAAAACGCCGCTTTGAACAAAGCTATCAATCAAGAAATCTTGGATAAAGTACAATACGAGTTCCTAAGGCACAGTCGAGGGAGCGGCACCAGTCTGTCGAGCGGTCTGATTGACTCCGAACGTGCGGTCAGCGAAGGTTACAATAGCCGTTCCTAATCCAGAATTCCGAGAGTCTGACGAGTTCTTCGGGTAGCTTCAGTGTCCTCAACAAAGACGGTTTCAGGAGTAGGCCGCGGTGATAGGAGCGTTATGAAAATTCGAAGCGCGTCGTGGTGCTTAGTTATTGCCGTGAGTGCGACCGTGGTATTAGGAGCGGGAACGAAAACGCAGACGGGTTCGCAGACAACGCAAGGGCCGCCGGATTCCGAGAAACAGCAGACTTTGATCCGGTCGGTAGAAGGCGTAGATCTGTTCCGAGCGTACTGCGCGTCGTGCCACGGGAAAAATGGCAAAGGGAATGGACCAGCGGCGCCGGCGTTGAAAGCGACGGTGCCGGACCTGACGGTGATTGCGAAAAGCAACGGAGGGGAGTTTCCGGTGGCGCGCGTGCGGAGGATCATAATGGGCCAGGGGATGATCGCGTCGCACGGGTCGCGGGAGATGCCGGTCTGGGGACCGATTTTTTACCAGGTGGAGGCGGACGTGGACCGCGGACCGGTGAGGATGGAGAATTTGGTGAAATATTTGGAGTCGATCCAGGTAAAGAGAATCTAGCGGTCGAATTGGAGGCTGGAAGCACTCGTTGCGCCGGCTTTAGGAGTTCCCGAACCAACATTCCCAGCTCCACACCGTACAGCGCGGGCAGGACGCCCGCTCCGCTCTTGTGATTCGTGAAGTTCGCTGCGTAACCACCATCACATCGTTGGTAACGCTGACTCCAGAGACTTGACGCAGCAAGAACATGGTAAAGGGAGAATTTCATGAAAAGGTGGGGACTGCTATTGGGGATCGTACTTATATTTTCGATCGGCGCCTCGGCTCAGGAGGAAAACCCGAAGGTTGAAGTTTTCAGAGGTTATTCCTATGTCCGCGCAAATGCGGGGTTTGGCATACCGGGCATCAACATGAACGGGAGGATCCGCACGAATGGCTCGGACTTGTGGGCGACTTTGGTGGCTACCATGTTGGAGATATCGGCGGCTTGAGCGTGGACGGAAAACTGTTTACGTACCTGTTCGNNTGCGCCCAGAGGGCTTTGCCATCCCGCCGGAATTCGGATCGGGTGCAAACTCTTTCGCGATGGCTATAGCGGCGGTGTGGACCTAAATGCGGCCGACCATATCGGCGTTCGGCTGATCCAAGCCGACTACCTATTGACTCGGTTTGGTATCGTTTACAGCTCCGACACGCAAAACAACCTCGGGATTTCGGCCGGCGTTGTCTTCCGATTCTAACCAAGTTCATGGCGTGCCTCAGGGCCGGCGAGTAGTTGCCGGCATTTTTTTCGTACGCCAGTCCTCCTTTAGTTC
>PKUY01000262.1 GCA_003131705.1 Acidobacteriota bacterium | reverse complement strand
CTTTGCCAACACCGCTTTCGCCACCGATCAGAACGGTGGCGTTCGTCGGAGCCACGCGTTCGACGAGCGCGAGCACGCCTTGCATTTTGTCGCTGCGCGCGACGATATTTTTGTACTCGTAGCGGTGGCCGAGCGCCTCGCGCAGATCGCGATTCTCCTTGCGCAACTGGTGCGTGGCCAGCTCTTTGCGGATCACGAGGACCAGCTCGGCGAGCGAGAATGGCTTCAACACGTAGTCGCTTGCGCCCGCTTTCATGGCATCCACGGCGGACTCGACTGTGCCGAAAGCAGTCATGATGACGACGGGCAGATGCGCATCGAAGCGCTTTACGGCCAGAAGAAATTCCAGGCCGCTCATGCCGGGTAGCTTGAAATCGGTGACGACCAAATCGAACGGATCTTTATTCAGGAGTTGAATGCCCGTTTCGGCATCGGGTGCGGTGCGCGCCTGAAAACCTTCTTCGGCGAGCTGCAGCTCGAGCAATCGCCGCATCTTCGGTTCGTCTTCGACAATGAGTATCGATGCTTTTTCCGGTTTCATATCTGCACTGTGTTTGATGCTGTGCGCGGATGCGCGACTCTTGGACAGGTATCTTATCCGGCGACGCCCGGAAGAAACACGTGAAAACGCGCCCCCTTCGCCGTACTGTCCTCGATCCTGATCCAACCGCGATGATCGTCCACAATTTTGGCGACGATGGAAAGCCCAAGGCCGACGCCGTCCTTTTTCGAAGTGAAAAAGGGATTGAATATCTGCTCGCGCAGGGCGGCGGAAACGCCAGGTCCGGAATCTTCGAAGACGATACCCACGCCCGCGCGGCGGTCAGAGGATTCCGGCGCGACGGATACGCGCAAGACAGATCCGCGTGCGGTGCCGGTCGCGTCCATCGCCTGATACGCATTCTGGATGAGGTTGACGAATACACGCTCGCAGAGCGGCTCATCGATGGGAATTTCCGGCAGGCGCGGAGCGTAATGCCGCTCGACGCGCACTTTGCTGTCCGGATACTGGGCCTGGACGGATTCCACCGCGCGGTCGACGATTTTCGTGATTTGCTGCGGGTGCAGCTCGAGCTGCGAGGGTCGCGCGAAATCCAAAAAGCGCGCCACGAGCGCGTTGAGGCGGTTCACTTCGGAGAAAATGTAGCCGGCGAGTTCGCTAGCGAGCGGTTCGGAGTCTTTCAGTTTTTGCGTGAGGATTTCCGCCGATCCTTTGATCACGCCCAGGGGATTACGAATCTCGTGCGCTAAGCCTGCCGACATCTGACCCAGGGCCGCGAGACGCTCCGAACGGCGCGCGTCGGCTTCGGCACGTTGCAATTGGCGATTGGTCTGCTCGAGCGTCTCCGAGAGAGCCTGGTAGCGCGCGACCTGCTGGCGATTCTCGACGACGAAACGGTTCACAAGCATAGCCGCGAGGAAAAAAAAGAGCAGACGAATGGCGAGAATTGTTTGGCCTTCGGAGTCGAGCTGATTGTCGTCGAACATCAGCGCCGGAATGAGAAATGAGCAATAGGCAAGTGACGACAGGGCCGTCCAAAGAAGCGTCGCGATGGGACCGAAGTAAATGGCCGCCGTGATGATCGGCAGATAGTAAATCGGGTAGTAGGTGCTGTTGATTCCGAGCTCTCCGGTGTGGTCCAGCAGTAGCGTTGAAAGTGCGATTTTGATGATGACGCTGTAGTAGCGTCCGCGATTTGGCTGCCATGCGATCAGTCGGCTTTCGAAGAATTGAAAAACTCCGATCGCAACGAGGATGAGTTGCTTATGTATCTCGTCGATGGGAGGAAGGAACGCGAGGCCGGCGATGAACAGCAGCCAGACGATATCAATCCAATCGAAGGTCGATCGCTTGCGGTCGCGCATTTCTGCAGAAGGCTCCGGAGGATAGGCCCTGAATGCAGGTAAATCCAGCACGAATTTAGCACGAAGCGAGCGCAGAGGTGGCGGCCCGTCTGCAGTGCGCGCTGGAATTGCAACATTTCGACGACGCGGATGCCAGTGGCGAAGGGCGAATCGTCTAAAGCGAGGCGAGAATCAATTCGGCCTCGTCGAAGGCGCGCGCGGACTGTTTCCGGCCCATCCTGCGACACGCGCGATCGAGGGAGCGGCCGATCAAGAGCACTGCCGGGGATTCCATGCGCGGAAGTTTATCGATCTCGCCCAAAGTTGCGCACCGATATTGTTCGCTGGGCGTGGTGGCCTGACTCACGATTACGGAGGGAGTTTCCGGGCGCAGGCCAGCGGCGAGAAGCTCGTCGCGCAGGCCTGTGAAATTATTTCCGGGCATGTAAATAACCAAGGTGGCTTCTTCGCGAGCCAGCTCCTTCCAGTCCATTTTTTCTTGCGGGGCGTTCTTCGAAGCACGGTGCCCGCTCACGATGACGACGCGAGAACTTTTCCGGCGATCGGTGAGAGAAACGCCCACGCGGGCGGCCGCAGCGGTGGCGGCGGTGATTCCGGGGACCACCTCGAAAGGGATTCCGGCGGCTTCGAGCGCGTCAGTTTCTTCGGCAAGGCGGCCAAAGATCGCGGGATCTCCGCCGTGCAGCCGAACAACTTTCAAACCCTGTTGGGCGGATTCAATCATGCGCGCATCAATCTCGGCTTGCGTGACTCCTTTTGTGCCGCAGCGCTTGCCGACGTTTACGACTTCGGATTGCGGCCCAGCGAGCGCAAGAATCGCGGCTGGCACCAACGCATCGTGAAAGATCACATCGGCGCGGCTGATGAGACGATCAGCCTTTACGGTCAGAAGTTCCGGGTCGCCCGGACCGGCACCGACCAGATAGACTCTTCCTGTGAAATGACGCTTCATGATGTTGTCTGCGACTTTCGTCTCCGCGTCGCGCTAAACAAAAAACCCGCTTACCAGGTTCCTTGCCGGTCAGCGGGCTTGTTAAATACGATTCAAGCGATCGCTAAAATGTTCCGATCGCGCGCCCATCCCGGCTGAAGTCGGGACAACAACAGTTCAACAAGCGGTCGCGTTCTTACAACAATCCATTGAACTATCGTACTTGGGCCTGTTCCCTCGGTCAAGAACTCGGAACTTTCGTCGATGTATCCAGGAAGCATTCGCGCACGTCTAAATTCTGTGGAAAAATAGGTTCGAGGTGCACATGTCTTCGCCATCATCGTTGGATTTGAACTCTACGTCATCGGGCGTGCCTCGCACGGAAACTCCCCGGCAGCCCGCCCCCAAGGACCCGCTCCGCCAAGACGCGCCGAAAAGGAATCGTTATTGGGTCTGGGTCATGCTGCTCGTATTGCTCGTTCTAGGAATGGTGGTTTACAGGATGCACACGAGTTCTGTGGCGGCGTCCAAGAGCAAGGATTCGACCCCGTCGGCGATTTCTGTCGGCGTGATTCCCGTTCAGAAAAGGGATGTGCCTTATTACGTGACCGGCCTGGGTTCAGTGACGGCCTTCAACACCGTGACTGTCCACAGCCGCATCGACGGGCAGATCATGAAGATTTATTTTCAGGAAGGACAGTTCGTCAAGGCCGGCGACATCCTGGCGGAAATAGATCCCCGGCCGTACCAAGTTGCGCTCGACCAAGCTCAGGGGCAGCTCGCAAAAGATGCCGCCTCGCAGAACGACGCTAAGGTTAACCTTTCGCGCTACCAGCAGCTCTGGCAGGCGGGAGTGGTAGCCCGTCAGCAACTTGATTCCCAGCAGGCTACGGTCGGCCAATTTGATGGTTCTATCCAGTCCGACAAGGCTCAAATCGACAACGAAAAATTACAGCTTTCCTATTGCCGGATTACGTCGCCGATCAATGGTCGCGTGGGCCTCCGGCTTGTCGACTCTGGCAACATCGTTCATGCGGCAGATACGAACGGCATCCTAGTCATTACACAGGTGCAGCCAATCTCCGTGATTTTTACTCTGCCGGAGGACACCCTGCCCCAGGTAGTTGCCGAAATGAAGAAGGGATCGCTCGCCGTCGAAGCTTACAGCCGCGATAACAACACCAAGCTCGCGGAAGGGAAGCTGCTGACGATCGACAACCAGATCGACCAGACCACCGGAACGGTGAAGCTGAAGGCGCAATTCGACAACCACGACCAATCGCTTTGGCCAAATCAGTTTGTGAACGCCCGCCTGTTTCTCAACGTGCGCAAAGATGCGATCGTGATTCCAACCGCCGCGATTCAGAACGGCGCTCAGGGAGCGTTCGCCTATGTAGTGGATTCCGACAATAAGGCGCAGGTCCGCTCGATCCAGGCGGATTTCGCGGAAGGGAATATTTCCGTCATTCGCCAGGGACTGAACCCCGGGGACCAAATCGTGATTGACGGCGCGGACAAACTGCAGGAGGGCGCCGAGGTCACTCCCCACCAGTCCGCCATAACTGGCGGTATGGGCCTCGGGGCTCCGGCGGCGAATTCATCTCCGGACCAGCATCCGTGAGCATTTCCAGGCCGTTCATCGTTCGTCCGATCGCGACATCTCTGTTGATGGTGGGTGTTTTGCTGGCGGGCGCTGTAGCGTACCTGCAGCTCCCAGTGTCGGCGCTGCCGCAGGTCGACTATCCGACGATACAGATACTGACGTTTTATCCTGGCGCGAGCCCCGACGTGATCGCGTCCGCCGTAACCACGCCGCTCGAGCGGCAGTTCGGCGAGTTGCCGGGACTTTCGCAGATGACGTCGACGAGTTCGCTTGGCGGGTCCGTCGTCACCCTGCAATTCGACCTCAACGAAAATATTGACGTTGCGGAACAGGAGGTCCAGGCAGCAATCAACGCCGCATCCACATATCTCCCCAAGGATCTGCCGAATCCGCCGGTCTACAGCAAAGTAAATCCTGCCGATACGCCAATTTTGACGCTGGCTCTAACGTCCGATACGCTGCCGCTGCAAAAGGTGGAAGATTTTGCGGATACAAACCTTGCGCAGAAAATCTCGCAGTTGTCGGGCGTCGGCCTCGTCACGATCAGCGGGGGACAGAAGCCTGCGATCCGCGTTCAAGCGAATCCGACTGCGCTCGCGTCATACGGATTGAGCCTCGAGGACCTGCGCGCGGCGCTTGGCAATGCCTACGTCGATCAAGCCAAGGGCAATCTGAACGGCCCGCGCCAGTCCTTCACGCTTCAGGATAACGACCAGCTTCTTTCGAGCGCCTCCTATCGGCCGCTTATCATCGCTTACAAAAATGGCGCGTCGGTCCGGCTTTCCGACGTCGCGACCGTAGTAGACGGCGCCGAAAATGCGACCCAGGCCGCCTGGATGAACCAGCAGCCCGCGATCATATTGAATATTCAGCGGCAGCCGGGCACAAATATCATCGGCGTCGCCGACCGCGTCAAGACGCTTCTTCCGCGTTTGCAGTCGACGCTCCCTTCTTCCATCCATGTAACCACGCTCACGGATATGACCACCACGATTCGAGCGTCGGTGAAGGATGTTCAGTTCGAATTGATGCTGACGATCGCGCTCGTCGTGATGGTGATGTTTTTGTTCCTGCGTAGCGTCTCGGCGACGATCATCCCAAGCGTTGCGGTGCCTCTCTCCATTGTCGGAACTTTCGGCATTATGTATCTGGCAGGCTACAGCCTGGACAACCTGTCGCTGATGGCGCTCACGATTTCGACTGGTTTCGTAGTGGATGATGCCATCGTGATGATTGAAAACATCGCCCGATTTATCGAGGAGGGAGATTCGCCGCTCGAGGCGGCCTTGAAGGGATCCGACCAGATTGGGTTCACGATTCTCTCGCTCACCGTTTCGCTGATTGCCGTGCTAATTCCACTCCTTTTTATGGGCGATATTATCGGCCGGTTGTTTCGCGAATTCGCGGTCACGCTGGGTGTGACGATTCTGGTGTCGGCGTTTGTTTCCCTGACCCTGACGCCGATGATGTGCGCGAAACTCCTGCATCGCGAGGAGGAATCCAAGCAAAGCTGGTTCTACAAGGCGTCCGGGCGCTTTTTCGACCGACTGATCGCGGCCTACGGAAGGACATTGCAAGTGGTGCTGCGCCACCAGACGATCACTCTGATCGTCACGGTCTCGACGCTGGTTCTGACGCTGGTGCTTTACTATTACATTCCCAAGGGTTTCTTCCCGGTGCAGGATACCGG
>PKUY01000036.1 GCA_003131705.1 Acidobacteriota bacterium | reverse complement strand
CCCATATCGGTACCTCCTCTTTGATTTCTTGCTTTCATCGTGCAAACCGCGGATCCTGGGTCAAAACTTGGCTTTTACTTTCTTGGCGACTTGTACTTCGAGCCTTCGGACGAGTTTTGCATGAGGCCAACCCACAGCGATGGTTTTTGTATTCTTACGAACGAAGCCGTCCGCGCACAGTTCTCCCGCGTGTAGTGTACCCGCTGTGTACCTCACTTCGGCGTTTATGCCGTTTTTGTCGGGTGTATCGGAACGTAGAATGAATAAGTTAACTTATGAGTTTGCAGCGGACTTGATGGTTCGATTCCCACCCGCGCCTCCAGTTTCGACCGCGCTGAACGCTCGCGTGAAAATACAGCCAGAGACTGCCCGCTCTGTATGCTGATTTAAGCCGGGCAGCCTCCACGACCAAGAGCTAATCTCCGGCGGTTTTGACTTTCGGGGTTGCTTGCGGAGGTCGCGCTACCATCTGACGCATCGCTTCAGCGGAGCCTGGAGCGCGTTTTTCGCGCCAAGCTTCCAGACGCTTCACGTGTTCCTCAAGGTTTCCGAATTGGTGGGGATTCTTATAGCGTGCGCGCATTGTTACTACGACGGGCTTCATTCGCTCCCAAACCATCCATTGCTCTCCCGAGTTTTCAAAGAAGAAATCCTCGTCGATCAGACCGCGATTTACGATGCTTGCCACCATTTCCCAATAGCTGACGACCATGCGCATGGAGGCATTTTCTTTGCTGCCGGGAGGACACATCTGCATCATCTCATCGGCCGAAGTCGGATGAAAACTGCTCATGAACCAATCGCGCGCTTCGCGAAGCCGAGGCTCGCGGCGATCGTCATACAAACGCAGCATTAGATTCACCTGCTCGTGCGTAACTTCTCCCATCGATTCCTCCTTGTGAAAGGTCGGGACGCAAAACAATCCAAAATCATTCGAATTAAATGACTACGACTGGGTTTGCGCGGCGGCGCCGTGCAATTCAACTTTTTGCGTATGCCACAACGGGATTTGCGACTCCTCGAAACCCAGCTTGATACGCCGGCGAATCTCCCGCGCCACATCGTCTTTGCGGTTGAGTGCAGTGCGGACTTGAAGCCGGAGAACCGTGCCTTCCAATGACAAGGATTCTACGCCGAGGACGCGCGGACCGTCCACTAAAGCTGGGGACCAATCAGCGTCGTTGCGGAAATCTGCGGCAACCTTCTCGAGTGCTCCCAGGGCGCGCCCAACCATTTCGTCGGAGGGAACGGTGACGTCCACGAACACCTGCGACCAGTCGCGACTCAGATTCGCCACCTGCCCGATGAGGGAGTTCGGTATCGTGACAATCGCGCCGTTCACATTGCGCAGGACAGTCCGGCGAAGCGTGAGATATTCCACGCGTCCTGTTTCGCCATTCGCCTGGATCAAATCGCCAACGACGAACTGGTCCTCAAATACGATAAAGAATCCGTTAATCAAATCCTTCACCAGGTTTTGAGCGCCGAAGCCGAGCGCCACGCTTCCCACTGCGGCCGCCGCCTCGAACGGCGTCACATCAAAGCCGAATTCGGGAAGCGCCATGAGCGCGGACACGATCACGATGACGGTCACGCCGACGCTGTACAATACACCAGCCATGGTGCGCGTCTGCTGCTCGCGCATCTGCGCCACGCGCGTGTGTCCCTTGGAGATTTGCACCAGCCGCGTCGTAAGAGCCTTTAGGAGACGGGTGACGACGATCGCTAGAATGACGATAATGAGGATACGCGCGCCACGCGTTCCGGCAACTTCCAGCCAGTGCTTGAATGAGTCAGTCATGAAGTGTGCGGAGCAGAATTATACCACTCGTGCGACTCGCCGCTTTTAACAGAAAAGGCAGGATGACGGCACGCGACGTCGTAAGGCGATTTCGTTGCTGACCCGCGGGATGCAATGTAAAATCAGGGTGTTTCGTTAACTGCGCGGCTGTAGCTCAGTTGGATAGAGCGTGTGCCTCCGAAGCACAAGGTCGGGAGTTCGACCCTCCCCAGCCGCACTATATTTACCCAGCGCTCGCGTGAAGATCTACTTCGCTTGCCATCCCTCCCCGGACTTAACGGTTCGAAATAATTAGTGCTGACGGACCACAGGCAGCGTTCTAGATGCCCAGTATGTTTGGGTGAATTTTGGAGTAGTTGTGTTCGGCAGCCCATAAATTAAGGGGGATGGTCATCAGTTCGTCAACGACAGGTATCGCGCGTCCTTCCATTGTCAAGTCCACGGTCTTGATGTAGCTTCGGCAGGAATCGCAAGCCTCGACGCGGACATGTTTGAACTCCTCTGCGGTGTAGATCGGGAGCTTGTGGACATCGCCTTCGCCGCAGCCGGGGCATAAAATGCGCCGATAAACCCACTCCGTGGCGCAAAGCGCGCAAATCAACGAACGTT
Organism: Acidobacteriota bacterium; assembly: GCA_003131705.1. Taxonomy (GTDB): domain Bacteria; phylum Acidobacteriota; class Terriglobia; order Acidiferrales; family UBA7541; genus Palsa-295. The sequence continues at coordinate 8,119 of PKUY01000036.1, read as the reverse complement.
TTCCTCCCTCGCCTTCCGGGCGAAGAACTCCTACCAGCGGCTTACCCGAGCAGAGCGGACAGCGAGACGGCGTGGTGTCTGCCGGAATCTCGCCAGCCCGCTCCGCTAGAAACTCGNNTTTCCGTGGGAGCGATTTCACGGGTTCCTGAGCCGGGGTCCCAGAATTCGCTCAGGATGTTCCGCCACTGCGGCGGCTCTTGTTTTCGCAAATCGCGCGCGGCCTCGGAGAGAAGGGTTGGAGCATTTTGCTCGATGGAAGAAAGGAACGCAGGAAAGTGCGGCAGCAAAAAGTCAAGGTTCGGTGGGTCTTGCAACGATGCTTGGGAGCGAAAAGCTTTCGGAGATGCGTGCGCCTTTTGAAGCGCGCCGTGCAGGAATTTCTGAAAACCCGCGAGCTTCTCGTAAAAAAGGAGTCCTTCTGCGGCAAACAGGTATTTGGCGCCCAACTCTCTCGCGCGCGCGATGCGCGCATCCCATTTGCCAGCCTTCATATCCTAGGGGGTTTCATTCTTGGCCGAAGGATCATCGGCGACGCGGTTGTACCACAAGCCATGATATCGCTTGGCGAACGCAATCGTGACGTATCCCCGCGTCATGGAGATCAACGCTCCACGCTCCATGGCGAGTCCCATGTACACATGGATGATGAACAGGCCGATTGTGATCAGCGCCAACGATGGATGGACGATCACAGCGATGTAGCGGAGATAGCGAAGATTCCATGGAACCCAATTGGGGAACCAGAGAATTAGGCCACTAAGGAGCAGGAAAAGTCCGCACCAGAGAAATCCCCAAAACAGAAGCTTCTGGCCGCCATTAAATCGCCCGACCGTCGGAACATACTCATCTTCATTTCGGATGTAATGAGGAATGGCGTCCCACCATTCTTTATCAACCGCCGTCTCGTGCATTTGCCTGTGCCACATCCGGAACATCAGCAGCACGGCAACAACGAAGATCAAGCCAACCCACGAATGCAGCTCGCGAGATATGGTGCCCCCGCCCAAGGCGAAGGCCAGCCAGAAGAGCCAGGGCGACCAAAACGCCAGGCCCGTCAGCATGAGGTAAACGTAGGAAAAGCCCGCCAGCCAGTGCACCAGTCGCTCCGGGAAGGAATAACGCAGAACATTTCCTGGTGGAACCCTTGTGTCTTCGCTCATTGTCCGGCTCCGGGTTTTTTCTGCTTATCCTCTTCGAGTGTCTTCGGACCGAAACGAAGGTAGTGAACTACGAGACCGAGCAGACCGCCAACGATCGCGAGGTTTCCAATCCACTTCAACGGATGCTTCCAGAGTTGAACGGTCCAAGGAATGCGTGGATTGGACGGAAGTCCGCCATAGTTCTCGGGATTGCTCGCATCGTGGAGCACGTAGATAACGTGAGTTCCGCTGATGCCTGCTGGGTCGTACACGCCGGCGTTCGCGAACCCGGAATGCTCGCGAAGCTGCTCCGCCCGGGTCTCCGCAAGCTCTTTCATTTCCGGTTTCGTGCCGAAATGCAAGCAGCCGGTGGGGCAAGCTTTAATGCACGCAGGTTCGAGGCCCTCACTTACCCGATCGACGCACAACGTGCACTTGAAAACCTTGCGCGCATCGGGGCTAAATTTCGGAATGTTGAAGGGGCAGCCGCTAATGCAATAGCCGCAACCGATGCAATGCTCCTGCTGGAAATCCACGATTCCATTCACATACTGGACGATCGCGTTGTCAGCGGGACAAGCGGCGAGGCACCCAGGCTCTTCGCAATGCATGCACTGATCCTTGCGCATCAGCAGCATCAGGCCGTGATCGGGATCTTCGTGCTCGTTGAACTTGATCAGGTTCCAATAATTCCAGGACGTCTCCGGCATTGTCTGGTAGGAGTTGTCGAATTTGGTTTCGCTGAACGAGTATCCATTCCACTCCAGGCATGCGACTTCGCACGCCTTGCAGCCGATGCACGTGGTCGTGTCGATCAACTTGCAGACTTCAAATTCACGCTTCAACCCGGCTCCGGGGACGGGGCCAGCATGGCCTGAGATCGCTCGAATTTCAAAACCTGCACTGCTCATATTCGCGTCCCCCTAAGCCTTTTCCACTTTTACGAGGAATCCCTTCGATTCAGGGGTGAATGCGTTGGGATCAACGACCGTAGGGGTGAGGAAATTCGCAGGCGTCCGCGCGTTTCTTTCCTCGTCTTCCTTGATCCCGCGGAAACCCTGATGGATCGGCAGGCCAATCTGATAGACCTTTTTGCCATCGATCGTCATCGGTTTGATTCGCTTGGTCACGAAGGCTTTTGCGATGTAGGTTCCGCGTGCGCTCGTCACCTTGATGACCTCAGAACCCTCAATGCCCAGATCATTCGCCAGTTCAACCGGGATTTCGATGAACGGTTCGGGAATCAGCTGAACGTTCATTGGATTGTTCTTCGTCCAGTAGTGATATTGCTCGGTCAATCGATAGGTCGTGCAGACAATCGTAAAGCCGTCTGCCGGAGTCCCGTACTTATCCGCGGCGGTCGTGAATTTCTTCACAACTGGATTGTTGGATTGCATTGGGTGCAGCGGATTTTCAATGGGGCTTTCAATTGGCTCGTAATGCTCCGGAAAAGGTCCGTCGGCAAACGCGGCGAGCGGACCGAAGATTCTGCCCACGCCTTCGGGATTCATGATGAATGGGCCCATGTGATCTTTGGGATGAGAATCCAGCTTAAAATCCGGAACATCATTTCCAACCCACTTTTGCGCGGCTTCGCTCCACCAGACCTGCCTGCGCGTCGGATCCCACGGCTTGCCATCCACGTCGCAAGAAGCTCGGTTATAGAGAACGCGGCGATTCGCTGGCCATGACCATCCCCAATTCGGATAGACGCCCATACCGGATGGATCTTCCGTTCCGCGCCGGGCCATCTGGGAACCGGCTTCCGTCCAAGATCCGGAATAAATCCAGTTTCCGCATGAGGTTGTCCCATCATCTTTCAGCCATGCGAATCCAGGGAGTTGCTGACCGGCTTTGATGGTCTGCTTCAAGGTATCGTCGGTCAGATCGACAAGCGTCTTTCCGTTGATTTCCCTGGCAACATCGGAAAGAGAGGGGTGGAGCGGATCGGTGTAAGCCCAGGTCAAGTTCAAAACTGGATCCGGGAATTTTCCTCCCTCTTTTTTGTAGAGATCACGCACCGCCAGGAAAATTTGAGCCAAAATGTCTTGATCGAGCCGGGCGTCGCCGGGCGGCGGTACGGCTGCGTTTTTCCACTGCAACCAGCGCGCTGAATTGGTCATGCTGCCGTCTTTTTCGGCAAATCCAGCGCAGGGCAGGCGATACACGGTCGTCTTAATGTTCTTCATCTCATCCGTCGTAGTGCCCGGAGCCTTCCAGAATTCACTGGTCTCATCGGGATAAATCTCGCCAACCACGAGCCAATCGGCCTTCTTCAGCGCGTCGATATTCTTGTGGGTGTTCGGACCGATCATTACGCCGTTCATCCCGAACGCGAACATTCCCTTCACCGTGCCGCGATACATGCTGTCCCAGATCTGGGTCCAGGAATAATTGCGATCGACCTTGGGAAGATAGTCGAATGCAAAATCGTTTTCCTTTGTTGCCGTGTCGCCATAGAGGGATTTCAGGAATGACACGACAAACTTCGGTGTGTTCGACCAGTAGTTGAACGACTGCCACTCAGTCGGCTTGGAGGATGTGGTCGTGATTCGTTTGAGATATGCCGCCAAGTCCGCATCGACTGGCTTTGGCACTTTCAAATATCCCGGCAAATTGTCAAATATCCCCCCCATATCCGTGGCGCCCTGGATATTCGAATGGCCCCGGAGGGCATTCACGCCTCCGCCGGCCCGGCCGACGTTGCCCATCAGCAATTGTATGATCGCCGCGGCGCGGATGATCTGCGTGCCGAACGTGTGCTGCGTCCAGCCCACAGCGTAGATAATCGTGGCGGCCTTCTTCATGTCGCCATCTTTGCGGATGGACGTGAAAAGATCAGCCGCTTTGAGGAACTGATCTCTGGGAATTCCGGTGATTCGCTCCACTACCTCTGGCGTGTATCGGGAGTATTGCTGCCTCAGAAGCTGAAACACACAACGCGGATTCTGCAAAGTGGGATCGTGCGTGACATTGGCAGGCAACGGCACGGGAGACGTCACCTGGGTTCCCAACTTCGTTCCACTCGAATTTCCAGAGCCCCCGCCGCTGCCTTCGTAATTCCAGGTGGATTGATCGTAGGTCTTCGTCGCAGGATCAAAGCCCGAATACAATCCGTCTTCCGGTAGCTTAAAGCCTTCCTTGATGATGAAAGAGGCGTTCGTGTAGTTAACGAGGTAATCCCTCGCGATGCGATTGTTTTCGATGGCGTAGTGGATCATGCCGCCGAGAAAAGCAATGTCGGCCCCGGCGCGAATCTGAAGGAATTGATCAGCGGTAGCGGCCGTACGCGTGAAGCGAGGGTCCACCACAATCATTTTGGCGTTGCGATTCCGTTTTGCTTCGATCGCCCACTTGAATCCGCAGGGATGATTCTCGGCAGGATTGCCGCCCATGATCAACATCATGTCCGTGTTCTTGATGTCGATCCAGCCATTCGTCATCGCCCCGCGTCCGAACGTTGGTCCCAAACTTGAGACCGTGGGGCCGTGTCAAACTCTGGCCTGATTTTCCAGGTAGCAGAGCCCGAGGCTGCGCATGGTCTTGACGGCTAAAAAGTTGAATTCGTTCGTGTCCGTGCAGCCGCCGATCCACGCAATCCCTTCGCAACGGTTTACGGTTTTTCCGGTGGCGTCTTTCTCAACGAATGTTGCATCGCGCGTTTTCTTGGTCCACTGAGCGATTTCGCTGATGGCCGCAGCCCAGGAAATATCTTCCCAGTCCGTTCCGCCCGGCCGGCGCACCTGTGGTTTCAGTAGGCGACGCGCATTCAGGATGTCTTGTTCAAGCGATGAACCCTTCGGGCAGAGGGTCCCACGATTCACGGGATGATCGGGGTCGCCCTCGACGTGGNNCCCTCGACATGGACGACCTGCGTCGTGACGTTCTTGGGTTTATCGCCGAGCGTGTAAATAATTACACCGCACCCTACCGCGCAGTACGGGCATGTAGAACGCGTCTCCGTGGCTCGCGCGATCTTCAGTTCGCGTAGCTGGGCATAGGCGGGAGCCAAATCGAAGCCAAAAACAGTCGCTGCGGCTCCGCCGATCGTTGCGATCTTGAGGAAATCTCTGCGGCTGGTTTCCATCTCTCGACCCCCATCGACTTCGTCTGAAATACAAACGGACTTAGGGAATTAGCAATCGCTGAACGAGGTCCCCAAAGTGATTGATGTGCTGGAAGACCGAATGGTGACATTCGGGCAACGACTCCTAAAGATTTCCTGCGAGAGGAGGAAGGCCCAGGGAAGTAGCGCCGGGGCCCGAATCCGAAGGGACCGGCCGCCGCCGAACCGTTGTCAGGACCCAAGCTGACTGACGCAGACAGAATTAGCTCCTGAAAAGCGCCGAACGTGAGAATTATGGGAGTTGTACGGCGGGTCTGTCAACCTTGGATCTTTTGCGGGCTTGCTGTTCCTGTGTGGACAAAGGGCGGGGACTCCGGGCACCACGAAAGTTTCTCGGGGCTTTGTCTAGGGCAGCGTATCTGCGTAACGGCTCAGTTCGACGCCGCTGCCCACGGGCAAGAGCACGGTGTCGATCTTCGGTTTCGACCGCGCATGCTTGCGATACGCAAGGGCACTGGCGCGATATGCCTCGGGGCGCAGCATGTTGTCCGCTGCCACGAAGCCTCCGACGCTGAGCTTCGGATAGAAGAGATTAAAACACGGTATGTAAAGATCCTTCCATAGATCGAGAAGAACGAAATCAAATGGGCCGGCGAGAGAGGTGATTGTCTCGCGTGCATCGCCAAGGCGGAATTCGACGTGCGCGGATAGGCCGGCCTTGCTAAGCATCGCGCGCGCATATTCCTGCTTGTTCGCTCTGATTTCCAGGCTAATTACCTTGCCGCCCGTCTTACGCGCAGCTTCCGCCAGCCAGACGGTGGAATAACCGTAAGACGTTCCAAGTTCCAGGATGTTCCGCGCCTTGGCTCCCTTCGCGATGATGTTGAGGAGCATGCCCGTCTCGCGGCCGACTGCAATCAAGAACTCGTCGCGTCGACCGAGCCACTGCTCTTCGCCAATCTGGGCCTGAAGCTTAAACTCCGCGGCGCCCCGCTTTTCGTACTCGGCTAGGATGGACTCNNCCATCTCTCGGCGTTCCAAATTGAGCTGTCTCAGCTTACCCATGCGAATTTACTTCTCCTTGATTCGCAGAATCTGGGAAGAAAGGTCCGAAGCGTATAGCTGCTCGACGAGCTCAGCTCGTCGCTCCAGCACGGCGCGCTGATTGAAAGAACCTTTATCCGTTATCTCCCCAGCATCGAGGGATGGCGGTTCTTCCGCAATGACCGCACGCACGATCCGGTTTGAACTGCCCGTGGACTCAGCTGCAAAGCTATCGAGCAGCGCCTGAAATCTTGCGTGCACGGCGGGATGCCGTACGATCTCCGCGGGCAGCGCGTGTTTTGGTAACTCCGGAGCGAGCGTATGGCAAGCATCCAGATCTGGAAAAATAATGGCTCCCAAATAATCGCGGTTCAGACCGGTGATCACGGCATCGCGAACGAAAGGCGCAAAGTGGCCGAGAATTCTGGCGCGCAGCGGGCCAACGCTGACCCATGTTCCGTTCCCCAGCTTGAAGTCTTCAGCCAGGCGGCCGTCGAAAAGGAGCCCTTTGTTCACATCGTTCGGATCGACGAACCGCACAGCATCTCCGAATGAATAGAACCCCTCTTCATCGAACACTTTTTGTGTCAATTCCCGCTGACGCCAGTATCCCGGCGTGACGTTGGGGCCTCGAACGCGCGCCTCGAGTTTGCCGCCACGCGGAACGAGCTTCAATTCAACGCCCGGCACAGGAATACCGATCGTTCCCGCGCGGTCCGTTTCCCACGTCGTTTGCATCGCCATGGGCGATGTCTCCGTCGAGCCAAGCCCAGTCGCCATAATGATGCGTTCCCCGCAAGTTTCGAGTGCCAGCTCGCGATACGCGTCCCACACCGGCTGCGAGAGGCCTGCCCCTGCATAGAACATCAGACCGAGGCGGCGGAAGAAACTCTCACGAAGTTCGCTGTCGGCGCGAAGATATGGAAGCAAATCTTCGTATCCCTTTGGGACATTGAAATAAACGGTCGTGGAAATCTCGCGCAGGTTGCGAACCGTCTTCTCCATCGCGCCGCGACCGGGCTTGCCGTCGTCGATGTAAAACGTGCCACCGTTATACAACGCAATACCGACGTCATGATTCCCGCCAAATGTGTGATTCCACGGCAGCCAATCCACGATCACCGGAGGCTCGTCTTCGAGAAAACCAAAAAGTTGAGCAATCATCTGCTGGTTGCTGCAGATCATCCGATGCGTATTAATGACCCCTTTCGGCATGGCTGTCGATCCGGACGTAAAAAGAAATTTCGCTACATCATCCGGGTCAATCCGGTTGTGAGCCGCGTTAACAGCCGGCGTCGGGTTGGTTTCGAGGAGATCGGCAAACAGTCCCGCTTTTCGGCGGTCCGGAGGCGCGGTCGTAGCAATAACTTCCACATGCTCGCCCACGACGCTTTCAATGGCAGCTGCGTAGCGAGTGCCATCGGACACAAAGACGAGACCCGGAGTGAGAATGTTCAAGCAGTGACGCAGCTTGCCAAAATCCTTTGACACTAGCGAATAGGACGGCGAGAGAGGCGCGGTTGGAACGCCCACGTGTTGCCCAGCCAGCGTGAGGAGGAAGTGCTCCAGATCGTTCTCTGAAAGAATCGTCACGGGCCGGTCAACTGAAAGCCCGCGGTCGAGCAACGCTTGGCCGATGCTAATGACCGATTCCAGAACCTGCGCGTAGGTGAGTTCNNCGCCATCCGTCGTCCGCGCGGCGCTTCGCAATACAAACCTTGTTCGGAGTAACTTTCGCCCAGTGAACCAGGCGGTCGGTCAGAACTTTTGGATAAGGCTTAAGTGCTTCATCCGGCTTGATAAGGAATGCGCCGTCAGCCAGGCGCTCGAGGGACGCTCCCGAAGTGCGCATTCGAACCTGGCGAACGCC